>DATFGA010000357.1:0-3456 GCA_035249775.1 Nocardioidaceae bacterium | reverse complement strand
GTCGGCCTGGTCAGCTGCGTACCGAAGTCCCAGTGCAGGTGATCGTGCCGACGGGTGACAAGTTCGTGACCGACGTGATGGTGGACGACCTCGACCAGGCGTGCAGCGACCTGACGGTGGTCCGGATCGAGGCCGGGCACTGGGTCACCCGGTCACATCCGGCCGAGGTCGCCGAGCTCATCGCCGGCTACGTTCACGCCCACCCAGGCTGAGGCCGTCACGATCCCATGAAGAAAGGAGCATCTCCGGCTCTCCAGGCCGAAAACGCTCCTCTCTAGCGTGTGCGCTGAGCACCAAAGTCAGTCAGCAGGTACTGAACCGGCAAGCGCCGGCCGGAGCTCAGTCGGCGGCGCGCATCGACCGAGCACCGACCCAGACACCGAACGCGCACACGAGGATGGCTGCGGCGCTTCCACCGGCCAGCAGCCCGGCGTCGAAGGTCCCGGAGAACAGCGCCCGTTCCGCGTCGACGATGTAGGTCAGCGGGTTCAGCTGCGACATCGTCTGCAGCCAGCCCGGTCCGCCGTCGATCGGCAGGAGCATGCCGGCGAGCAGCAGCAACGGGAACAGCAGCGTCTGTTGCACGGTCCAGAAGATCCAGTCCTGCCCCTTCGCGGCCAGCGCCAGCGCGTAGGACAAGGAGCCCAGTCCGACGCAGAACACTCCGAGGATGACCAGCCCGACCAGGGTGCCGAGCACGTGCAGCTCGAAGTCGAAGGGCACGACCACGGCGACCACGATCACTGCCTGGACCACCACCGGCACGATCTCCTTCAGCGCCCGGCCCACCAGCAGCGCCGGACGGGACAGCGGCGTGACCAGGGTGCGCTCGTGCGAGCCGGTCTGCATCTCCATCAACAGGTTCGACCCGGTCATCGATGCCCCGAACAGGCACGACATCACGACGATGCCCGGCACGAACCACTGCAGCGAGCTGCCGGCGCCGAGGCCGGACACGCTGCTCAGCAAGGGCGCGAACAGCGCCAGGAAGAACAACGGCTGGATCATCGAGAAGACCACCGAGAACGGCTCGCGGAGCACCGGCCGGAGCTCGCGGGCGAAGACCAGGTTGGTGTCACGGATCAGCGTGTTCATGCGGAGACCTCCAGGTCGTGAACGGCGGTGAAGCCTTGCGGAGAGGATTCGGTTCCGGCGCGGCCCTCACGGAGGCTCCGCCCGGTCAGGTTGAGGAACACGTCGTCGAGCGTCGGCCGCGAGACCTCCGCGGACCGCACGGTCACTCCGGCGGAGTCGAGATCGCGGAGCAGCCGCGGCAGCAGGAAGGTGCCGCCCGCGACCCGGACGCTCACCCGGTCACCGTGTACGTCGACCTGGGCGTCCGGATGTGCTGCGCCGATCCGAGCGGCCGACCTGTCCGCATCACCCGGACTGTCGACGACGAGCGTGACCCGGTCGCCAGCGTGGTTGGCCTTGAGCCTGGCCGGAGTGTCGTCCGCCACCACCCGTCCGTGGTCGATGACGACGACGCGCTCGGCGAGCGAGTCGGCCTCGTCGAGGTAGTGGGTGGTGAGCACGACCGTGGTGCCGAACCGCTCCCGCAACGCGACGAGGTGCTGCTGCAGGTTCGCCCGGTTCTGCGGGTCGAGGCCGGTGGAGGGCTCGTCGAGGAACAGCAGTCCCGGCGCGTGGATCAGGCCCATGGCGACGTCGAGGCGACGACGCTGGCCGCCGGAGAGGCTGGAGACCTTCCGGTCGGCGACCTCCGACAGGTCGAGCGACGCGACCAGCTCCGCCGCCCGCTCTCGTGCGTCGCGGCGGCTCATCCCGTACGCGCGGCCGTGGCTCACCAGCTCGTCGCGTCCGCGCTGCTGGTGCCCGGCACCGTTGCCCTGGCCGATGTAGCCGATCCGGCGGCGGACCTCGCGCGGGTCCCCGGTGACGTCGTGCCCGGCCACGAATGCCCGCCCCGACGTCGGCGCGATCAGCGTGGTGAGCATCCGCAGAGTGGTGGACTTGCCCGCGCCGTTGGGTCCGAGCAGCGCGACGAGCTCCCCCGCCTCGACGGTCAGGTCGAGTCCGCGGACGGCCTCGACGGTTCGCTTGCCGACCGTGAACTGCTTGGTCAGCTCCTGGGTGTGGATCATCGGTGTGGAGTTCATGACCTCCACGCTAGGAACCCTTTAGGTCAGTTCCTGTCCTCAATCCGGACTAACCTCGAGACATGCCCGGATCCAGCGCCCGCATGCTCCAGCTCCTCTCCCTGCTCCAGACCCACCGCTACTGGTCCGGAGGCGAGCTCGCGAACAGGCTCGAGGTCAGCCCACGCACCCTGCGCCGCGACGTGGAGCGGCTGCGCGAGCTCGGCTATCCCGTCGACGCCGTGCGAGGAACCGCTGGTGGCTACCAGCTGCAGGCCGGTGCCGCTCTGCCGCCACTGCTCCTCGACGACGAGGAGGCGGTCGCGATCGCAGTGGGGCTGCGCGCGGCGGCGGGCGGGATGGTGGCCGGCATCGAGGAGACCTCGGTGCGGGCGCTCAGCAAGATCGTCCAGGTGATGCCCCCGCGGCTGCGCCGGCGGGTCGACGCGCTGCAGTCCTACACCGTTCCGGCGGCGTTCGGCGGTGGACCCACCATCGACGCGTCGGTGCTCTCCACGCTGGCCATGGCCTGCCGCGACGACGAGCGGGTGCGGTTCGACTACACGCCGCGCGACGGCGAGACCATGACGCGCACGGTCGAGCCGCACCGACTGGTCTCACTGGGCCGGCGCTGGTACCTCGTCGGCTGGGACTTGATGCGTCATGACTGGCGCAGCTTCCGTGTCGACCGGCTGTCCCGGCCGGAGACCACCGGCACCCGGTTCCGGCAGCGCGAGCTTCCCGGCGGCGATGCGGCGGCCTTCGTGCAGCAGGGCATCGCCACCACGCACCAGCGGCATCGAGTGGCGGTGCTGGTCCAGGCACCCGCGAGCGAGGTGAAGGCCGCGGTCGGGACCTGGGGCGACGTGGAGGAGGTGAGCCCCCGGACCGCCCGGCTACGCATGGAGGTCGATGACCTGGGCTGGCCGATGATGGTGCTCGCCGCAGTCGGCGCCGACTTCACCGTCGAGGAGCCCGCCGAGCTGGCCGAGCGGGTGCAGGAGGTGGGGCAGCTGTTCGTCCGGGCGCTCAGGCCTCGATGCCGGACGCGTCCGCCACGTTCTCCTTGACCCAGGCGACGATCTCGGTGGTGGTGGCGCCCGGGGTGAACACCTTGGCGACCCCGGCCTCCTCGAGCAGCGGGATGTCGTCCTCGGGAATGATGCCGCCACCGAAGACCACGATGTCGCGGGCATCGCGCTCGTCGAGCAGGGCGATCAGCTTCTTGAACAGCGTCATGTGCGCACCGGACAGGACCGACAGCCCGATCACGTCGGCGTCCTCCTGGATCGCGGTCTCGACGATCTGCTCGGGCGTCTGGTGAAGGCCGGTGTAGATCACCTCGTTGCCGGCGTCC
>DATFGA010000356.1:0-7205 GCA_035249775.1 Nocardioidaceae bacterium | reverse complement strand
CTCGACTCGGAGGAGCAGCGTGCCCGGGCCCGGAAAAGGGCGGAACAGCGTGCCGCGCGTCGGGCAGCCGAGTCCTCGGACGGCGATGGGCCTGGCGGGGCGGCGAAGGGCTAGCTCCGATTCAGCACCACTGGGCTGAATGGCGCGTTCGGCTCCTCGTGCGGTGGCACGATCTCCCCCTGTGCGCTGTGCACACTCCGCCGGCTCCGCACCGGTGTCACAGGCGCACAGCGACTGAATGGCGCCTCCATATCGGCGTTCGGTCCCATATGGCTGCTCCAAGCACCGCGGGTCCAGGGGGTCAACGCAACACTCTTGATCTCAGGAGTGCTGAATGTCGCTTCCCCCTCGTCGTGATCATCAGCGGGCGTTCTGGCGGTGCATCCGTGCGGGATTGACCATCGAAGAGGCCTCGGCGTGTCTCGGCATGCAGGAGTCCACGGCACGGCGGTGGTTCCGCAAGGCTGGCGGTATGCCGCCTTTGTCGCTGGTCGAACCGGTCCAGACCCATCATCTGAACATCACCGAACGCGAAAAGATCCTGGTCGGGATGACTCAGGGCCTGTCGATCCGCAAGATCGCGGCCAGCATCGATCGGGAACCCTCCACCGTGTCCCGCGAGCTGAAGCGGAACCTGCATCACCAGACCTATCCGCCTCGTCGTGGAGGCCCGGGGCCTCGGGTGAGCACGCCATGGAACTACTCGCCGGCGATGTCGCAAAAGCGCGCCGATGCGAAGGCCGCGCGGCCCAAACTCGCGAAGTTGGCCGACCCGAACAACCAGCGGCTGCGCGAGGAGGTGCAGGATCGGTTGAAGAAGAACCACAGTCCCGAGCAGATCGCCAACCGGCTGCGTGAGGACTACCCCGAGCAACCGGAGATGTGGGTGTCAGACGAGACGATCTACCAGTCGATCTACGTCCAGAGCCGCGGCGCGCTCAAGCGTGAGCTGGCCAAGCATCTGCGCACCGGTCGGGCGTTGCGCAAGCCACGCCGCAAGAGCGAGGAGCGTCGCGGCCGGATCCCCGGCATGGTGAGCATCAGCGAACGACCCCAGGAGGCGGCCGATCGGGCGGTTCCCGGCCATTGGGAGGGCGACCTGATCATCGGCAGCGTCGCCAGCGGCTCGGCGATCGGCACCCTGGTCGAACGCAAGAGCCGGTTCACGCTGCTGCTGCACCTGCCCGAGAACCACGGTGCATTGGCCGTCCAAGAAGCCATGATCGCCAAGATTGCCGAGCTGCCAGAAATCCTGCGCCAGACGCTGACCTGGGACCAAGGCAGCGAGATGGCCAACCACGCCCAGATCGCCGAGGCCACCCAGATGGCCATCTACTTCTGCGACCCCCGCTCGCCCTGGCAGCGCCCCACGAACGAGAACACCAACGGACTGCTGCGCCAGTACTTCCCCAAGGGCACCGACCTCTCGGTGCACGGACCCGGCTACCTCGACTTTGTCGCGGCCGAACTGAACAACCGGCCCCGCAAGACCCTCAACTGGAAGACCCCCGCCGAGGTCCTCGACCAACTACTGTCTGAACCCTTCAATCCACCCGGTGTTGCGATGACCGGCTGAATCCGCCGGCCGGAAACGTCTCGTTCTTGACCACTTCCCGGGCGCACCGGTCGGCACGGTCGGCATCCGACTGCCGGTCCGAACGGTCGCGGAGGGTGCATCATCAGAACAGAAGTGGTGACCTAAGGCCGACCGCACCGACCCGGGGAGATGAGCATGACCGACCAGCCCTTGCCCGAGCACCAGCGCCCCGACGGCGTCGACGACGTGACGATCGAGGCCGTCGGCCTGCTCACCGAGGCACTGGAGACCGTCGAGCGGGCCCGGGGGCACCTGTACTCCTTCCACCAGCTGACCGGGAAGGCGGACTTCAAGCTGGGCGACGCCGTCGACAAGCTGCGCGAGGCCGGTCACACCGAGCTCGCGGACCGGATCGAGAAGGACATGGTCGGCCGGAACGTGCTGCCGGGCCGGTGGACGTTCCAGATCATGGAGGACTACGACGACACGTACTGGGCGCCGTTCCGCGCGTGTGAGCAGGAGGTCCGGGACCAGCTCACGGCCGGCCGCCGGCACCTGCACGAGGCGGAGCTGAAGGAGGCCCGGCGTACCCACGGCCATCCGCACCACACCGCCCGTCCGCCCGAGTGGCCCGCCGACTGACGAGGCGCGCGGAGGGCCCGGGCACCGCGGTTACATCCGGCGAGGATGGGTACGCCGAAAGGCGAGACAACCGCCAGCCAGCCACAGGAGGGCCGCGATGAAGCTCGGCACCATTCAGGACCTGTACACCCGCTCGGGACCGTTCGTGACCGTGCACATGGACGTCAGCCGGAACACCGAGGACGCCCCCCAGCAGATGGACGCCCGGTGGACCACCGCGACCCAGGACCTGGAGCGTGCTGGAGTCGACAAGGACCTGATCGACCGGATCGGCGAACGGCTGCACCAGCCCACCGATGTTCCCGGCGAGGCGCGCCGCACGATCGTGGCCGCCGACGGTGACATCGTCTTCGACGACATCCGCGCCGGGCACAGCATCTGGCCGGAGACCACCGTGTCCGGCCCGCTGCCGGACCTGTCCGGATGGCTGCACCAGGTCGACGGCCAGGTCCCGTTCGTGCTGGTCCTGGCCGACCGCGAGGGCGCCGACATCGAGTTCTACCGGGCGATGTCCAAGCCGGACGCCGACCGCCAGACGGTCGAGGGCGAGACCCTGCACATCACCAAGGTGCCGCAGGGCGACTGGGCGCAGAAGCAGTTCCAGCAGCGCTCGGAGAACGTCTGGCAGCAGAACGCCCGCGAGGTCGCCGACGCCGTCCGCAGGCTGTGCACCGAGCAGCGCCCACGGCTGGTGATCCTCGCCGGCGACGAACGCGCCCGCGCCGAGATCTCCGACGCGCTCGAGAACTTGCAGTGCGACGTGGAGCAGGTCACCGCCGGCGGCCGCGCCCCGGGCAGCTCGACCGAGGCGCTGTGGGACGAGGTCCGTCAGGTGCTGGCCCGCATCGAGGCCTTCGACGAGGAGCAGGTGACCGGTCAGCTGCTGGAGAAGACCGGTCAGGGCAGCGGCGCCGCGCGCGGCCTCCCCGAGGTGCTCGACGCGCTCGTGCAGGGCAAGGCCGAACGGCTGCTGATCGACCTGCGGGCCGCCCACGACATGACCGTGAACCCGGCGGACCACCCGGGTCTCGCGCTGCCCGCGTCGGCGTGCAACGAGACCGAGCTGCCCGCCGACCAGGTGCTGGTGGCCGTCGGCGCCGCGACCGACGCGGAGCTCTCGGTGCTTCCCGCGGAGCAGACCAAGGGCGCCGGTGTGGCGGCCCTCCTGCGCTGGGACGACTGAATGGCGAAGGACCGCGGCGAGGCGCCGTGGCACGAGAACACGATCATCTACCAGGTCCCCACCGGGCTGCTCAAGGACACCAACGGCAACGGCTGGGGTGACCTGCGTGGCGTCGCGCAGAGCCTGCAGCACATCCACGACCTCGGCGCGGACGCCATCTGGATGCAGCCCTTCTACAGCTCGCCGTACGTCGACGGTGGGTACGACGTGCTCGACCACCTCACCGTGTCCGACCGGTTCGGGACGATCGAGGACTTCAAGGACCTGATGGCGACCGCTGACAACCTCGACGTCAAGGTGATCCTCGACCTGGTCGTCCAGCACACGTCCGAGGGACATCCCTGGTTCCGGGAGGCGTGCCGCGACCGCGGGTCGAAGTACCGCGACTACTACATCTGGGCCGACGAGCCGCACGACACGATCGTCGAGCCGATGTTCCCGACCGTCGACGACTCGGTGTGGGCGTGGCGGGAGGAGGCCGGCCAGTACTACCGGCACACCTTCTACGACCACGAGCCCGACTTGAACGTGGGCAACCCGGACGTGCGGGACGAGATCTTCCGGATCATGGAGTTCTGGCTGGACCAAGGCGTCGCCGGCTTCCGGGTCGACGCGGTGCCCTACCTGGTCGCGGAGGCGGCCCGCACCGACGGCCGCGACGACGGGTTCTGGCTGCTCGACGATCTCCGTGAGATCGTGCAGAAGCACCGCCCCGACGGGATCCTGATCGCCGAGGCCGACGTGGAGCCGGAGGAGTACGCCGACTACTTCGGCGACGGCAACCGGTTCACGATGCTGCTCGACTTCTGGTGGAACAACCACCTGTTCCTCGCGCTGGCCCGCGGTGAGGCGGAACCTCTCGAGCGGGCGTTGCGCTCGCAGCCGAAACCACCGCCCGGCTGCCAGTACGCGATCTGGCTGCGCAACCACGACGAGCTCGACCTGGAGCGGCTCTCCGACGCCGAGCAGGAGGAGACGATGGCGGTGTTCGCGCCGGAGCCGCAGATGCGCGCCTTCGGCCGCGGGATCCGCCGCAGGCTCGCGCCGATGCTGTCCGACCCGCGACAGCTGAAGCTGGCGATGTTCCTGCTCGCGTCGTCCCCGGGGATTCCGGTGCTGCTCTACGGCGACGAGATCGGGATGGGCGAGGACCTGGAGCTCCCGGACCGGGCCTCCGTGCGCACCCCCATGCAGTGGTCGAACACCCTCAACGCCGGGTTCTCAGACGCGGAGCCCATCGAGCTGGTCCACCCGGTGATCGCGCAGGGACCGTTCGGCTACCAGCACCTCAACGTCGAGGACCAGTCCAAGGACCCGGAGTCGTTGCTGGAAACCCTCAAGCACCTGTTCGCCATCCGGCGCGAGCTCGGCCCATTCTTGACCTCGACGGCGCAGGTGGTCGAGGTCGACAGCCCCGGCGTACTCTGCCTGCGCCACAACGACGGCGGCGCACCTGCGCTGGTGCTCGCGAACCTGTCGTCGACCGGTGTCGACGTGGTCCTGCCCGAGCAGCACCGCGACGACTGGCGCGAGGTGGTCGCCGACCACGCCTATGAATCCACTTCGGTCGAGGAGGCCATACACGTGCACGGTTACGGCTACCGCTGGTTCAGGCTGGGATCATGACCGGCGCGCATCCACGACTCGCGATCGTCACCGGCGCCGACTCCGGGATGGGCAAGGCCACCGCGGAGCTGCTCGCCACCGAGGGCTTCGACGTGGCGATCACCTTCCACACCGACGAGGCCGGCGCCGAGGACACCAAGGCGGGAATCGAGCAGCGCGGCGGCCGCTGCTTCGTCGCGCGGCAGGACCTCGAGTCGCCCGACACCGCCGACGTCATCGACGACCTGACCGGGCGGCTCGGCGGGCTCGGTGTGCTGGTCAACAACGCGGGCACCGGACAGAGCGAGATGGCGCTCGACCTGCCCTACGAGCGGTGGCGCCAGGTGCTGTCCACCGACCTCGACGGGCCGTTCCTGTGCGCGCAGCGGGCCGCCCGGCACATGATCGCGGCCGGTCAGGGCGGCCGCATCATCAATGTCACCAGCGTGCACGAGCACCTTCCTCGGGTCGGCTCCGCGGCCTACTGCGCCGCCAAGGCCGGCCTCGGGATGCTGACCAAGGTGCTGTCGCTGGAGCTCGCCGAGCACGCGATCACCGTCAACGCGGTCGCCCCGGGCGAGATCTCCACGCCGATGACCGGCGAGCCCGAGGAGGACGCCTACAAGATCGACCGTCCCGGCAACCCGCTCGGACGTCCGGGCCACGTCAACGAGGTGGCCTCGATGATCGCCTTCCTCGCTTCGCCGCGCTCCAGCTATGTCACCGCCACTTCGATCACTGTCGACGGTGGGCTGAGCAACATGGCCGCACACGGCCACGACATGGCGGACCCGAGCTGGCGGAGGGTGTGAGCCCGCTGCCATGACCGATGTCGACCGCCCCGGCGCCGCACAGTGGGTCCCCGACCGGTTGTCGCTGACCAAGCTGCGGGAGGCGGCCCAGGAGTGCCGCGGCTGTGAGCTGTACCAGCACGCCACCCAGGCGGTGATCGGCGACGGTCCGCGCGACGCCGCGTTGATGCTGGTCGGCGAGCAGCCCGGCGACAAGGAGGACCTCGCCGGCGAGCCGTTCGTCGGCCCGGCCGGCAAGCTCCTGGACCGTGCGCTGGACGAGGCAGGGATCGACCCGTCGTCGGTGTTCCGGACCAACGTGGTCAAGCACTTCCGGTTCTCCGGGACCCGCGGCAAGCAGCGGATCCACAAGTCGCCGTCCCGGGTGCACGTCGCCGCCTGCGGGCCATGGCTGGTCGCCGAGATGAACCTGGTGAAGCCACAGGGTGTGGTCCTGCTCGGGGGGACCGCCGGGCAGGCGATCTACGGCTCGTCGTTCCGGGTCGGCAAGAGCAGGGGGACGATGCAGCAGTGGCCGGCGGATGCGTTCGACGTACAACAGGTGCCGGAGTGGGTGTTGCCGACCACGCATCCCTCGTCCGTGCTGCGCTCCCGGCAGCGCGACGAGGACCTGGCCGCGCTGGTCGCTGACCTCGCGGTCGCCGCGGCCGCCCTCAGCTAGCGCCGAGCCGCGTCAGTCGGCTGGAAGGTGCGTGAGCCGGTCGCCGTGACCCGTTGGCGCACGCCGGACGACCGAAAAGAACGTGAGCCGGTCACCGTGACCCCTTGGCGCACACCGGACGGCTCGAAAAGAACGTGGGCCGGTCACCATGACCCGTTGGCGCACGCCGGACGACCGAAAAGAACGTGAGCCGGTCACCGTGACCCGTTGGCGCACGCCGGACGACCGAAAAGTGCGTGAGCCGGTCACCGCGACCGGCTCAGGCAACCCACGCGACAAGTCAGGGGATGCTGAATCCGCGTCATGCGCCATGTTCCGCCCATAGGTGCTGAACATCAGGTCCCCACGGCAAGCGAGCCGGATGCCGGGCCCTGGCAGACTGTTCTCATGGCCCTGGACGTGCAGCAGACCCGGCTGATCGCGCTGCCGCCGGACACGGTGGCGGCCTATGCGATGGACTGGCGGCACGACCACGAGTGGACCCAGGGCATCCGCACAGCCGAGCTCACGACAGCGGCGCCGGAAGGCGGCTTCGGGCTGGGCGCCGAGGTGACGCGGACGGCGTACTTCCTGGGGAAACGGATCGACTACGTGCTCCGCGTGAGCGGCTACGACCCGCCGACGGAACTCGACATGCGGTCCGTCGCCGGTCCGATGCCGATGCACATCACCTACCGGTTCGAGCCGGTCGGCGCCGGAACGCGGGCCAGCATCCGGGTGCGCGGCGACGCCAGCACGTACTACCGCGTCGCCGGTCCGTTGATG
>DATFGA010000355.1:0-7858 GCA_035249775.1 Nocardioidaceae bacterium | reverse complement strand
CTGGTGCGCACCGACCGTGGCCGGCACCGACCGATTGCCGGTGACACCGAATTGGCCGAGGCCGTCAAGGTTCTAGCTCGGGCGCACCAGTCGATGGGTTGGATGCGTGGGCAGCAGGCCAATCAACTGCGCTCGACACTGCGCGAGTTCTATCCCGCCGCATTGGCCGCGTTCGAGCAGCTGAGCAGCGCGGATGCATTGGCAGTGCTCGCGGTGGCGCCGACCCCGGACCAAGGTCGGGCGCTGACCCGTTCCCGGATCGAGGCCGCGTTGCGCCGGGGCGGTCGCCAACGCAACATCGCTGCCCGAGCCGGGGCCATCCAGGCCGCACTACGAACCGAGCACCTCACCCAGCCTCCGTTGGTTGCACAGGCCTTCGGCGCCACGGTGACTGCGCTGGTGGCGGTGCTGACCGCATCGGTGAAGGCCGTAGCGGATCTTGAGGGGCAACTGCAGACGTCTTTTGGCCAGCACCCGGCCGCTGAACTGATCCTGTCCCAACCCGGGCTGGGATCGGTGCTCGGCGCCCGGGTGCTCGCCGAGTTCGGAGACGACCCACACCGCTACGCCGACGCCAAGAGCAGGAAGAACTACGCGGGCACCTCGCCGATCACCAAGGCCTCCGGCAAGAGCCACGTCGTGCTCGCGCGCTACAAGACGAACAAGCGGCTCCGTGATGCCCTCCGAGGGCAGGCGTTCGCAGCGCTCACCGCCTCACCCGGAGCCCGCGCCTACTACGACGCCCGACGCGCCGCCGGCGATACCAACGAGAAGGCGCTCCGAGCGCTGGCCAACCGCCTCGTCGGCATCCTCCACGGCTGCCTACGCCACGGGACGCTCTACGACGAAGCCACCGCCTGGGCACACCGCCACCACCTGAGACAAGCCGCCTGACTTGACGACTTAGAACCGTGGGATGTCTAGCGAGATGCCCTCCGCGAGGTCCGGAAAGATGAGAGCGTTCTCATGACGGTCTCACCCCTGTCCCACGATCCGGGAGCACACTGGCGCGCATGAGCATGTTCTGGAAGGTGATGGTGGGTCTGCTGCTGACGCTGCCCATGGCGGCGTACATCACCGGCACGCTCATCGCGTCGCAGGCCCAGATGCCCGCCGAGCGCACCCCGATCGTGATCAGCGACTCCCCTTCCGACCTGGCCAGCCCGACCGCCTCTCCGAAGCCGGACCGGACCCGGAGCCCCGAGCCGACCCGGCGTCCGAGCCCGACCGCCAGCGCCACCGATGACGATGACGACGACGACAGCGGCCGCGGGCGGGGTCGCGGGCGTGGCCGGGGCGGCGACGACCACGACGACGATGACGGGCCCGAGATCATCCGGCCCACTCCGGACGACTTCGACGATGATGACGACAGCGGCCACGGGGGCGACGACAACAGCGGCTCCGGTGGCGACGACAGCGACGACGAAGGGGACGATGACGACTGACGCCAGGTCCGCGTCACGGTTTGCTGCCTTCTCGGTCCGCACCCGGATCACCGTCGCGGTCGCTCTTCTCGTGGGACTCGCCCTCGCCGGGGCGGGTCTCGTCGTGTACGCCCTGGAGTCCGCGCACATCGAGCAGTCGGTCGCCGAGCAGGTGGAGCAGGAGCTCGCGGAGTTCGCGGCCCTCCGGACCGGCGACGACCCGGAGACCGGGGAGCAGTTCACCGACGTGACCCGCCTGATCGAGCTCTTCCTGCTGCGCAACGTGCCCGACGACGACGAGCTGCTGCTCGGTTACTGGAACGGCCAGCCCCAGAAGCTGTCCGCCACCCGCCATGCACGGGAGTTCGCCGGGCACCAGCCGTTCGTCGACATCATCGACCGGCGCGCCCGGACCGGTGGGACCGAGCGGCTCAGCACGGAACGGTGGGGGGAGGTCGTGGTGACGGTGCAGCCGGTGCGGGACAACCAGACCTCCGGCGCGTTCGTGATCGCCAACTTCCTCAGCGACGAGCACCAAGAGCTGAACCGCGTGATGACCACCTACGCCATCATCTCCGCGCTCTCGCTCGGCCTGGTCACCGCGATCGCCGCCTGGCTGGCCGGCCGGCTGCTCCGGCCGCTGCGCACGCTGCGCGAGACGACCGAGGAGATCACCGAGACGGACCTCTCCCAGCGCATTCCCGAGACAGGCAACGACGACATCACCGCGCTGACCCGCACCTTCAACGAGATGCTGGAGCGGCTCGAGGTGGCGTTCACCGGCCAGCGCGACTTCCTCGACGACGCCGGACACGAGCTGAAGACCCCGCTGACCGTGATCCGCGGGCACATGGAGCTGGTCGACGTCACCGACCCGGACGACGTGCAGTCGACCCGGGTCCTGCTCCTCGACGAGATCGACCGGATGTCGCGTCTGGTCAACGACCTGATCATGCTGGCCAAGACCGACCGGCCCGGCTTCTTCGACTTCGAGCCGGTGAACGTCGCGCCGTTCACGCAGACGGTGCTGGACAAGTGCCGGGCGCTCGGCGACCGTGACTGGCGGCTCGACGAACAGGCCGAGTTCCTCGCGCACCTGGACGAGCAGCGGATCACCCAGGCGCTGCTGCAGCTGGCCCAGAACGCCGTCAAGCACACCTCCCCCGGGGACGTGGTCGCGCTCGGTTCCCGGGTGGACGCCGAGCACGGCCTGCAGCTGTGGGTGCGGGACACCGGTTGTGGCGTGGTCGACGCGGACAAGGAGCGGATCTTCGACCGGTTCACCCGCTCCGTCGTACCCACCGGCGACGAAGGCTTCGGGCTCGGGCTGTCGATCGTCCGGGCGATCGCTGCCGCGCACGGAGGTACGGCGCACGTGGAGGATGTCGAACCGCAAGGCGCACGGTTCGTGCTCACGCTGCCGGTCCGACCGAAGGAGGACGCATGGCCCGGATCCTGATCGTCGAGGACGAGGAGCGGATCTCGTCGTTCATCGCGAAGGGCCTCAAGGCGGACGGGTACGTCACCTCCACGGTCGCCGACGGTGCGCAGGGGCTCGACTACGCACTCACCGGCGACTTCGACCTGGTGATCCTCGACATCAACCTGCCGAGCATGAACGGCTTCGAGGTGCTCGAGCAGATGCGGGCCTCCGGCAGCGACCTCCCGGTGATCGTGCTGACCGCGCGGGACTCGGTCACCGACACCGTGTCCGCGCTCGAGGGCGGCGCCGACGACTACATGCCCAAGCCGTTCCGGTTCGCCGAGCTGCTGGCGCGGGTGCGGCTCCGGCTGCGGCAGGCCAACGAGTCGCCCGGCGCGCGAGACGACGAGGTGGAGGTGGGCCGGATCCGGCTCGACCTGCGGACCCGTCAAGCCAGTGTCGGCGGCAAGGAGCTCGACCTGTCCGCGCGCGAGTTCAAGCTGGCGGAGATCTTCATGCTCAACGCCGGCCAGGTGCTCTCCCGCGAACAGCTGCTGTCGCACGTGTGGGGCTACGACTTCGACCCGGGGTCGAACGTGGTCGACGTCTACGTCGGCTACCTGCGCAAGAAGTTCGGGCCGGAGTCGATCAGCACCGTGCGCGGGATGGGTTACCGGTTCAACAACACCCGCCCGTAGGGACACGAAACCGTCCGCAAGGACATGGCAAGGGACCCCACCTTGCGGCGAGGTCCCCTGTCCGGCGACGGTCAGTCGTGCGAGGTGTCGTCCGAGCCGCTGCCACCATGAGTCCCGGTGTCCTGGCTCATCGTGTTGTTGCTCAAGGTGTTCTGGCTCATCGTGTGCCCACCTCGGGTCCGGGTGCGGGTCTGGCCTCGGGTGTTGTCACCGTCATCGTCAACTCCGGCTGCCCGCGCCTCGTCACCACCACGGGTCCGCGTCCGCGTCTGACCACGGGTGTTGTCGCCCGTGTCGTCGTCATCGTTGTCATCCACGAGGACGAGCTCGGTGACGTTGTCCTCGCGCTTGGTGATGGCGTCGTCACCGATGTTCGGCGACGCCGTGGAGGGGATCGTCAGTGCGCCTACGCCGACCATGCCGGCAAGACCGATGGTGCTGAACGTGAAGATCTTCCTGTTCATGGTTCCACCCTTCGGGAGTTCCGCAGACCCGTTGCCTGCTTGGTGATTCCACGATGTGCTGCGCAGGTTAGGTGGGTGTGAGAGGTGCGTGAGACCGGTCTCATCTTCGCAGCACTCCCGACACGAGAAGACCGCTCCCGCCACGAGAGCGGGAGCGGTCTTCTCGGGCGGGACGCCCGGGCATGTGGTGGTTCAGCGCACCTTGAAACCGGCGAGCCGGCCACGAGGTGCCCGTTCCAGGGCCGGCTGCAGTCCTTCGGCCAGCTCGTGCGGCATCGGGCGGTTCATCGGGTCCGGCTCGAGGCAGGCGTACACCAGCTTCGCGACGTCGTCGGCGATGTGGTCCGGCATCGAGTAGGGAAGATCGACCAGCTGTGGGAAACGGCCCGCGAGGTCCGGCGCCTCCGCCACCCCGTCGTCGTACGCCTTGTATCCCGTGATCGCCTCGAAGAGCGAGGTGCCCAGGCCCCACATGTCGCTGGCGTAGCCCGGGACGCCGGTGTTCGGCGGGTCCACCTGCTCGGGTGCCATGTAGGCGTCGGTGCCGATCGGGTAGGTCAGCGCCTCCGCCGCGTCGATGGTGCGGGCGACGCTCAGGTCGATCAGCCGCGCCGGCGCGCCCATGATGATGTTGCTCGGCTTGACGTCGAGGTGGACGTAACCGAGCCGGTGCAGGTAGTGCAGCGCCGACGACATCTCGATCGCCAACGGCAGGTACTGCTGCTCGGGCAGCGGCCCGAACCGGCGGATCAGCGTGGACAGCCGGGGACCGTCCAGCTGCTCGAGCACCACGTGCGGGCGCTCGCCGCCGAGCTCGGAGCGCAGGCCGCGGACCACGACCGGGTGGTTGACCGCGGACAAGGTAGCCACCTCACGGCGCAGACCACGCAGGGTCGACGCGTTCTCGACCTGCCCGGGACGGACCACCTTCACCACCACCGGTGCGTAGGTGATGTCGTCGAAGGCGAGGTACGCCTCGTAGGCCTCTCCCCCACCGAGCAGCTTCATCGCGGTGAGGTCGGTCGTGATCGAGTCGCCCTGGTGGAATCCCCACGAGTCGCGTGGCTTGCTCATGTGACTTCTCCTTGTCCCGGTCAGCCGTGGTCAGCGCTGGTCAGCCGCGCGTGTCGTTGCGCGAGCGGTCGTTGGTGCGGTTCTGCGACCAGTCACGGGTCCGGTCGCCGCCGTCACGGGTCCAGTCCCGCGTCTTGTCGCTGCGGCTGAGGTCCCGGTCCCTGCTGACCTTGGTGAAGTTGCTGCGCGTGTTGTCGTTGCTGGCGCGGCTGAAGCCGGTGTTGCGCGAACGGGTGCGGGTGCCTGAGTCGGCGCCGGTGTCGTCGTCATCGTCGTCGGCGACCAGGACGAGCTCGGTGACGTTGTCCTCACGCTTGGTGATTGCGTCGTCGCCGAGGTTGGCGGCGACCGTGGTCGACGGGAAGGTCATGAGGCCGACACCGACCAGCCCGGCGAGTCCGAGGGTTCCGATCGGGAGGAGCTTCTTCATGGTCTTTCCACCTTTCGCTGGCCCGCATCGGGCCGTGGGTTGTCTTGACGAGACAACCCTGGGGCGAACAGGTGAGACGCCTATGAGGCGTCGATGAGACCGTTCTTATGAACTGCGGTCGCGGCTCCGCCGACGGGGCGTACGGCGCGTCGCCGGGGACTCTGCCCGCGCCTGCGACTGCGCCTGTACGAAGATCATCCCGGCGAGGATCGCGCAGGCGACGGCCAGCATCAGGTTGATCGGGTCGTAGGACGCCCATGCCAGTGGCAGCAGGACCGAGGTCAGCACCAGGATCACGTGCGAGGTGCGGAGTGAGAGCATCATGAAACCGATCGTTGTTGCGGGATCCGCAGCACGTAGCGCCGCGCCTGGACGCCCCAGCGTAGCCGCAGACAAGCGGCACACGGGTCGAGAGCGTCGCAGCAGCGGGCATCGCGGGCCTGGGCAGCCAGTTGGTCTGCCTCCGCGATCAGGTGAACCAGGTTGAGCATCCGGAGTACCTCGTGCCGAGGGTGCCGAGCGCACCCTTGGCATCAAGGTGTCCGGGATCGGCCCGCCTGAAACCGCGGCAAAGTAAAATCTAGCTGGCCAGCCGCTCCATCGCGCAGGCCGGCGCCAACGCCAGCTCGGCGACCGCCCGCAGCGGACGGCGCGGAAACGCGATGACGAGACGGCGCGCGACGACGTGCCTCCGCCGTGCCATGCAGGTCCGACATGGCCGAAGCGCGTCACAGCATCGAGCCTTGCGCGCTTCCTCAGCAAGACGGTCGGCTTCGACCGCCAGGTGAACCAGATCAAGCATTTTCGCTCCTCCCAGGCGACATGCTCACATCCAGGCCCGAGAGATGTGGTGCGTTCAGTTGTACCGAGGAGACGCAGATCCACCGAGCACATAACGCTAGTTTTCAGGTCATTTCGGACATTGGTCCGTTCGGGCCATACCGGACCGGCCCGAACGGGCCATGGCGACGAGGTGCTCCGCGGCGTGTGCCTCTCTGCACAGAGATCGAGCGAGCCGACCCGATGCGCCTGGGAGACACCCGGGCCGACCCTCCCCGATGATGCGGCCGCAGGTCTCGGCGGGGGGATCGACTCAACCTGGGCACACCACCAACAGCGATGACGTTCCCCGCGGAGCGAAGAAGCATGTGGCCGCGTCGATCCGCAGCGGATCGGTCTAGTCAGCCGGTCGGGTCACCCGGCATCACGCGTACGGGGTACCCAGAGGTAAAGGGTTGCTCGGCCTCGGCAAAATCTTCCCGCAGCCGGGTGCGGAAAGATCCCCGAGACGTTCAATGGAAACGGTGGGCTTGCTCAAGCCCATCTCCTCCATAGGGACACCTCCGGCGCATTGCCGGAGGTGTTCTCTGCGTCGGGCGAGGATTCAGGCCTTCTCGCAGGCGATGCGGTCGTTGTCCCGGTCCAGGTCGGGGTTGTGGCGCTCGGCACGCCAGTAGATCTTATTGCTGCGCTTGAAGCTAGTCACCGCAGTGCCGCTGGTGTGGTCGTGCGCCCTGGCGGTGCCCACTCCATGCGGGAAGCGCTTGTTGAAGTTGGTGCAGTTGTCGTGGATCCCGGTGTCGTGCGCCTGCGCCGGCACGCCGGCAGTGAGCGTGGTGCCGATGAGGCCGATGACTGCCGCGACGCCGATCCGACGAATTACGTGCTGCATGGTTTTCCCTTGTGTGACGGCGCATCCTCCAGCGGGGCACGCGATGACAGGGGACGCTACCTGCGCGCGAAGGCTCTGTCCGGCGAACCGGGCAAGGGATGCTCCGCCCTACCCGGACACCCGCCAAGGCTCCATGTCGAGGCCGGGATACCGCTCGGCAACACCGGTCAAGGTCTGCGGGGTCCAGAACGGATGTCCCGGCGGCGGGAACCCGAAGAGTTCCAGCTGACGTGGGCTGGCGTGGGCCACGAAGTCATACCAGTGCGGGTCATGACTCCGGTCCGCCCAAGCATGTCGCTGCGCCCATTCCACGGCGGCGGGACGATAGTTGAGGTGCATGGTGAACCGGGCACCTCGGGGCTGGGTGATGGCGGCTCCCCGGTGAAGGGTCCCGAGCTGGAAGGCCACGACCGTGCCAGGCTTGCCCGTGGCGGCGACCTCCTTGGCGTACAGGTCTGGTCGCCCGGTCGGCGCGACGAACCCGTCACCGCTGTCCCGGGAGTCGGATCGTGGGAAGAAGTTCGGCTTCGCCGGCAGCGCGTCGGTCTCGTCAGACCTCGCCACGAACCTTGGTGCACCCAGTTCAGCTGTCACGTCGGACAAGAACACGAAGAGCTCGACCTGTTGGAACTGTGGTGCGCGTGAGGGCACCAGGAGGGTGTGGTTGAGG
>DATFGA010000354.1:0-4322 GCA_035249775.1 Nocardioidaceae bacterium | reverse complement strand
CACTGGACGGCAGCGCCGGTGACGAAAATGGCGCCTTCGAGCGCGTACGTGAGCTCGCCCTCGGGGGACTTCCAGGCCGCGGTGGACAGCAGCCCGGCGTCGGAGCGGACCACCTCCGCGCCGGTGTTGGTGAGGATGAACGACCCGGTGCCGTAAGTGCACTTGGAGTCGCCGACGTCGAAGCAGGTCTGCCCGAACAGCGCCGACTGCTGGTCACCGGCGATCCCGGCGATCGGCAGCTCCAGCCCGGCGAACGACCGCGGGTCGGTGGTGGCGAGGTGACCCCACGACGGCACCACCTCGGGCAGTGCCTCACGAGGGACCCCGAACAGCGAGCACAGCTCGTCGGACCAGTCGCCGGCCTCGAGGTCGAACAGCAGGGTGCGCGAGGCGTTGGAGACGTCGGTGACGTGCCAGGTGCCGCGGGTCATTCGCGCGATCAGGTAGGAGTCGACCGTGCCCACCGCGTAGCGGCCGGACTCGACCAGCGCCCAGGTGTTGGCCTCGTGCTCGGCGAGCCACATCAGCTTGGTGCCGGAGAAGTACGGGTCCAGCCGCAGCCCGGTCAGCTCGGCCACCCGGTCCTCGTGGCCGGCGTCGCGGAGGCGGTTGCAGATGTCGGCGGTACGTCGGTCCTGCCACACGATCGCGCGCCGGGGCGAGCCGAGTGTCTCGCGGTCCCACAGCAGGACCGTCTCCCGCTGGTTCGTGATCCCGATCCCTTGCAGGGCCGGGCCACCCGTGCCGTCGTACGCCTTCAGCGCGGACCGTGCGGCCTCGATGGTGGCCTGCCAGATCTCCTCGGGGGAGTGCTCTACCCAGCCCGGTTTCGGGAAGTGCTGCGCGAACTCCTGGTAGCCCTTCGCGGCGATGGTCCCCTCGGGGGTGACCACGATCGCCGTGACTCCGGTCGTCCCCGCATCGATGGACAGAACGCTCATGACAGGTCGTTCGTCCGGTCGCGGAGGATCTGCAGGATCTTCTGGTCGACCCAGCGGGGGCCGACGCGCATCTCGAAGTTCTCGGTGCCGACCCAGGCGATGAAGTCGTGGTGACCGAGCTTGCGAGCCCGGTCGTCGAGCTCCTGCTGGAGGTCGTCGTCGACGTCGACCTTCTCCTCGTCGGTGGAGGCGGTCAGGTAGAGGTCGTTGAGGTCGAGGAGCCGCTCGAGCTCCTGGCAGGGCTGGTCGTGGTCGTCGACGCGCAGGTCCACCGCGACGTCGTCCCCGCCGCCGTAGCCGGCGCCCTCGCGGACCACGAGCAGCGCGGCCGACTGCCGACCACGGCTGTCGCCACCTGCCTCGTCCCCGGCCTGGAGGGCGCGGAGCAGGCGGCGGGACAGGTCCGGCTCGTCCTTGCTGGCGTCCCAGCTGGCCTTCATCGCCTCGACCACCTCCGGCCCGGCGAGGATGTTGCCCTGGATCGCGACGTCCTGGTCGATGATGCCGCCGGCCCAGTCGAAGCACTCGTGCCCGGTGTGGGTCGCGGCATTGCCGTCCACGTCGACGATGCCGACCTGCCGGTGCTCGCGGCCGGCGTCCTCCTCGAGCAGCCGTTGCAGGGCGACCGATGCGGTGGCGCCGTCGTCCATGTGGCTCAGCGCCTGGCCCTTGTAGGCGACGTTCGCGTCGGCCTGGGTGGCGATGGCGCCGATGCCGGCGACGGCGGCGGGTACGGCGGACCCGACGGCGAGGAACTTGGAGGCCACGGCGACGCCCCACGTCTTGCCGTCGGCGGAGCGGGCCACGATCGAGAAGGTCATGGCAGGCAACCCTAGTAGGACGTCATACGTTGCGGCTGCCATGACGACCAGCTCGGATGACGTCCCGGGGGGATCCCGAACGGCGGGGGCGCAGCCACAGCCACCAGAGGAACCGGGCCCGGCCACCCCGAGGTAGCCGGGCCCGGTCACCCCGGGACGGGTTGGGGAGTCGTCCCGGGGTGCGGCGGCCGGATTACTTTCCGTGGCTCTCCTTGGGGCGACCTTGGGACGGCTCCGGGCGTTGGTTTCGAAGGTGGCTTGCGTGGCTAAGGTGAAGACGGACCAGGAATCCAGCGAACGACGGAGAGACTGATGCGCGTAGGAGTGCTGACCGGCGGCGGCGACTGCCCCGGGCTGAACGCGGTGATCCGGGCCGTGGTCCGCAAGGGGATCAAGGACTACGGGTACGAGTTCGTCGGCTACCGCGACGGCTGGAAGGGCCCGCTCGAGGGCCACACCGTGCCGCTCGGCGTCGAGCAGGTGCGCGGCATCCTGCCTCGCGGTGGCACGATCCTGAAGTCCTCGCGCACCAACCCGTTCAAGATCGACGGCGGCGTGGAGAAGATCAAGGAGAACCTCGCGGCCGAGGGCGTGGACGCGCTGATCGCGATCGGCGGTGAGGACACGCTCGGGGTGGCCACCAAGCTCGCCGACCTCGGCGTGAAGGTCGTCGGCGTCCCGAAGACGATCGACAACGACCTCAACGGCACCGACTTCACCTTCGGCTTCGACACCGCGGTGAACATCGCGATGGAGGCGATCGACCGGCTGCACACCACGGCCGAGTCCCACCACCGGGTGCTCGTGGTCGAGGTGATGGGCCGCCACGCAGGCTGGATCGCCCTGCACTCGGGCATGGCGGGGGGAGCGAACGTCGTACTCATCCCCGAACAGCCCTTCGACATCGGCCAGGTGTGCAAGTACGTCGAGTCCCGGTTCGAGACGAACTACTCGCCGATCATCGTGGTCTCCGAGGGCGCGGTGCCCGCCGAGGGCGGCGACATGACGCTGCAGAGCGGTGAGAAGGACGCGTTCGGGCACGTGCGGCTCGGCGGCATCGGCGACCGGCTGGCCAAGGAGATCGAGGACCGCACCGGCAAGGAGGCGCGGGCCGTGGTGCTCGGGCACGTGCAGCGCGGGGGCACGCCGACCGCTTTCGACCGGTGGCTGGCGACCCGGTTCGGGCTGCACGCGATCGCCGCGGTGCACGAAGGCGAGTTCGGCACGATGATGGCGCTGCGTGGCACCGACATCGTGCGGGTGCCGCTGATCGAGGGCACCGGTGAGCTGAAGCTGGTGAAGCCGGAGCAGTACGCCGAGGCCGAGGTGTTCTTCGGATGAGCGAGTCGACCGCACCGCTCGCCGTGGTCACGGGTGCCTCCACCGGCATCGGCCGCGCGCTGGCCCAGCAGTTCGTCGACCACGGGTTCGACCTGGTGATCTGCGCCGACGAGCCGGAGATCGTGCAGGTCGGCCAGGAGCTCGCGCGCGGAGGCCGGCTGGTCACCGCCGAGCAGGTCGACCTCTCCGAACCCGACAGCGTCACCGCACTGGTCAGCACGATCGAGGCGACCGGTCGGCCGGTGGCCGCCGCGGCGCTCAACGTGGGGATCGGCGCGAACGGCCGGTTCCACGAGACCGACCTCGAGGGCGACCTGCGGGTGGTCGACGTGAACGTCCGCTCGACCGTGCACCTGGCCAAGCTGCTGGTGCGCGACATGGTGGCGCGCGGGGACGGGAAGCTGTTGTTCACCGCCTCGATCGCGGCGACGGCGCCGGGTCCGTACTACGCCACCTATGCCGCCTCGAAGGCGTTCGTGCACTCGTTCGCGGGGGCGATCCGGTTCGAGCTCAAGGGGACCGGGGTGACCGTGACCTCGCTGATGCCCGGGCCGACCGACACCGCGTTCTTCGCGCGCAACGACATGGAGGACACGATGGTCGCGGCGATGCCGAAGGACGACCCGGCCGACGTCGCGCGGGACGGCTTCGAGGCGATGATGGCCGGCCGGGCCAAGGTGGCCGGTGGGTCGGTGCTGAACAAGGTGCAGGCGTTCGGGTCGCGGGCGGTTCCCGACCAGGTGAAGGCGGCTCTGCAGTCGTTGCTGACGAAGCCGGGGTCCGGTTCGCACTGAGTGCCTGCCTCGCAGCAACAGGTCACGGTGACCTGTTGGAGTGAGGTGCGTTGAGGATTTCGTGCGCTAACAGGTCACGGTGACCGGATAGCGCGAACCGACAGGTCGGCGTATGACGGGCGGACGGGTCGGCGTACGACGGGCGCTCGGATCGTTGCGCGGACGGCGGGACCACCCGCCGGACCGCTCAGGCGAAGTCGACCGACAACGCCTGATGGTCCGAGAGCGTGAGCGGATGTGCCTGCGCGTGGACCGGATCCGGGATGGAACCGGCGGCCAGCACGTGGTCGATCTGCTCACGCGGCTCGTGAGCGGGGAAGGTCGGCGCGGTCGCGAGCGGGCGCATCCCGGTGATCGCGTGCGCGCGGTCGGGCGCCATGTTGAGGTCACCGAGCAGCAGGATCGGCCGGGACCGGTCGGAGAGC
>DATFGA010000353.1:0-2473 GCA_035249775.1 Nocardioidaceae bacterium | reverse complement strand
CGACGTCGTACGTCGTGCGCATCCGGAGCCGCTGCGCCTCCAGCAGCTTGCCCTGCTTCTCGAAGAGCGCCAGCTGCTCCTCGAGCTCCGTCTCGATGCCCCGGATCGCGCGCTCCATCCGCTCCGGGCCCGCGACGTAGTGGGTCGCCGGGAAGATGTAGAGCTCCTGGTCCTCGGTGATCACCTCACCCGTGACCGGGTGCAGCGTCATCAGCCGCTCGATCTCGTCGCCGAAGAACTCGACCCGGACGGCGAGCTCCTCGTAGACCGGGAAGATCTCCAGGGTGTCCCCGCGGACCCGGAAGGTGCCACGGGTGAACGCCATGTCGTTGCGGGTGTACTGGATCTCGACGAGCCGGCGGAGCAGCGCGTCCCGGTCCCGCTCGGCGCCGACCTTCAACCGGACCATCCGGTCGACGTACTCCTGCGGCGTACCCAGGCCGTAGATGCAGGACACCGTCGAGACCACGATCACGTCGCGCCGGGTGAGCAGCGAGTTCGTCGCCGAGTGCCGCAGCCGCTCGACCTCCTCGTTGATCGAGGAGTCCTTCTCGATGTAGGTGTCGGTCTGCGGGACGTAGGCCTCGGGCTGGTAGTAGTCGTAGTAGGAGACGAAGTACTCGATCGCGTTGTCCGGGAACAGCTCGCGCAGCTCGTTGGCGAACTGCGCCGCGAGCGTCTTGTTCGGCTGCATCACCAGGATCGGCCGCTGCAGCCGCTCGGCCGCCCAGGCCACGGTCGCGGTCTTGCCGGTGCCGGTCGCGCCGAGCAGGACGACGTCCTTCTCCCCGCCCGTGATCCGCTTCTCGATGTCGTCGATCGCGGTCGGCTGGTCACCCGACGGGGAGTAGTCGGAGACGACTTTGAAGGGCGCGACGCTGCGCTCGAGATCGGTGACGGGCCTCATGGTTCCAAGCCTACGTGGGAGCACCGACTAGATTTGCCCGCGTGAGCATCCGACTGAGCCGCCCCGACCTCACCAGCGGCGAGTCCGTGCGCACCCTCGTGAAGCGCACGCTGCTGAGCATCTTCGGCTTCCAGCTGGTCCTCGCCCTCACCCTGACCCTGGTCGACTCCTACCGCCGGCGCGGCAAGCGGCCCAAGCCGTTCCCCACGACGCCGCCGGGCGAGGTGACGATCGGCGAGGGGACGGTCACGACGTACACCTTCGGGCAGGACCTGTACGACGACATGCTGGCTGCGATCGCGAGGGCCAAGCAGCAGATCCTGTTCGAGACCTACATCTGGAAGGGCGACGAGGTCGGCGAGCGGTTCAAGCGGGCACTGTCGGAGGCGGCCGGCCGCGGTGTCGAGGTGTACGCGATCTACGACGGGTTCGCGAACCTGGTGGTCTCCCCGTTGTTCAAGCGGTTCGGGCCGCGGCTGCGGGTGCTGGAGTACCCGGTCTACAACGCCGGGTGGCGGTTCTTCGACTTCCGCCGCTACGGCCGCGACCACCGCAAGATCCTCGTGGTCGACGACGAGGTCGGCTTCGTCGGCGGTTACAACATCGGCGCTGCCTACGCCACCGAGTGGCGCGACACCCACGTGCGGATCACCGGCCCGGGCGTGTTCGACCTGAAGCGGGCCTTCGCCGACTTCTGGAACCTCAACCGCCCGGCCCGGCACGGTGGCCGGCCGCTGCTGCTGGAGACCGCCGCGGACTGGGAGCCGAGGATCCGGGTGCACCGCAACGTGCCCCGGTTGTGGATGTTCCCGATCCGCGCGATGTATCTCGAGGCGATCAACCGGGCGCAGCTGCGCATCTACATGACCCATGCCTACTTCATCCCGGACCCGGATCTCGTGGAGGCCCTCGAGGCAGCGGCCCGGCGCGGGGTCGACGTACGCCTGCTGGTCCCAGCCACGTCGAACCACGTCGTCGCCGACTGGCTCTCGCGCGGCTACTACGGGGAGCTGCTGGCCGCCGGGGTGCGGATCTTCCGGTTCCAGGGCGCGATGGTGCACGCCAAGACGGCCACGATCGACGGGCGCTGGTCGACCGTCGGCACGGCGAACATCGACCGGCTGTCGATGACCGGCAACTACGAGATCAACGTGGAGTTCATCGACCCGGCGATGGCCGAGCAGCTGGAGAAGATCTTCGAGACCGACCTGTCGAACACGGTGGAGCTGACCGCGCAGGAGTGGGAGGCGCGCGGCGTGCACAAGAAGTTCACCGAGACCGTGCTCGCCCCGCTGCGCCCGCTGCTTTGACACTGCCGGGCTTCGGTCCGCGCCGCAGGGCCGCCGCTGGGCGTCCCCGGAACTGGTGGAGATCGATGTGTTCGATGCCCGGATCGAACTCCCCTGCCACCAGTCACCGGCGGGCAGTGGCGACGGACCGGTAACCGGTGGAGATCGACGTGTTCTGTACCCGGATCGAACTCCCCTGCCACCCGTTACGGACGGGCAGGGGCGACAGGCCGGTAACCGGTGGAGATCGACGTGTTCTGTACCCGGATCGAACTCC
>DATFGA010000352.1:0-2661 GCA_035249775.1 Nocardioidaceae bacterium | reverse complement strand
GAGGGCGCGGAGGCACCGGTGCGGGCCGTGGTCCGGGTGCCCCGTGCGGCCGGGGCGCAGCTGTCCCGGGCACTGGTGGAGATGCAGGGCGTGCGGGACGCGAAGAAGCTGCCCGCCGTCCGGGTGCAGGTCGACCCGATCGGCCTCGGCTGAGGCGCCGACGGCGGTCCGTAGACTTGGCTGCCGACGGCGGATCCGTGAGGACGCCGGCCGGTGCGCACCCGCACCGGCACGCACCCATGCACGCAAGGAGCAGTCTTGGCCATCCAGCCGATCCGCCTGTTCGGCGATCCGGTCCTGCGCAGCCCCGCCACGCCCGTCATCGACTTCGACAAGGAGCTGCGCCGGCTCGTCGAGGACCTCACCGACACCATGCGCGACGCCCCCGGCTCCGGGCTGGCCGCGCCGCAGATCGGGGTCGGCCTGCGGGTGTTCACCTGGTACGTCGACGGTGAGCTCGGCCACCTGGTGAACCCGACCCTCGACCTGTCCGAGGAGATCCAGGACGGACCCGAGGGCTGCCTGTCGATCCCCGACCTGACCTTCGACTGCAAGCGCGCACTGTCCGTGGTCGCCAAGGGCTTCAACATGCACGGCGAGCCGGTCACCATCGAGGGCTCCGAGCTGCTCGCCCGCGCGGTCCAGCACGAGACCGACCACCTCGACGGCGTGCTCTTCATCGACCGGCTGGACCGGGAGACCCGCAAGCTCGCGATGAAGGCGATCCGGGAGTCCGAGTGGTTCGGCGAGGCGCCGCCGACGGTGAAGGTCTCGCCGCACGCCACGAACGGGCTCGGTCTCTGATGCGGGTGGTGTTCGCCGGTACGCCGGAGGTGGCGCTCCCCGCCCTGGACGCGATCGCGGAGAGCTCGCACGACCTGGTCGGGGTGGTCACCCGGCCGGATGCACCCGCCGGGCGTGGCCGCAAGCTAGTCGCCTCCCCGGTCGCGCAACGTGCCGACGAGCTCGGCGTACCGGTGCTGAAGCCGACGCACCCCAAGGACCCGGACTTCCAGCAGCAGCTGAAGGACCTGCGCCCGGACTGCTGCCCGGTGGTCGCCTACGGGGCGCTGCTGCCGCAGAGCGCGCTCGACATCCCGTCGCACGGCTGGGTGAACCTGCACTTCTCGGTGCTGCCCGCGTGGCGCGGCGCCGCCCCGGTCCAGCACGCGCTGTGGGCGGGCGATGAGGTGACCGGCGCGACCACGTTCCGGATCGTCAAGGAGCTCGACGCCGGCCCGGTGTTCGGCGTGGTCACCGAGAGCGTCCGGCCCACCGACACCGCCGGTGACCTGCTCGCCCGACTGGCCGAGGGCGGCGCCGGCCTGCTGGTGGCCACCTTGGACGGGATCGAGGACGGGTCCCTGGAGGCGCGTGAGCAGCCCGCCGAGGGTGTCAGCTTCGCGCCGAAGATCCTGGTCGAGCACGCCGAGGTGGACTGGACCGAGCCGGCGGCCGCGGTGGACCGCAGGATCCGGGCGTGTACGCCGGGCCCGGGTGCCTGGTCGACCTTCGACGGGGAACGGATCAAGCTCGCACCGGTGCGGATCGTCGCGGACCGGGACCGTCTCGCCCCGGGTGTGCTCGAGGTGACCAAGAACGCCGTCTACGTAGGCACCGCGACCGACCCGGTCCAGCTCGGCGAGGTGAAGGCGTTCGGGAAGAAGCAGATGGGTGCCGCCGACTGGGCCCGTGGTGTGCGGGTCGCCTCGGGTGCGACCTTCGGTGGCTGACCCGCGGGCGAAGGACGAGGGTTCCGGCGGTCGGCGTCGCAGCGGGCGGCCGGGACGGAGCGGGCGCGGGACCCGGCGGCCGGGCCGGACCGCCAAGGTCGACGCTGCCCGGCTCGCCGCGTTCGACGTGCTGACCGCCGTCCGGGAGGACGACGCCTACACGAACCTGGTGCTGCCCCCGCTGCTGCGGGCCCGCGGGATCACCGATCGCGATGCCGCCTTCGCCACCGAGCTGGTGTCCGGCACGATCCGCCGCCAGGGCACCTACGACGCGGTGGTCGCCGGCTGCGTGGACCGGCCGCTGGCCAAGGTCGACGGTGCGGTGCTCGACGCGCTGCGGCTGGGCGTGCACCAGATCCTCGGCACGCGGGTGCCCGCCCATGCCGCGGTCGGCACCAGCGTCGATCTGGTGCGCGACCGGATCGGGCACGGCCCCGCCGGGTTCGTGAACGCGGTGCTGCGCAAGGTGTCCGCGCACGACCTGGCCGGGTGGGTCCGCCGGGTCGCTCCGGACCCGACGACCGACCCGGTCGGCTTCGCGTCGGTCGCCTACTCCCACCCGCGCTGGGTGGTTGAGGAGCTGGCGGCTGCGCTCGGAGCCGGGGTTGCCGCGCCTTCGGACGAGCTCGAAGCACTCCTGACCGCCGACAACGCCGCGCCGAAGGTCACCTTGGTCGCCCGGCCCGGGCTCGCGACCGTCGAGGAGCTGGTCGCCGCCGGCGGGACCGCCTCGACGGTCTCGCCGTACGCCGTGGAGCTGGCCGGCGGCGACCCGGGGGCGATCTCCGCGGTCGTCGAGGGTCGGGCCGGTGTCCAGGACGAGGGGTCCCAGCTGGTGGCCCTGGCCCTGGCGCGGGCAGAGGTCACCGGCCGCGACGAGCGCTGGTTGGACCTCTGCGCCGGCCCCGGTGGCAAGTCGGCGCTGCTC
>DATFGA010000351.1:0-17320 GCA_035249775.1 Nocardioidaceae bacterium | reverse complement strand
GGCGGCTACGTCCATACCCCCGCCGACCCCCATGCCACGGCGGTCGCCGTCGACGACGGCCAGGTGGTGTGGACCGGTGACGACGACGCCTCCACCCATTTCGTCGACGACGCCGACCGGATCATCGAGCTCGAGGGCCGGCTGGTGACCCCGGCGTTCGTGGACGCGCACGTGCACCTGTCCCAGACCGGGATGGCCGCCGAGAGCCTCGACCTGTCCGACGTGCCGACCCTGCGCCACGCGCTGGACGCGCTCGCCGCGCATGCCCGCGCGACCAGCCTGCCGGTCGTCCTCGGCCTCAACTGGGACGAGACGCAGTGGCCGGAGGGCCGGGTGTTCACCCGCGAGGAGGTCGACCGCGCCGTCGGTGACCGGCCCGCCTACCTGGCGCGGGTCGACGCGCACTCGGCCGTCGTGTCGTCGGCCTTCCTCGACGCGCTCCCCGAGCTGGTCGGCATGGAGGGGTACGCCGCCACCGGGCTCGTCGCGCGCCAGGCCAACATCCATGCCCGCGAGGCGGTGTTCGAGCTGATCCCCGGCTCGGCGCAGGAGGCGGCCATCGACCGCGCCCTGACCGAGGCCGCCCGCCGGGGGATCGGGATGGTGCACGAGATGGGCGCGCCCGGCGACTCCCCGGCCGAGGACTTCGAGCGGATCACGACCGTACGGCGGGCGCGCACGCTGCCCGAGGTGGTCGGCTACTGGGGCCAGCTCGACGGGATCGAGATGGCGCAGAAGCTGGGCTGCTCCGGAGCGGCCGGTGACCTGTGCGCGGACGGGGCGATCGGCTCCCGGACCGCGGCGATGCATGCCCCCTACGCCGACGCGGACACCTCCGGCCACCTCTACCTCGAGCCGGAGCAGGTCCGGGACCACGTGATCGCGTGCACCAGGGCCGACGTACAGGCCGGCTTCCACGTGATCGGGGACCGCGCGGTGGCTGCGGTGGTCGACGGTTTCCGGCAGGCGGCCGCCGAGCTGGGCGGACCCGCACTGGTCCGCGCGCGGCACCGCCTCGAACACCTGGAGATGGTCAGCCCCGAGGACATGGTCACCCTCGGTGAGCTCGGCGTGACCGCGAGCATGCAGCCGATGTTCGACGGGCTGTGGGGCGGCGAGGACTCCCTCTACGCGCAACGGCTCGGCTCCGAGCGGGCCAGGCCGATGAACGCATTCGCCTCCCTGAACCGGGCGGGTGTCGCGCTCGCCTTCGGCTCCGACACCCCGGTCACCCCGTTCGACCCGTGGGCCGGCGTCCGCGCCGCCGCCTGGCACCACACCGAGTCGGAGCGGATCACCGTCCGCGCGGCGTTCAACGCGCACACCCGCGGTGGGTGGCGCGCCGCCCGGCGCGACGAGGGCGGCGTGATCGCGCTCGGCGCACCCGCCACGATCGCCGTGTGGGACGTCCCCGGTGACCTGCTCGTGCAGACCCCGGACGCCAGGGTGGCGGCCTGGTCGACCGACCCGCGCGCCGGCGTACCCCAGCTTCCCGACCTGCACCCGGACCTCGACCTGCCCACCTGCGTGCTGACGCTTGTGGACGGCGAGGTCGCCTTCGAAGAACCAGGAGCACTCCGATGACCACGACCTCCCGCAAGCCGCGGGGCAAGCTCGACCTCGACCCGGTCACCGTCCGGAAGGCCCGCTCGCTCGCGCGCCAGGCCGGCCGGCCGATCGTGTCCATGGCCAAGAAGCACACCACCGTCTCGGTGGAGCGCGCGACGCTGCGGCTGGCCGGGCTGCAGGGCGCCGACGCCGACGGGATCCCGTGGGCGAACCGGCTGCTGGACGCGGTCCGCGGCGACGTCGGGATCGAGCACGGGATCGCGGTCCCGGTCTGGGACGCGCTGGTGCGCGGCGAGGCCGACGACCTGTCCACGCTGGCGCAGAAGGCGTCCGCCGGCTCGGTGCGGTTCCGGCTGCCCGAGGGCCGGGACCTGACCCGGGCCCGTTCGGCGGCGAAGAAGCAGGTCGGTGCCGGCATCCGCCAGGTCGACGCCCGCCGGCGGGAGCGCGACCGCCTTATCAAGCGCTGGGGGGACCCGGACCACAAGCCGTGGGTCTACCTGATCGTCGCCACCGGCGACATCTACGAGGACATCCCGCAGGCGCAGCAGGCGGCCCGCGAGGGAGCCGACGTGATCGCGGTGATCCGCTCCACCGGGCAGTCGCTGCTCGACTACGTCCCCGAGGGCGCCACCCGGGAAGGGTTCGCGGGCACCTACGCAACGCAGGAGAACTTCCGGCTGATGCGGGCGGCGCTCGACGAGTCCAGCGCCGAGCTCGGCCGCTACATCCGGCTCACCAACTACGCCTCCGGGCTGTGCATGCCGGAGATCGCCGCGCTGGCCGGCCTGCAGCGGCTGGACATGATGCTCAACGACTCGATGTACGGCATCCTGTTCCGCGACATCAACCCGGTCCGCACGTTCGTGGACCAGCGGTTCAGCCGGCAGGTCCACGCCCGCGCCGGGATCATCATCAACACCGGTGAGGACAACTACCTCACCACCGCCGACGCCGTCGAGGCCGCGCACACGGTGACCACCTCCCAGCTGCTCAACGAGTACTTCGCCAAGGAGGCCGGGCTCGAGGACTGGCAGCTCGGCCTGGGTCACGCGTTCGAGATCAACCCCGACCTGCCGGACAGCTTCCGGATGGAGCTTGCGCACGCGATGCTCGCCCGCGACCTGTTCCCGGACGCGCCGCTGAAGTGGATGCCGCCGACCCGGCACATGACCGGCGACGTGTTCCGCGGCTACCTGCTCGACGGCTTCTTCAACCTGGTCGGCGCGCTCACCGGGCAGAGCATCCTGCTGGTCGGGATGATGACCGAGGCCGTGGTCACGCCGTGGATCTCCGACCGCGACCTCGCCCTGCAGAACGTGCGCTACGTGATGAACGCCGCCGGCAACCTGCACGAGGACTTCCGGCCCGCACCGGACGGGTTCATCGCCGAGCGGGCCCGCCAGGTCCTCGGCGAGAGCATCGAGCTGCTGGAGAGGATCCTCGCCCACGAGGGCAAGCACGGGCTGCTCGAGGCGATCGCCGACGGCACGTTCGGGCTGATGAAGCGCCCCGCCGACGCCGGTCGCGGCCTGGACGGCGTCGCGAAGAAGGCGTCCGGCTACTACAACCCCGCGAGCGAGATGCTGGAGGGCACCGCGTGAGTACGACGAACGAGGGCACCATCCTGCGACCGTACGGTGACACCACCGGCGACGGGATGGTCCAGCTGTCCTTCACCCTGCCGATGCCGCACTCGAAGGTCGCCGAGGGCGCGGCGGCCCAGCTCGCGAACAAGATGGGCATGGACCCGGCGTTGGTCGTGCACGCCAAGCCGATGGGCCCGGACTTCACGTTCTTCGTGGTCTACGGCCGGGTCAACCACCTGGTCGACGTCTCCAAGGTGCAGGTCGTCGAGCGGGACTACCCGCTGCTCTCGCCGAAGGAGGTGAACCTGGCGATCCGCAAGGGCCTGCGCCGCCGGTTGGTGGTCGTCGGCGGATGCATCGGCACCGACGCGCACACCGTCGGCATCGACGCGATCCTCAACATCAAGGGGTTCGCGGGGGAGAAGGGCCTGGAGTACTACCGCGAGATCAAGGTGGTCAACCTCGGCGCGCAGGTGTCGGTGCCGCAGCTGGTGGCCCGGGCCCGCGAGGAACGCGCCGATGCCATTCTCGTCTCCCAGGTGGTGACCCAGCGCGACGCGCACATCCTGAACACCAAGGAGATGTCGGCGGCATTCCGCGAGTCCTACCCGGCGGAACGGCGGCCGCTGATGATCGTCGGCGGACCCAGGTTCGACGAGACCATGTCGGCCGAGCTCGGCGTGGACCGGGTGTTCGTGCGCGGCACCACCCCGGGCGAGGTGGCCAGCTACCTCGTCGAGGAGCTGGTGAACCGGCGCCCGCAGAAGGCGAAGGCGAAGGCATCATGAGCGAGCAGACCTCCGACCCCCGGCTCGGCCTGCGGGTGACCCACCGGCGCTACGTGCCGTACTCGCACGCCCACTACGCCGGCAACCTCGTCGACGGTGCCTACTCCCTGGGGCTGTTCGGTGACGTGGCCACCGAGGTGTGCATCCGCACGGACGGCGACGAGGGGCTCTTCGCCTCCTACTCCGACGTCCAGTTCCTGGCCCCGGTGCGCGCCGGCGACGTCCTGGAGATCACCGCCGAGGTGGTGCGGGTGGGCAGCCGTTCGCGCACCATCGACTTCGTGGTCAGCGTGATCGCCCGGGGCCGCCCGGACCTGGGTGAGTCGGCGGCCACGGTCCTCGACGAGCCGATCCGGGCGACCACGGCAACCGGCACCGTCGTCGTACCCGCAACCACTCAGAGCCCAGCAAAATAAGGGTTCCGGCGTGTCGAGCGGCGACACGCCGGAACCAGACAAAAAGTTGTAAAGCACCCGCGATCCGGGAACCGCGTTTGACCTGCGGGTTTACGAGAATTCGCAGGTCAGGTGCCGGTTGACAGAGCAGGGGGATGTTCGCCAATCTTCCGTGGTCCCACCAAGCAGGCCGCTTCCGCGTGCTGGCGTCCAGGTGGCCGCGTGACCAGGTCGGGTACCACGAACCTCGGGGCACGCGGTTCCCGGAGGTCGGCGCCGCTGAGGCGGGGTAGGACACGAGAAGAGCCCGGCGCCCAGTAGACAACGGGCCTGACTCCCGCCGCCAGCGGGAGCGGGTTCGGTCCGAAGGGTCCGGGCTCTTTTCGCTTGCCTGCCGCAGGTAGGTTGTGGGTGGTCGCGGGCCAGCGGGGCCCCGGACGAGCACGATGGGGAGGCGCCGGTCATGCCGCTGCTTGCCCGCGTGTTCGTGGCGGCTCTGGCCGGCATCGCGGCCGCCGCGTCCTTCGAGCCGATCCGGTGGGTCTACCTGCTGCCGTTCGCGGTGGCCGCGCTCACCGTCGCCACCCTCGGCACCACCCTGCGCCGCGGGTTCCTGGTCGGCACCGTGTTCGGCACCGCCTTCATGCTCACCCTGCTGCCGTGGCTGCAGGTGATCGGGCCCGACGCCTGGATTGCGCTGTCGCTGATCGAGGGGCTGTTCTACGGGCTGCTGGGCGTGGGCACCGTCGCGGTGTCCCGGCTGCCCGGATGGCCGCTGTGGACGGCCTGTCTGTGGGTCGGCGTGGAGACCCTGCGGGGCACGATCCCGTTCGGCGGCTTCCCGTGGGGCCGGCTGGCCTACGCCACCGTGGACACCCCGGTCGCGCCGCTGTTCGCCTACACCGGCGCTGCGGGGGTCACCTTCGCCGTCGCGCTGGTCGGCACGGTGCTGGTCTGGGCCGGCTTCCGGGTACGGCGCGCGCCAGCACGTGCCCTCGGCGGAATCGTCGCCACCTGCCTGCTGGTCTCGGTGGCCTCCGCCTTCCCGCTGCACCAGCCCTCGCCGAACGAGGACCGGTCCTCGGTGACCGTCGCCGCGGTGCAAGGGAACGTGCCGGGGGAGGGGATGGACGCGTTCGCCGAGCGCCGCGTGGTGCTGGACAACCACGTCTCCGCGACCAAGGCCCTGGCCGACCGGGTGGACGCCGGGCTGACCCGGCAGCCGGACTTCGTGATCTGGCCGGAGAACTCGACCGACATCGACCCGTTCGCGGACCCGACCGTCCACGCCGACATCCAGGAGGCCGTCGACGCGGTCGGCGTCCCCGTCCTGGTCGGCGCCATGGTGGACGGCCCGGAACCGGACGAGGTGCTGAACCAGGGCATCGTGTGGCACCCCGCGACCGGCCCGGGGGAGCGGTACTCCAAGAAGCATCCGGTCCCGTTCGGCGAGTACATCCCGTTCCGGGACCAGCTCGCGAAGCTGTTCACCCGCCTGGACCAGATCCCGCGCGATATGCGACCCGGCACCGAACCCGGGCTGCTGGAGATGAACGGCACGTTGATCGGCGACGTCATCTGCTTCGAGGTGGCCTACGACGAGCTGGTCCGCGACGTGGTCCAGGGCGGCGCGCAGCTGGTCGTCGTGCAGACCAACAACGCCACCTACATGGGCACCGGCCAGGTCGAGCAGCAGTTCGCGATCTCCCGGCTGCGCGCGATCGAGACCGGCCGGTCCGTGGTCGTCGCCGCCACCAACGGCGTGTCTGGGGTGATCGACCCGCGCGGGGAGGTGGTCGAACGGGCGCCGGTCCGCAGCCAGGAGGTGCTGGTGCAGACCGTCCTGCTCCCCGACGGGGTGCCGCTCGGGATCCGGATCGGTGCCTGGGTCGAGGTCCTGCTCAGCCTCACCGCCGCGGCAGCGGTCGTCATCGGCGGTGTCCTCAGCCGTCGGCGGCGGCGCAGGGTCAGCGTGCACACCCCACCGGTCGCGGCCGCGGCGGGGAAGCGGTGAGCCCGGCGATGGAACCCGTGTCGGGCCGGATGGTGATGGTGGTTCCTACCTACAACGAGGTCGACAACCTGGCCTGGATCGTGGGCCGGCTGCGCACGGCAGCACCCCGCTTCGACGTACTCGTGGTCGACGACGGGTCACCGGACGGCACCGGTGACCTCGCCGACCGGCTGGCCGCCGACGACCCGCAGGTGCAGGTGGTGCACCGGGACCAGAAGGCCGGCCTCGGCGCGGCGTACCTCCACGGTTTCGAGGTGGCGCTGGCGCGCGGCTACGAGGTGATCGGGGAGATGGACGCCGACGGGTCCCACCAGCCCGAGCAGCTGCCGCGGCTGCTGGCGGCTCTCGACGACGCCGACCTGGTGCTCGGCTCCCGCTGGGTTCCGGGTGGGTCGGTGGTGAACTGGCCGCTGACCCGCAAGGCCCTGTCGCGAGGTGGGAACCTCTACACCCGGCTGCTGCTCGGGCTGCCCGTCCGCGACGCCACCGGAGGGTTCCGGCTGTTCCGGCGCAGCACGCTGGAGGCGATCGACCTCGGCTCCGTGCGCTCGGTCGGCTACTGCTTCCAGGCCGACCTCGCCTGCCGCACGCTTCAGGCAGGGCTGCGGGTGGTCGAGGTGCCGATCGAGTTCGTCGAGCGGGTCCGCGGCGAGTCGAAGATGAGCCCCGACGTGGCCGCCGAGTCGCTGCGCCGGATCACCGGCTGGGGTCTGCGTCAGCGCCGCGCGCAGCTGCGCGACGTATTCTCGAGGAGACGACGCAGCAACCAGGACGCGAGGTGAACCAGATGAGGCGCAGGATCCCCTGGAGCGTGCTGGCCGTCCTGTTCGTGGTGATCCCGTTGGTCGAGATCTACCTGCTGATCCAGGTCGGCCAGGTGATCGGCGTCTGGTGGACGATCCTGCTGCTGATCGCCGACAGCATCCTCGGCAGCTACCTGGTCAAGCACGAGGGAGGCCGGGCCTGGGAGGCACTGCGGCAAGCCATCGAGTCGCACAAGATGCCGGCCAAGGAGCTCGCCGACGGCGCCTTGATCCTGATCGGCGGCACGCTGCTGCTCACGCCGGGCTTCCTGTCCGACGTGGTGGGCTTCTTCTGCATCCTGCCGTTCACGCGCCCGGTCGCACGCAGGCTGCTGACCGGGTTCATCACCCGCAAGCTCCTCGGCGGTCCCTCGGGTGGGGCCCGCGGAACGCGGTCTGGGACACAGTCCCGGACACAACAACGCCCCGGACCCGATTCGGTGGTCCAGGGCGAGGTCGTCGACTAGGTCGTAGCCGCGGTGACGGTCAGGCCGTCTTGCGGGTCTTCTTCTTGGTCGGCCGGTGCAGGTGCGCCGGGCCGATCTCGCCGCCGCGCAGCAGCTCCAGGCGCTCGGTCAGGATGTCCTCGAGCTCCTTGATCGAGCGGCGCTCGAGCAGCATGTCCCAGTGCGTGCGGACCGGCTTCTCGTTCTTCTCCGCCGGCAAGGTGCCGTCGGCGGCCAGCGCCTCGGCGCCGCAGCGCGGGCACTCCCAGATGGCCGGGACCTCAGCCTCGGCGGCCATCGGAATCTCGAACTCGTGCCCCTGCGGGCAGACGTAGCCGACGTTCTGACGGGCGGCGAACTCGATGCCGCGCTCGTCCTCAAAGCTCTGGCCCCCGAGGCGGGCGCCACGCAATGTCCGCTCTCCCATGAGCCACCTCCTGATGTTGGTTTCCCCGTGTCATGTCAGACGGGCAACTGTCCACGATAGGGCGACAGCACCGTCCTTCCCAAAAGCACAACGAACCCCGACCGGCGGAGATTCCCGTTCGGGCGCGATCGCGCTGTGTCCCGTCCCACGTCGTACCCGCAGACCGGGCTTGTACACGTCCGGTTGCGGGGACTAGACCACGGCGGGCGGGGTGTTGCCCGCGTCCCGGATTCCCTTGCGCGCGTCCACCTTCAGCAGCAGCAGGCCGCCGATGACGAAGAACATGATCAGCGCGAAGATCGCCGGCCGGTAGGAGTCGGTGAGCTGGTAGACCAGGCCGAAGGTGAGCGTCCCGAACCAGCTCGTTCCCCGCTCGCAGGCGTGGTAGAAGCTGAAGTACTCCGCCTCCTTGCCCTGGGGGATCAGCAGGCTGAAGAACGAGCGGGCCAGCGCCTGGGTGCCGCCCAGGACCAGTCCGATCGCCACCGCGAGCACCAGGAACGGCACCACGTTCTTCTCGGGCAGGAAGTAGGCCACCGAGACGATCGCCATCCAGATCGCCAGGCCCACAAGAATGACCCGCCGCCCGCCGTACCGCTCGGCCGCCTTGCCGAAGACCAGCGCCCCGGCGAAGCCCACGAACTGGACCAGCAGGATGGTCGCGATCAGCGTGCTCTGGCCGAAGCCGAGCTCCTCCGAGCCGAACGTGGAGGACGAGGCGATCACCGTCTGGATGCCGTCGTTGAAGAACAGGTAGGCGAGCAGGAAGGTCACCGTGACCGGGTAGTTCCGCATGTCCTTCAGCGTCGCGACGAGCTGACCGAAGCTCTGCTGGACCAGCCCGCCCTGCTCCGGGACCACATGGGTCGGCCGGTAGTTGCGCAGCCGCAGGAACGGGATCAGCGTGAAGCCGGCCCACCACAGTGCGGCGGACAGCATGCTCAGCCGCACCGCGAAGCTCTCGTCCTCGATCCCGAGCGCGTCGTGGCCGAGCACCATCCCGAGGTTGACCACCAGCAGCAGTCCGCCGCCGAGGTAGCCGAACGCCCAGCCGCGCGAAGAGACCCGGTCCCGTTCGTTCTCGTTGGCGATCAGGCACAGGATGGAGTCGTTGACGACCACCGAAGCGCCCAGGCAGAGGTTCGCCACGATCACCGCGAACGCGCCGAGCTGCCAGTTGTCGCCGGTGACGAAGAACAGCAGCGCCGCGGATGCAGCACCGGTCCAGGCGAACCCGGCCAGCAGCTGCTTCTTGTGCTCGGTGCGGTCGGCCACGGCGCCGAGCAGCGGGAGCACCAGCGCCGACAGCAGCGTGGAGAAGGTGATGATGTAGGACGGGAGCGAGCCGGGTGCCACCGGCAGAAAGCCGAGCACCTGCACCCGGTCGTCGACGGCGGCCTCCCGGGCCACCGAGATCAGGTAGGGCGCGAACAGCACCGTGGTGACCGTGGTGACGTAGGCGGAGTTTGCCCAGTCGTACCAGTACCACGCGCGTTGCTCGCGGCGCCGGGCCAGCGGGGAGAGGTCGGCGATGCCCACCGGGCCGGAGGGGGTCTCGGGCGTCATCGGGTGGCTCCGTTCCACTGCCCGCGCTCGATGAGGACCTCGCGCAGCAGGTCGGTCCGGTCGGTCATCAGGCCGTCGACACCGAGGTCGAGCAGGTGCCGCATCTCGGTGGGGTCGTCCACGGTCCACACGTGGACGTGCTTGCCGAGCGCGTGCGCCCGCGTGACCAGCCCCGGCGTGACGACGGTCAGTGGGCCGCGCCGGTGCGGCACCTGCAGCGCCGCCGCCCGGCTGCGCGCCAGTACGACGGACTGGGCGACTGCCGGCAGGGCCCGGAACGCGACCACGTCGGAGGGGGTCGCGGCCGTGGCCACCCGGGCACCGGCCAGCGCGCGGAACCGCCGCATCCGGCGCCACGAGAACGACCCGACACAGACCCGGTCGTGGGAACCGGTCGCCTCCACCAGGGCGACCAGCGGCTCCACCGCGGCGTCGGACTTGAGGTCGATGTTGAACCGGGCCTCGGGGAACTGCTCGAACAACGAGGCCATCGTCGGGATCTGCTCCCGTCCGCCGATCAGTGCCTCGGCCACCTCGGCGTACTCGAGCTCGGCGACCGGCCCCTCCCGCTCGGTGACCCGGTCCAGGACCGTGTCGTGGAAGGCGAGCAGCGCGCCGTCGCGGGTGGCGTGCACATCGGTCTCCAGGTGGGTGTAGCCGAGGTCGACCGCGTGCTGGAACGCGGCCAAGGTGTTCTCCAGCCCCTCGATCTCCGGGTGGAAGGCGCCGCCGCGGTGCGCGAACGCGAGCACCGCTCCGGGGTGGTCAAGACCCTCGTCGAGAAACGGGAAACCGGTGCGAGGTCGCGTCACCAGAGCAGTATCCAACGTCATGGCTCCATGGTGGCGGTGACGCGCGCGCGTCACATCCGCGTTCGTACTCAGCCGCGCGTTGGTCCGCAGGCTCGGCTTGCCCCGGGAGTATGTTCGGAGGCATGGACGCGATGACCTGCCCCAAGTGCCAGTCCGCGATGAGCACCCGCTCGCTCGGCGGCGTCTCGGTCAGTCGATGCTCGTCCTGCCACGGCATCTTCCTGGAACGCGCCGATCTCGGCAACATGGTGGAGGCCGAGAACGACTTCCACCAGCACAGCGGCCCGATGACCGAGCCGCTGCCCCGGATCACCGAGGACATGACCGCTCCGCCGCCGAGCCGTCCGCGGACCCGCTCCTACATCGAGACCCTCTTCGACTGAGTCCACGCCGCTCGACTGAACCCATGCCGCTCGACTGAGCCCATGCCGCGGGGCCGCCCGCGATCGAGCAACCGGCTCAGATGTCGCGGAAGGTCTCGATCCGCGCGCCGAGCGTGTTGAGCCGCTCGGCCAGGTCCTCGTAGCCGCGGTTGATCACGTAGACCGAGCGGAGCACCGACGTGCCCTTCGAGGCCAGCATCGCGAGCAGGATCACCACCGCCGGACGCAGCGCGGGCGGGCAGACGATCTCCGCGCCGCGCCACCGGGTCGGGCCCTCGATCATCACCCGGTGCGGGTCGAGCAGCTTGACCTGCGCGCCGAGCTTGGTCAGCTCGGTGAGGTAAATGGCGCGGTTCTCGTAGACCCAGTCGTGCAGCAGCGTCTGTCCCTGCGCGACCGCCGCGATCACCGCGAAGAACGGCAGGTTGTCGATGTTCAGGCCCGGGAACGGCATCGGGTGGATCTTGTCGATGGGGGAGTGCAGCACCGAGACCTTGGTGGTGATGTCCACCAGGCGGGTGTGGCCGTTGGCGGCGACGTACTCCTCACCGCGGTGGTAGCTGAAGCCCATCTCCTCGAGCAGCGCGAGCTCGATCTCGAGGAACTCGATCGGGACCCGGCAGATCGTGATCTCCGAGTCGGTGACGATCGCCGCGGCGAGCAGCGACATCGCCTCGATCGGGTCCTCCGAGGGCGCGTAGTCGACGTCGGTGTCGATGTCCTTCTGCCCGTGCACGGTCAGCGTGGTGGTGCCGATGCCGTCGATCTGCACGCCGAGCTTCTGCAGGAAGAAGCAGAGGTCCTGGACCATGTAGTTCGGGCTGGCGTTGCGGATCACGGTGACCCCGTCGTGCCGCGCCGCGGCGAGCAGGGCGTTCTCGGTGACGGTGTCCCCGCGCTCGGTCAGCACGATCGGACGGATCGGGGTGATCGCCCGGTTCACCGTCGCGTGGTAGCTGCCCTCGGTGGCCTTCACCTCGAGGCCGAACGGGCGCAGCGCAGCCATGTGCGGCTCCACGGTGCGGGTGCCCAGGTCGCAGCCGCCGGCGTAGGGAAGCTCGAACGTGTCCTCGCGGTGCATCAGCGGGCCGAGGAACATGATGATCGAGCGGGTACGCCGGGCCGCCTCCGCATCGATCCTGCTCAGGTCGATCTCGGCCGGCGGGATGATCTCGAGGTCGTTCTCGTCGTTGAGCCACCGGCTCTGCACGCCGATGCTGTGCAGCACCTCGAGAAGCCGGTTCACCTCCTCGATCCGGGCGACCCGGCGCAGCGTCGTACGACCCCGGTTCAGCAGCGAGGCACACAGCAGCGCGACGCCGGCGTTCTTCGACGACTTGACGTTGATGCTGCCGGACAGCTTCGTGGGGCCGGAGACGCGCAGATGGGTGGGGCCGCCGACCACACCGAGCGAGACGATCTCGGAGTCCAGGGCCTCACCGATCCGGGCCAGCATCTCCAGGCTGAGGTTCTGGTGGCCGCGCTCGATCCGGTTTACCGCGCTCTGGCTGGTGGCGAGGAGGTCGGCGAGCTGTTGCTGGGTCCAGCCGCGGTGCTTGCGGGCGTCGCGGATGAGATTGCCGATCCGGCTCAGGTAGTCCTCAGTCATGGCCCCGACCATATCTCAGATATGAGATAGGACAACCGCGCAACGCCGGGCTGCCGCGTGCCGTGTGTCCGGAACCACGCGCCACGAATTGCCGGGGACTGCCTAGGATGCCAGGCATGCGAGTCACGACGATCCACGGCCCCGGCGACATCCGGCTCGAGCAACGGCCGGCGCCGAGCATCGGCGAGCCGACCGAGGCGATCGTCAAGGTGGTCGCCAGCTGCGTGTGCGGGTCGGACCTGTGGCCGTACCGCGGGGAGAACCCGATCGAGCCGGGCAGCCCGATCGGACACGAGATCGTCGGTGTCGTCGAGGAGGTCGGCTCGGAGGTGCGGTCGTTCCGTCCGGGGGACTTCGTGATCGCGCCGTTCGTGCACTGCGACAGCACCTGTGCGCACTGTCGCGCCGGCGTCACCTCGGCGTGCGGTAACCAGGGGTTCACCGTGGGCGGTCAGGCCGAGTACGCCACCGTCCATCAGGCCGACGGAAGCCTGGTGAAGACCGACGGGATGCCCGACGATTCGCTGATCCCGTCGCTGCTGGCGCTCTCGGACGTGATGGCCACCGGCTGGCACGCCGCGGTTGCCGCCCGGGTCCGTCCCGGATCCACCGCCGTCGTCGTCGGCGACGGCGCGGTGGGCCTGTGCGGGGTGCTCGCGGCGGCGCAGCTGGGTGCGGAGCGGGTGGTCGCCATGTCCCGGCACGAGGCGCGTCAGAAGATCGCCCTCGAGTTCGGCGCCACCGACATCGTCCCCGAGCGGGGTGATGCGGGGGAGGAGCGGATCCTGGAGCTGACCGACGGGATCGGGGCGGACGCGGTGCTCGAGTGCGTCGGCACCGACGCCGCCGTGCGCACCGCCTTCCAGGTCGCCCGGCCCGGCTCGACCGTCGGCTTCGTCGGCGTCCCGCACGGCGTGGAGCTGCCGGTACGCCGGATGTTCGCGAAGAACATCGGCCTGGCCGGCGGGATGGCCCCGGTGCGCACCTACCTGCCGGATCTCCTCCGACGCACCCTGGACGGCGCGATCGACCCCGGCCTGGTCTTCGACCTGACGCTGCCGCTCGACGACGTGGCCGAGGCGTACCGCGCGATGGACGAGCGCCGGGCGATCAAGGTGCTGCTCGAGCCCTGAGGTGGCGGCGCTGGGCAACTCCGGTGCTAGGTGGCACGATCACGCATGTGACGAGCAGAGCCCCGGAGGCGCAGCACCTGCGCGACCTGGCGCGGCTGCGGCGCGTCCGCGACCGGATCGACCGGGAGTATGCGCAGCCGTTGGACGTCGAGGCGCTCGCCCGTGACGCGCACATGTCGGCCGGGCACCTCAGCCGGCAGTTCCGGCTCGCCTATGGCGAGTCGCCGTACTCCTACCTGATGACGCGGCGCATCGAACGCGCGATGGCCTTGCTGCGTCGTGGCGGTCTGAGCGTGACCGAGGTCTGTTTCACGGTCGGCTGCTCGTCACTCGGCACCTTCAGCACACGCTTCACCGAGCTGGTCGGCGTGCCGCCCAGCACGTATCGGGACCAGGCTCAGGCCACGGCGGGGATCCCGTCGTGCGTGGCGAAGCAGGTCACCAGACCGATCAGGAATCGAGAAGCGCGGGTCACGCAGTCACCACTAGCCTGACTGTGCTGGACATCTGATCCGCCCGCGACATCTTCCCGCCTCACAGATGGAGACACGTTGACCATGGCCACGAGGACGGACGCGCAGGCGCCTGCGCTGCACGTAGCCGACAGCCACGACCTGATCCGCGTCCAGGGTGCGCGCGAGAACAACCTCAAGGACGTCAGCGTCGAGATTCCCAAGCGCCGGCTGACGGTGTTCACCGGTGTCTCCGGCTCGGGCAAGAGCTCGCTGGTGTTCGCGACGATCGCCGCGGAGTCGCAGCGGATGATCAACGAGACCTACAGCGCCTTCGTGCAGGGTTTCATGCCGACGCTGGCGCGGCCCGAGGTCGACTTCATGGACGGCCTGACGACCGCGATCATCGTGGACCAGGAGCGGATGGGCGCCAACCCGCGATCGACCGTCGGCACCGCCACCGACGCCAACGCGATGCTGCGCATTCTCTTCAGCAGGCTCGGGAAGCCGCACGTCGGACCGCCCACCGCGTTCTCGTTCAACGTCCCGACGCGCAGGGCGAGCGGGGTGATGAGCACCGAGAAGAGCGGCGGCAGGGTCGAGAAGAACGTGGTGCGCGAGGCCGTCTACCTCGGCGGAATGTGCCCGCGGTGCGAAGGCATGGGCAATGTCAGCGACATCGACCGGACCGCCTTGTACGACGACTCCAAGGCACTCAGCGAGGGCGCTCTGACCGTGCCCGGCTACTCGATGGACGGCTGGTACGGCCGTCTCTTCGAAGGGGTCGGCCTCCCGATGGACAAGCCGATCGAGAAGTTCACCAAGAAGCAGCTCGACACGATGCTGTACGCCGAGCCCACGAAGATCAAGGTCGAGGGCGTCAACCTCACCTTCGAGGGCATCATCCCGAAGATCCAGAAGTCGATGCTGTCCAAGGACGTCGAATCGATGCAGCCGCACGTCCGTCGATTCGTCGAGCGAGCAGTGACCTTCCAGACCTGTCCCGAGTGCGACGGCACCCGACTCAGCAAGGAGGCTCTGTCGTCGAAGATCAAGGGCAAGAACATCGCCGACGTCTCCGCGTTGCAGATCAGCGACCTCGCCGACTGGGTCCGCGGGCTCGACGAGCCGTCGGTGGCCCCGCTCCTGACCGGGCTGCAGCACCTTCTCGACGCGTTCGCTGAGATCGGCCTGGGCTACCTCTCGCTCGACCGCCCCGCGGGCACCCTGTCCGGCGGAGAGGCGCAGCGCACCAAGATGATCCGACACCTCGGCTCATCGCTCACCGACGTGACCTACGTCTTCGACGAGCCCACCATCGGCCTGCACCCACACGACATCCAGCGGATGAACGGCCTGCTCCTGCAGCTTCGGGACAAGGGCAACACCGTGCTGGTGGTGGAGCACAAGCCCGAGAGCATCGCGATCGCCGACCATGTCGTCGACCTCGGTCCGGGTGCGGGCACCGGCGGCGGCACCGTCTGCTTCGAGGGCACCGTGGAGGGGTTGCGGGGGAGCGACACCATCACCGGCCGCCATCTCGACGACCGGGCGACCCTCAAGGAGTCGGTGCGTCCGGCCTCCGGCGCGATGGAGGTCCGCGGTGCGTCGACGCACAACCTCCAAGACGTGGACGTCGACATCCCGCTCGGCGTGCTGTGCGTGCTCACCGGCGTCGCCGGCTCCGGCAAGAGCTCGCTGATCCAGGGCTCTGTCGCCGGCCGCGACGGCGTGGTGGTGATCGACCAGAGCGGAATTCGCGGTTCGCGCCGGAGCAACCCGGCGACGTACACCGGCCTGCTCGAACCGATCCGCAAGGCGTTCGCGAAGGCCAACGGCGTGAAGCCGGCGCTCTTCAGCTCCAACTCCGAGGGCGCCTGCCCCACGTGCAACGGCGCCGGCGTCATCTACACCGAGCTCGGCGTCATGGCCACCGTCGAGTCCACCTGTGAGGACTGTGAGGGCAAGCGGTTCCAGGCCGCCGTGCTGGAGTACACGCTCGGCGGCCGGAACATCGCCGAAGTGCTCGCCATGTCGGTGACCGAGGCCGCGGACTTCTTCGGTGAAGGTGAGGCACGTACGCCGGCCGCCCACAAGATCCTCGAGCGGCTCGCCGATGTCGGTCTCGGCTACCTCTCCCTGGGGCAGCCGCTGACCACGCTGTCCGGCGGCGAACGTCAGCGGCTCAAGCTGGCCACCCAGATGGCGGAGAAGGGTGAGATCTACATCCTCGACGAGCCGACCACCCGCCTGCACCTCGCCGACGTCGAGCAGCTGCTCGGGCTGCTCGACCGGCTCGTCGACTCCGGCAAGTCGGTCATCGTCATCGAGCACCACCAGGCGGTGATGGCGCACGCCGACTGGATGATCGACCTCGGCCCCGGTGCCGGCCATGACGGAGGCCGGGTGGTCTTCGAGGGCACACCCGCCGACCTCGTCGCCGGCCGCTCCACGCTCACCGGCGAGCACCTCGCGGACTACGTCGGGAGCTCCCGATGAGCCGCCACGTCCAGGTCACCTTCGACGCCCACGACCCGCGGGCGCTGTCGACCTTCTGGCGCGACGTGCTGGGCTACGTCCATCCCGGTCCGCCCGGAGTCGACCTGGCAGAGGGCGCCGACCCGCTGGCCGCGTGGGACGACTTCCTGGCGCAGGTCGGCGTACCGGAGGAGCAGCGCAACACCAGATCGGCCATCGAGGACCCGGACGGGCACGGCCCGCGGCTGTTCTTCCAGCAGGTGCCGGAGGACAAGGTCGCCAAGAACCGGGTCCACCTCGACGTCCGTGCGGCGCCCGGACTGGAGGGTGAGGAACGGATGGCGGCGCTCGAGGACGAGAGCGACCGGCTCGTCGCCCTGGGCGCGTCGCGGGTGCGTCGTTTCGAGCCCGAGCCGCCGATGAGCGCCGGCTGGATCGTGATGGCCGATCCCGAGGGCAACGAGTTCTGCCTGGACTGACGCCGTGCCAACGTGCTGCTGACACCGTTGTGGTTCATGTTGCGCGACTGAGCAGGGCCAGCGTGGGGAGGAACCCCCGCAGCGAGCGTTCCGAGGCAGCTCATACGACCAGAGCGGCACGGCCCCCTCGTCAGCAGCCTGGTGGTATCGCCGATAAGCCACATTATGTCAACTAACGAAGGCGGATTGCGGCAGGGGTTATCAGCCGCCCCTCCCCGACGCAACGACAACAACAGGATCAGCCGCCGAGACCGTTCGGCGGTGGACAACTGGAGACGGATTCGGCTGCGGCAGTTGCAGTGAACTCAGTTCGACGACGAACTGGTCAAGATCGCACCGGTTCAGTGTCGGAAACGCGTCGTTCTTGACCACTTACT
>DATFGA010000350.1:0-6011 GCA_035249775.1 Nocardioidaceae bacterium | reverse complement strand
GGTCGCGGTGCTGACCGCGCTTGGTGAACGCGATGCTCTGGTCCGGGATGCTGAGCGGCGGGCCGGGCAAGCGCTGCGGACGATGACTGACAACGAGGGTTTGTCGGTGCGGGAAGCGGTCGACTGGTGCGGCAGCGGCGTCACTGTGCGAGAGATAACCCGGTTGCTGCGGCTCGACGACGCTCATCAGGGCAGTCGAGACGAACGAGTCGGATGAGCTGATCGGCCACGGTGCGCTGGAGTTCGGTCGAGCTGGTGCGCTGGCCGCGTCTACTGTCTGTGATGGACGCGCGGCCGCCATTTGAGCGGCGAGGCGCCGTTCGTGAATGAATCGGGATCGTCGGTGCTTGCCGCGAACCTACATGACTTGTCGAGGTTCACCGCGAGGCTCGGCAGCCGTCGGTACGACGCCATAACGCGCTCGGTCACCGCGCGCACCCGGCCGAACAGGTCCTCCAGGACGTAGCTCCAGTGCGAGAACATGTCCAGGACGATGCCGCCGCCCTCCTCGGCGCGGTAGTTCCAGCTCGGCGCTGCGCCGGCTGCACGTCGCCGGGAAAGACCCAGTAGCCGAACTCGCACCGTACGGACATGATCCGCCCGAAGAAGCCGGAGTCGAGCAGCCGCTTCAGCTTCAGCAGCCCGGGCAGGAAGAGCTTGTCGTGGACGACCCCGTTGACGATCCCGGCGGAGTCGGCCGCCTGCGCCAGCTCCCGGCCCTCTTCCACGGACTCGGCGATCGGTTTCTCCGTGTAGACGTGCTTGCCCGCCGCGATCGCCGTGAGGATCGTCTTCCTGCGTCCGCCGGTCGCCTGGGCGTCGAAGTACACGGTCGCGCTATCGTCGGCCAGCGCGGCGTCGAGGTCGGTGGTGAAGTCAGCGACGTCGTGCGCCCGCGCGATGCCGGCCAGCTTGGCGTGGTTGCGACCGACCAGGACGGGCTCCACCTGCAGGCGGCCGCCGTCGGGCAGCGTGATGCCGCCGTCGTCGCGGATCGCCAGGACCGAGCGGAGCAGGTGTTGCCGATAGCCCATGCGGCCGGTGACGCCGTTCATCACGATGCGGACGTTGCGTGTGGCCATCGGCGCGCTACCTCTTCGGTGAGATCGGACGCTCGGCAGGTCGTCCGCCGAGATAGAGCTCGCTCAGCTGCGGGTCGTCCAGCAGCTGCGGCGCCGGGCCGGAGACGTGCACCTTGCCGAGGTCGAGAACGCAGCCGATGTCGGCGGTCTCCAGGGCCCGCCGGGCGTTCTGTTCGACGAGCAGGACGGCCGTGCCAGCGTCGCGCATGCGGACGACCTGCTCGAAGACCGTGCTCGTCGTCTTGGGGTCGAGGCCCATGGACGGCTCGTCGAGGAGCACCACCTTGGGACGCACCATGAGCGACCGGGCGAACTCCACCTGCTTCTGCTGGCCGCCGGAAAGCAGACCAGCCAACGACTTCCACCGCTCGCCGACGACGGGGAAGAGGTTCTGCACGAAGGTGACCCGCTCGTCGATGACGGCCTTGTCCTGCACCGTGTAGCCGCCGAGGAGAACGTTCTCAGCAACCGTCATCTCGGGGAACACACTGTGCCCCTGCAGGACGTGCGCGAGACCGGAGGCGAGCATCTGCTGCGGTCCCTGACCCGTGACGTCCCTGCCCTCGATCAGGATCCGGCCCGAGCGTGGCGCGAGCAGGCCGCTGGCCACCTTGAGAACGGTTGACTTGCCGGCTCCGTTCGGCCCGACCAGGCAGACCACCGAGGCGGCGGGAACCGTCACGGTCAGCCCCCGCAGCACCAGCGCCGCGCGTCCGTACGAGGCCTGGATGTCGTTCAGCTGTAGTAGGTCAGGCGCCAAGGTATGCCTCGAGGACTCTGGGGTCGGATCTGATCGTCGACGGCGAGCCTTCGGCTATCGGTCGACCGCGGTCGAAGACGATGATGTGGTCACAGAGGTTCATGACCAGGTCCATGTTGTGCTCGACGATCAGGAACGTCCTGCCTTCGGAGTTGAGCTGCCGCACCAGGGTGCCGATGCGGCCGATGAGCGCCGGGTTCACCCCGCCGGCGGGCTCGTCCAGCAGGATCGTCTCCGGATCGCCCATCATCACCCCGGCGAGCTCGAGAAGCTTCTGCTGTCCCCAGGACAGGTTGCGTGCCTCCGTGCGCTCGAGGTGCTCGATGCCCATGCGCTTCAGCCAGCCGCGCGCCCGGCGCATCTCCTCCCGGTTGCGTGAGCTGGCCAGCTGCGCCCTAACGCTTCCTGGGTGGACGGCGGCCAGCACGTTGTCGAGCACCGACATGCGGGGGAACACCCGGCACAGCTGGAAGCTGCGCCCGATGCCGGCACGGGCGATCGTGTGCGGGGCCTTCCGGGTGATGTCCGAACCACGGTAGGTCACCCGGCCGGAGTCGGGTTTGATCATCCCGGTCACGCAGTTGAAGAACGTCGTCTTGCCGGAGCCGTTCGGCCCGATCAGCGCGTTCACTTTGCCGTGCTGGAAGGCAACAGTCGCGCGGTCGACCGCGGTGACCCCACCGAAGGACCTGGTGAGCTCGACCGTCTCCAGGCTGCGCACGCCGGCCTGGCCGCGGGTGTCGGTGGTGGTCCTCATCGGACCTCGGTCGTCCTGTTCGACGGCTTCGCGGCGGCCGCAGCCCGGACCGAACCGGCCGCGTCATCGGCCTCCGGGAGGTCGCTCTCGAGCAGGTCGGCAGCCGCGACCTCACGGATGGAGGCCTCGCCGGTCCGGAAGAACCGGGCGACAAGTGCCGACATCGCCGGGATCACGCCGTCCGGCATGAACATCACGACGACGCCGAGCAGGAGGCCGGCCGCCACCAGGTGCAGCGGGGTGTCGCCGTACTCGACCTTGAAGTACTCCAGAGCGCTGCCGACGATCAGCGCCCCGAGCAGCGGCCCGAACAGGTGACGGACGCCACCGAGGAGGGCCATCAGCACCATGTAGGCGCCGGAGAGGATCGAGAACTGGAAGACCGGGTCGAGGTCGCCGAACCACAGCGCGTACATCCCACCGGCCAATGCGGCGAACGTCGCGGACACGACGAACACGACGAGCTTGAACGCGAAGGTCGGCGTTCCGAGCGCCTGCGCCTTGTCCTCGTCCTCCCGGATCGCCTTGAGTCCCAGGCCGAACCGGGACCGGTCGATGATCCACCACACCAGCAGCGCGACCGCCAGGAGCCCGGCGAACAGGAAGAAGAACACCATGTGGTGCTCGGCCCGCCGCAGGTCCGGGAACGGCCTCGGGACGACCAGGCCCCGGGAGCCGCCGGTGAACGAGCCCCAGCTTTGGAACACCAGCAGCAGGATCAGGACCAGCGCGATCGACACGATGACGAACGACGCGCCGCGCACCCGGAGCGCCGCGAAGCCGATGGGAACGGCCAGCAGGGCCACGATGGCAGCGGCGGCGAGCAGGGCGACGAAGCTCGGCGCACTCGCCTTGGTGACCAGCAGGGCCGTGCCGTAGGCACCCAGCCCGGACAGGGCGCCGTGCCCGAGCGAGATGTACCCGGTGAACCCGCCGACGAAGTTCCAGGCGGTGGAGAGCACGGCGTAGTTCAGGATGCCGATGCCCACCGAGAGGATGTACGGGTTCGGCGCCAGGGCCGGGAAGGACAGGACCAGACCTGCTCCGACGAGGAGGGCGACGACACGGAGGACTCCGCCGAGCCGGCGCGTTGACTCAGAATCTCTGCGCAAGCCGACCTCCGAAGAACCCTTGCGGCCGGAAGACCAGGGTCACGAACAGCGCAACGTAGAAGATGGTCTGCGCCCAGGTGGTTCCGAACGGGATCTGAAGCAGGCTCTGCAGCATGCCGAGCACCAGTGCGGCGATCGCGGCGCCCGGCACGCTGCCCAGGCCGCCGACCACGATGATCGCCATCAGCGGGCCGATCCAGTGCCAGTGCAGCGACGGGTAGATCGTCGAGTCGAGCGCCAGCGCCGTGCCGCCGACCGCCGCCGTGGCGAGCCCGAGCCCGAAGCCGTAACCGGCGATCCGGTCGGTCCTGATCCCGACCAGCCGCGCGGCGTCCCGGTGCTGGATCGTCGCCCGCAGCGCCTGGCCGAACCTGGTCTTCATCATCAGCAGGTACAGGGTCAGCATGGCGAGGGCGGCCATCGCGAACGCGATGAGCTTCACCACCGCGATCCGGGCGCCGAAGAGCTCGAGGCTGGCACCGCTGTACCCGAGTTGGATCCGGCGCTGGGTGCCGGTGAAGACGTAGCCAAGCATGCCCTCGATGACCAGCGCGATCGCGAACGTCAGGAGGACCGACATCATGGTCAGGGTCGCAGGGCGCAGGCGGGTCAGCAGCAGCCGTTGCATGCCCACCCCCGCGGCGAAGAACAGCGGCGTCGTCACGGCCAGCGAGAGCAGGGGATCGAGGCCGGTCTGCCGGTGGAAGAACCAGGCGAGGTACGCGGCGAGGATCAGGAACGCCGAGTGGGCGATCATCACCACCCGCATGATGCCGAAATACAGCGTCAGGCCCGCCGCCAGGAGGGCGTAGAGCCCGCCCAGGAGCACACCCAGGACGATGCTCTGGAGGAGCAGGGCACCTGACACCACCGGGGTGTCACCACATCGGCTTGGGGTGCACGAAGTCGGCTTCCTTCACGTCCTCCGGCAGGACTATCTGGATCTTGCCGTCCACCCACTGCTGGATCATGTGCGCACCCTGCGGCCGGCCCTTGTCGTCCCACTTCAACGGACCGACGACGGTCTCGACCTCGTTGGCGTGCAGCCAGTCCACCAGCTTCTGCTGGCAGTCGCCCTGCTCCGCACAGCCCACCGCCTTGACCGCCGCCGCGACGACCTGACCGGTCGTGTACGCGTTCGCCTCGTCCTCGGCCGGCGGCTTGCCGAACTGCGCGGTGTACTTCTGCACGAACTCGACGTTGCTCGGGAACGGCGCCTTCGTCGTGTACCCGGTGGGCGCAAGCACCCCTTCCGTCTTGTTGCCGATCGCCTTGGCGAACTCGGCCTCCGTCGGGGCGGTGGAGAACGCCGCGAGCTTGGGCTGGTAGTTCAGCTGCTGCAGGGCGACGATCAGGTTCACGGCGTCCTGGTACTGCGTGCCACCCACCATCATGTCGGCCTTCGAGGCGGCGATCTTCGCCGCGATGCTGCCGAAGTCCGTCGTGTTCGGCGGATAGACCTCGTTCACCACGGTCTTGACGCCCGCCGCCTCCATCTTGGCTTTCAGCCCGTAGGCGGTGCCCTGGGCGAACGGGTCGTCCATGGCCGCGTAGGCCGCCGTCTTCGGACGCTGGCCCTCCGGAAGAGCCATGATGTGCTCGGCGAGGTGGTTGTAGTGGTCGTCGGCGACGGCCGGCGCCGCGTAGAAGATGTTCTTGAAGCCCTGCTCGAAGACCTCCTTGGCGGCCCCGGCGGGCTCGACGAAGAGCATGCCGTACTCCTCGGCCACCCGTGCCGAGGGAACCACCAGCCGGGTCGAGAAGGGGCCGAACACGAGGTCGACCTTGTCCCTGCCGATCAGCTGCTCGTAGTCGGACACGACCCGGTCGGCGTTCGACTGGTCATCGAGGATCTTGAGCTCGACCTTGCGTCCGAGCAGCCCGCCCCCGTCGTTGACGATCTTCGCCCAGGCCTCGTACCCGCGTTGCACGCCCTTGCCCGGCTCGGAGAAGTCTCCGGTGAGCGGCAGCGAGATTCCGATCTGGATCGGCTCCTCGGCCGTGCCACCGGACCCGCCGCCCTCGCCGTCGTCGCCGCCGCAACCGCTGAGTGCCAGCGCCGCAACCACGGCGCTCGCAGCCATCGCCCGCCGGGCCCGCTTCGCTGCGTTCATCGGGACACTCCTTGTCCGCTGCTACGCAAGCGTCGATTCTACGGTATTGCATCGTCGAGACGCCGGCCTACAGAGACTGCCAGATGCTGAGCAAGCCGGCGCAGGTCGCGTTCGCATGGAAATCGAACGTCCGTCAGCTCGAGCCCGGCACCGCGATCGATGAAGACGTGGTCCGAACCGTTGACC
>DATFGA010000349.1:0-7171 GCA_035249775.1 Nocardioidaceae bacterium | reverse complement strand
TTCGTCCCCGCGTACATCCGGCCGCTGTTCTGCGAGGGCAGGGGCCCGTTCCGGTGGGCCGCGCTGTCCGGCGACCCCGCCGACATCGCCGCGACCGACCGCGCGATCCTGGAGCTGTTCCCCGACAACGCCCGGCTCCGGAAGTGGATCACGATGGCCGGCGAGCGGGTCGCGTTCCAGGGCCTGCCGGCACGGATCTGCTGGCTCGGGTACGGCGAACGCCACCTCGCAGGGCTGAAGTTCAACGAGATGGTGGCCTCCGGTGAGCTGAAGGCGCCGGTCGTGATCGGCCGCGACCACCTCGACTGCGGGTCGGTGGCCTCGCCCTACCGCGAGACCGAGTCGATGCTCGACGGGTCCGACGCGATCGCGGACTGGCCGCTGCTCAACGCGCTGGTCAACACCGCCTCAGGTGCGTCCTGGGTGTCCATCCACCACGGCGGTGGGGTCGGGATGGGCCGGTCGATCCACGCCGGCCAGGTGTGCGTCGCCGACGGCACCGAGCTGGCCGCCCAGAAGATCGAGCGGGTGCTGACCAACGACCCGGGCATGGGCGTGATCCGGCACGTCGACGCCGGTTACGACGAGGCGGTGTCGGTCGCCGCGGAGAAGGGGGTCCGGGTCCCCATGCAGGAGAGCTGAGGACGGTGCGTCGTACGGGAGGAGGTAGTTCGTGACGAGAAGCAGGTTCTCGCGCCCGCGGGCATGCCGTGCGTCACGAACTGTCCGGACCGCGACGGCGCAGCCGGCGCCACCAGCGCGGCCGGTCATCGGCGGCGGAGGCGGCGGCGAGCTCCTCGAGCTGTTGGCGCTGCCGTGCCCTTCGCTCCGCACGCCGCTCGCGCCAGGCCTCGATCTCCTGGTCGGGGTCGCGGGTCGGCGTGACCACCGGTGGGCCGCCCTGCAGCTGGCGGCGCGCCTCGACGATCCGACGGTTGAAGTCCTCGACCACCCGACGTACTCCCTCGGGCGTGGCCTCGCGATCGAGCTGTGCGTCGAGCTCGGCATCCTCGCGGCGCACGGCCAGCGCGGGCGGGAGTACGCCGGTGATCTGCTCGCGCTCGATCAGGTTCTTGACCCACCAGTCGGGGTCATGCCGGTCGGGCAGCTTCAGCGGCTTGCCGGCGCCGGGCAGGTTGTCGAAGTCGCCGCGCGCCATCGCGTGCCGCACCTGCAGGTCCACCCAGAGCGCCTGCTGCTCCATCCGTCGAGCGGCGGGGGAGTCCTCGTCGGGCTCCTCCTCCGGCTCCGGTGGCTGCCGATTGGCTGCGGTGATCGCGGCCTGCCGCAGCCGCCGTTCCTGTTCGTCCATCGATTACCAGGGTATGTCGGCGATCTCCTTCTTCCCATGGCGAGTTCACCATGGGGAGCGGCAGATCGCCTGCATACCATGGTAATCAGCCGGTCACCACGCGCCGCGGTGGACGACCTCCTCGACCGGGCGGCGGGTGCGGCGCGACGACGAACCCTTCGCGCCGGCGTCCTCGGATCGGTGGCCCACGGTGATCGCCCCGATCGGGAAGTACTCCTCCGGCACGCCGAACTCGCCGCGGAACGCCTCGATCCGCTCCGGCGGGATGCCGAAGAAGCACGCGCCGAGGCCCGAGTCCACGGCGGTCTGCAGGATCAGCAGGGACGCCATCCCGGTGTCGATGTGCCAGTAGGGCACCGGCCACCGCGCCTCGTCCCGGTCGGTCCACCCCTTGTCCGGCTCGGCGTACCTGCTCAGGTAGGCGGACTTGTTCGACAGCGGCACGATCAGCACCGGCGCCGTCCGCATTCCGCGCAGCCACGCGTCCGGTTCGGCATCCGGGTCGGCGGTCGCGCGCCAGAACCGGTCCAGTTCCTCCGGCCGGTCCAGCACCAGGAACGCCCAGCCCTGGCTGAACCCTGCACTCGGCGCGTGCAGCGCGTTCTCCAGCATCCGGTCCACCACCGCCGGGTCGACCGGCCGGTCCGAGTAGCTGCGCACCATCCGGCGCCTGCGTACGACGTCTTGGAAATCCATGGAGCGAATCATGTCCTTTGAGCAGATGTGGCGCGACCTCGCCCCGGTCGGCCGCTCGAGCACCACCGGCGGCTACTTCCGGCAGCCGTTCGCGTCCGCCGAACGCGAGGCGGCCGCCTGGTTCCTCGAGCAGTGCCGCGCCCGGGACCTGGAGGTCAGCCGCGACGAGGTCGGCAACATCGTCGGTTGGTGGCGCCCGGACCCCGACAACAAGCGGCCCGGTGTGCTGACCGGCTCGCACCTCGACTCCGTGCTCGACGGCGGGGCGTACGACGGGCCGCTCGGTGTGGTCTCCGCCCTCGCGGCCATCGACCTGCTGCGGGACCGCGGGTTCGCCCCGGCCAAGCCCATCGGGGTGTCGGTCTTCGTGGAGGAGGAGGGATCCCGGTTCGGGCTGGCCTGCCTCGGCTCACGGCTGCTGACCGGAGCGACCACACTGGACCGGGCCAAGGAGCTGCGCGACCCGGACGGGGTCTTCCTGCTCGACGCGATGGACGCCGCCGGAGTCCGCTCGTCGCCGGACGTGACCAGCGTGGCCTGGGCCGACCTGCACGACCAGGTCGACTGCTTCGTCGAGCTGCACGTCGAGCAGGGCCGGGACCTCGTCGACCGCGGCGTCCCGGTCGGGGTGGCCAGCATGATCTGGCCGCACGGCAGGTACCGCTTCGACTTCACCGGCGAGGCGAACCACGCCGGCACCACCCGGATGGAGGACCGGCACGACCCGATGCTGACCTACGCGATGACCGCGCTCGCCGCGAACAAGCAGGCCCGGCTCTCCGGGTCGCGGGCGACGTTCGGCCGCGTCGACGTACAGCCCAACGGCACCAACGCGGTGCCGTCCCGGGTGACCGCGTGGATGGACGCCCGCGCCGAGTCGTCCCAAGCGCTGGAGGCGATGCTGGCCGACATCACCCGGCTGGCCGGGGAACGTGCCGAGCGCGACGGCACCGGGGTGACGGTGAACGCCGAGTCGGTCTCCGCGGTGGTCGACTTCGACCGCGACCTCGCCGAACGGATCGCCGCACAGCCCGACGCGGACGCGTGGCCGATCATCCCGACCATGGCCGGCCACGACGCCGGCATCCTGTCCCAGGCCGGCATCCCGACCGCGATGCTGTTCGTCCGCAACCCGACCGGGATCTCCCACTCCCCTGAGGAGTTCGCCGAGATGGCCGACTGCCTGCGCGGTGTCGAGGCGCTCGCGGACACCCTGGAGAAGCTGGCCCGATGACCGACGTCTACTGGCTCGAGCGGGCCTGCCTCGGCGACGGCGACCCGGTCGACGGAGTGCTGGTCTCCGTCGCGGACGGCCGGTTCAGCGGCGTCGAGACCGGCGTCACCGCGGCACCGGAGGGCGCGATCCGCCTTGCCGGGTTGACGATTCCCGGACTCGCCAACTGCCACAGCCACGCCTTCCACCGGGCGCTTCGCGGCCGCACCCAGCGCGAACGCGGGACGTTCTGGACCTGGCGCGACCAGATGTACGCCGTCGCCGCCCGCCTCGACCCGGACAGCTACTACCGGCTCGCCCGGGCCACCTACCGGGAGATGGCCCTGTCCGGGATCACCGCCGTCGGCGAGTTCCACTACCTGCACCACGGCCCCGACGGCACGCCGTACGACGAAGCGAACGCGATGGGCCTGGCACTGGTGGAGGCGGCCCGTGATGCGGGGATCCGGATTGCCCTGCTCGACACCTGTTACCTCGCGGCGGGGATCGGTCGAGAGCCCGAGGGCGTCCAGGTCCGCTACAGCGACGGGGACGTGGCTGCCTGGCAGAAGCGGGTCGATGCGCTGGCCACCCTCACCGGCGGGCGGCCCGAGAAGGACGGCGTCGTGGTCGGCGCCGCGATCCACTCGGTGCGCGCCGTCCCGCGCGAGCAGATGCCGCACGTCGCCGAGTGGGCCACCGCGCAGGACGCGCCGCTGCACCTGCACCTGTCCGAGCAGGTCGCCGAGAACGCCGCCTGCCAGGAGGCGTACAAGATGAGCCCGACCGAAATTTTCGCCGACGCCGGAGTGCTGGGTCCGCGGACGAGTGCCGTGCACGCCACCCACCTGAGCGACCGCGACATCGCCCTCCTCGGACGGTCGACGACGCACGCCTGCTTCTGCCCGACCACCGAACGTGATCTCGGCGACGGCATCGGCCCCTCCCGGGCGCTGCACGACGCAGGGTCACCGCTCACGCTCGGATCCGACAGCCATGCGGTCATCGACGTCTTCGAGGAGATGCGGGCGGTGGAGCTGGACGAACGGCTCGCCACCCGCGCCCGCGGCCACTGGTCCGCCACCGAGCTGCTGTCCGCGGCGACCCACGCCGGCCACCGCTCCCTCGGCTTCGACGACTCAGGCTGGATCAGGGTCGGCGCCCGTGCCGACCTGGTCACCCTCGACACCGGCTCCGTGCGGACCGCCGGCACCGGGTCCGGCGCGGAGACAGCCGTGTTCGCGGCGACCGCGGCCGACGTGGTGCAGGTCGTCGTCGACGGCCGGGTGGTTGCCACCCGCGAGGACCGGGCCCAGGCCGGCGCGGAGCTGGCGTCGGCCATCGACGGTCTCTGGAGGCAGCGATCATGAGCACCCTGCTGATCACCGGCATCGCCGAGCTGGTCACCAACGACCCCGAGGTCGGCGACGGTTCGCCGCTCGGCCTGCTCACGGACGCAGCGATCCTCGTGGAGGACAGCCGGGTGGCGTGGGTCGGGGAGGCCCACCGTGCACCGGCCGCCGACACGGCGTACGACGCGGGCGGTCGCGCCGTGATCCCCGGCTTCGTCGACTCGCACTCGCACCTGGTGTTCGCCGGTGACCGCGCCCAGGAGTTTGCGGCCCGGATGACCGGCACGCCGTACTCGGCCGGCGGGATCCGGACCACGGTCGCCGCGACCCGGGCCGCGACCGACGAGCAGCTCATCGCGAACGTGGCCCGGCACGTCACCGAGATGCGCCGGCAGGGCACCACCACGGTCGAGATCAAGAGCGGCTACGGCCTCTCGGTCGCTGACGAGGCACGTAGCCTGGCCATCGCCCGGCAGGCCACCCCGGAGACGACGTTCCTGGGCGCCCACGTGGTGCCGCCCGAGTACGCCGACGACCCAACCGGGTACGTCGACCTGGTCACCGGGCCCATGCTCGACGCCTGTGCGCCGCACGCGCGATGGATCGACGTGTTCTGCGAGCGCGGTGCGTTCGACGCGGACCAGGCCCGGCGGATCCTGCAGGCCGGCAAGGCGCAGGGGCTGGAGGGCCGGCTGCACGCCAACCAGCTCGGCCACGGACCCGGTGTGCAGCTGGCGTGCGAGCTCGGCCTGGTCGCGGTCGACCACTGCACCTACCTGTCCGACGACGACATCGACGCGCTCGCCGGGACGGGCACCATCGCCACGCTCCTGCCGGGTGTGGAGTTCTCCACCCGCTCCCCCTATCCCGACGCCCGCCGGCTGATCGACGCCGGCTGCGCGGTGGCGCTGGCCAGCGACTGCAACCCCGGGTCGTGCTACACCTCATCGATGCCGTTATGCGTGGCCCTCGCGGTGCGCGAGATGAACCTGTCCCCGGCCGAGGCGCTGCATGCGGCCACCGCCGGCGGGGCTCGGGCTCTCCGCCGCGACGACGTGGGCCACCTCGGCGTCGGGGCGGTGGCGGACCTGGTGGTGCTCGAGGCGCCGTCGTACATCCATCTCGCCTACCGCCCCGGCGTACCCCTGGTACGCGAGGTCCTCCACCGGGGCCGGGCCGCGGACGGAACCCCGGACTAAGACCCACTAAGGCAGCGCCACCGCGAGGATAAGGACTTCTCCCGATGTGCGCGGGCTCCTTAGCGGCGCAGGATCAAGGCATTCCACCGAAGATCCCGCAAGGAGCACACCATGTTCAGCACACCCGAGCCCTTCCTGTCGGCTGAGATCAGCTACCGCCAGCAGCGGGTCAACGAGAGCTTCAAGAAGCGCGCTCGCAGGCGCCATCGAGTGCCGCGCCGGCGGTCGCTGAAGGTCCCGCAGCAGCGACCCGGAACCGTGGCCGTTGCCTGACGGCAGAACGGCGGTCAGAACTGCCGTGCGGCCGGACGTCGTTGGCGCGATGATGGGGGACGTGCCTGCCGACCGTTCCACGACCTACCCGCTCCAGGGCCGCGTCCGGGAGCTGGCCGGCCTGACCGATCTGATGGGTCTGGGGTCCGAGCCGCGCTCGTGCGCTGCCCTGGTCGCCGGTGACGCGGGCGTCGGCAAGACGAGGCTGCTCGCCGAGCTGCTGGAGCGCGCCCGGGACAGCGGCTGGCGCACGGTGGTCGGGCACTGTCTCGACTTCGGCGACAGCGCCCTGCCCTACCTTCCGTTCACCGAGCTGCTGGGCCGGCTCGCCACCGAGCTGCCCGAGGTCGTCGAGGCGCTGGTGCGCGACCACCCGGCGGTCACCCACCTGCAGCCGGGGCGGCGCGTGCTGTCCGGTGCCGGTGGCCCCGAGGCCGACAACCTGGAGCGCGCCGAGCTGTTCGAGGCCGTCCACGCGGCGTTCGAGCAGCTCGCCGAGGACGCGCCGCTGCTCGTCGTGGTCGAGGACGTGCACTGGGCCGACCAGTCGACCCGGGACCTGCTGAGCTTCTTGTTCGCGCGCCAGTTCGCGCGGCCGGTCGCGATCGTGGCGTCGTACCGCAGCGACGACCTGCACCGGCGGCACCCGTTGCGGGCCACGGCCGCCCAGTGGACCCGCACCCCCGGCGTGCAACGGGTGCAGCTGGCTCCGCTGCCGGACCGCGCCGTGCGCGACCTGGTCCGCGCGATCCATCCGGGGCCGATGACCGAGACCGACATCCACACGATCGTGGCCCGCGCCGAGGGAAACGCGTTCTTCGCCGAGGAGCTCCTGGTCGCCACCGAGGTCGACGGCCGCGGGCTGCCGGAGAATCTCGCCGACCTGCTCCTGGTCCGGCTCGACCAGCTCGACGATGCCGCGGCGCTGGTGGTCCGCGCTGCGGCCGTCGCGGGCCGTCGGGTGTCGCACGAGCTGCTGGCCCGGGTGGTCGATCTGGACGCGGGAGCGCTGGAGGAGTCGCTGCGTGCCGCGGTGGAGCGAAATGTCCTGGTCCCGGTGGGCACCGGCAGCTACGCCTTCCGGCACGCACTGCTCGCGGAGGCGGTCTATGACGACCTGCTGCCC
>DATFGA010000348.1:0-3550 GCA_035249775.1 Nocardioidaceae bacterium | reverse complement strand
CTGCGGATGGTGGTCGGTTGCTTATCCATGCAGGCCCCCGTTCCGGCTCGGCCGGTCCCGCCAGTTCTCCGGCAGCAGGTGGTCCAGCAGGTCGTCGACGGTGACCGCACCGAGCAGCCGGCCGTCCTCGTCGACGACCGGCGCCGCGACCAGGTTGTAGGTGGCCAGGTGCCGGGCGACGTCCTCGAGCGTCGCGGTCGGCGGCAGCGACTCCAGGTCGCTGTCGAGGACGTGGCCGACCAGCGTGGACGGCGGCTCACGCAGCAGCCGCTGGATGTGCGCCACGCCCAGCATCCGACCGGTCGGCGGTTCGTACGGCGCGCGGCAGACATAGACCAGCGCCGCCAGCGACGGGCTGAGCTCCACGTTGCGCACATGGGCCAGCGCATCGGCGACCGTCGCGTCGGGTGCCAGGATCACCGGCTCGGTGGTCATCATCCCGCCGGCGGTCCGCTCCTCGTAGGACATCAGCCGCCGGACGTCCTCGGCCTCCTGCGGGGCCATCAGCTGCAGCAGTCGTTCGGCCGTCTCCGGAGGCAGCTCCGCGATCAGGTCGGCGGCGTCGTCTGCGGACATCTCCTCGAGCACGTCCGCGGCCCGTTCGTTGTCGAGGTTGCCGAGGATCTCGACCTGGTCCTCCTCGGGCAGCTCCTCGAGAACGTCGGCGAGCCGCTCGTCGTCGAGCGCCGCCGCGATCTCGCCCCGTCGCTTCGCCGGCAGGTCGTGGATCACGTGGGCGAGGTCCGCCGCACGCATCTCCTCGAGCGCCGCGAGCAGGTGGGTGGCGCCCTGGCTCTCCTCGGGCAGCGCGAGCCCGTCGACCTCGCGCCACTCCACGACGTGCGTCTGACCCTTGCGGCCGAACCGTTTCGAACCCTCTTGCAGCGCGACCCGGGACAGCACCCAGTCACGGCTGCGGGTCTGCTCCATCGCCACGTCGTAGACGGTGCCCTGGATCCCGGAGCTCCGGATCGTCACCTTGCGGTCCAGCATCTGGCCGAACACCAGTGTCTCGGTGGAGCGCTGCTCGAAGCGACGCATGTTGACCAGGCCGGTGGTGATGATCTGACCGCTGTCCAGGTGGGTGACCCGGGTCATCGGCACGAAGATGGACCGCCGGCCGAACACCTCGACGACGAGACCGAGCACCCGCGGCTGCTGCACGCCGGTCCGCAGCGCCACGACCACGTCGCGGACCTTGCCGACCTGGTCGCCGGCGGGGTCGAACACCGGCAGGCCCGCCAGCCTGGCCGCGAAGACGTCCCTCGACGAAGTGCTCACGCTTGAAGAGGTTAGCGGGCATCGTCGGGTCTGCGAGGATTGGTGGCATGCTGCTCGACTTCGATCTGGTCGACGTGTTCACCGACCGCCCGTTCGCGGGCAACCAGCTCGCCGTGGTGCACGGCGCCGAGGGCCTGAGCAGCGACCAGTGCCTGGCGCTCGCCCGGGAGTTCAACTTCTCCGAGACCACGTTCCCGGCGGCGGTGACCGGGAGCGGTGAGTACTCCGTGCGGATCTTCACCCCCGGCCAGGAGATCCCGTTCGCCGGGCACCCGACGCTCGGCACCGCCGCGGCACTGCGGGCCCGCGACCTGCTCGCCGGGCCCGAGGTCGTCCAGGTCTGCGGAGCCGGGCGGATCGGGGTCCGGTTCCGTGACGACCTGGTGGAGCTGTCCGCGAGCCCGCGTGACCTGCTCGGCCCGCTCGACGACGACCTGGTCGCCGCGCTGCTCGGTGATCTCGGTCTGACGCCGGCGGATCTCGCGGGGCCGGTGTGGCTCGCCGGCTGCGGGCTGACGTTCGTGCACATCCCGGTCGCCGACGACGCAGTGGCGCGGGCGGTGCCCTCATCCCGGCCGCTGCACGAGTACGCCGACCGCCTCGCCGCCGTGGGCCGAGCCGGCGATCCCGTCGAGGGCCTGAACCTGTTCCATCTGTCCGGCAGCGGTCGCCACGTCAGCGTGCACGCCCGGGTCTTCGTGCCCGGACTGTCCGTGCCGGAGGATCCCGCCACCGGCTCGGCCGCGGTGGGACTCGGCATCGCGCTCGTCGCGTCGGGACACCTGCCGGACGGCGGCGCCTACACGATCGAGCAGGGCCTGGAGATGGGCAGGCCGTCGGTCCTGCACGGCCGCGTGGAGACGACGGTGCTCGGCGGACACGGCTGGAACCCGGCGGGCACCGACGCGGCGGAGGGTCCGGTCGCCGCGGTGTGCCACGTCGCCGGCCGGGTGCACCACGTCGGGCGCGGGCAGATCGCGGTCCCTCCGGCCCAGCCTCCGGGTCAGGTCAGCTGAGCTTCGGGCGTCGCTTCATCCGGCGGTGGAAGACCTTCGGGAGCGGGCCGCGGGTGGTGGCCCGGGTCGGCCCTGGTTCCGCGCGGTGGGAGGCGTCGCTCAGCGCGCCCGGTGACTCCACCACCGTGGCGGTCGGGGCGAGTCGGGTGACCACGCTGTGCTCGGCCCAGTCCGCGGCCGCAGTGCTGAGGTCGTCGAGGTTGAGCCGGGCCGAGACCAGCGCGGCGGTGACCGGTTGCCACAGCTCGTCGGTCGGGTGGACCACGGACGCAGCAGCGACCCAGGTGAGCAGTCGGCCGCCGTTCTCCTTGCTGCGCATCACCACCTCGACGCTGCTGGCGTCCTCGATACCCGGCAGCGGCTGCTCGGCGCCGCCGGAGACCAGGTAGAGCGCGTCGTCGAGCCAGATGTGCCAGGCCGCGTGCTCCTGTCCGTCGTAGCGCAACCAGCACACACCGGTCTTCTTGCCCAGCTCCTGGGTGAGCGCGGCGAGGAACGGGTCGTGGGCGGGTCCGGTCACGGGAAAGAGACTGCCACAGAATTTTGCAAGGCCTTCACGGCACGCTGCCATCGTGCGACGACATCGATGGGAACGCATGACAAGGAGGCAACCATGATCACGATGAGCAGGCGGTCCGCCTTCGTGGCCCTGGGCGGGTCAGCTCTGTCCGCGATCGCCACCGGGGCCTGGTTTCGTCGCGGACCGGCCGAGACACCATCGGCGGTGGGTCGCGGTGCAGCGGGCGCCGGCCCGGTCGCGGTGCTGGGCGCGCGCCGGGGAACGGTCGGAGCCGCGGGCGGCGACCACGGCCACCACCACGGCTGGTCCGGGACGGTCGTCACCGACGTCGAGGTCCACAACCCCGGCCGGCGGCCATTGCTGGTCTCACCGGGCCAGTTCCGGCTCCGCATCGGCAGCACCGGCCCCACGGTGAGCTTCTACGACTCCGAGCGTGCGGTGGGCGTCCTGTCCGCCGGCGCGAGCGTGCGGATGTGGATCAGCTACCTTGCTCCGCCGGAGGCCACCGAGCTGTCGCTCGAGTACGCCGCAGCGGGGGCCACCAAGCCCGTCGCCCTTCCTCTCGCTCTCTCCGGATCGGCGGCGGCGTCATGAGCAGCGGGCCGAGCCGTCGGCAGGTGCTGCAGGGTGCCGCCGGAGGTGCCGCCGCGATCGGGCTGGCGTCCGTGGCAGCCGGTGCCCTGGACTCCTCCGGTGCCGCAGCGGTCGCCGCCACGCCAGGAGTGCTCGACCT
>DATFGA010000347.1:0-4777 GCA_035249775.1 Nocardioidaceae bacterium | reverse complement strand
TAGACGATCGGGGCGTGGATCTCGTCGACCACGATCCGCACGCCGTACCGCTGCCCGAGCTCGATCACCGCCCGCAGCTCCTCGCGGGTGTGCACGGTGCCGGTCGGGTTGTGCGGGCTGCAGAGCAGGTACGCCGCGCGACGACCGTGCTCGGTGATCCGGCCGAATGTCTCCTCGAGGTGCACCAGGTCGATCCGGTGGTTCGCGTCCAGCGGTGACTCGACCACGCGGCGGCCCAGGCTGGAGACGAACTGGTAGAACGGCGTGTAGACCGGCGAGTTGACCACCACCGCGTCGTCCGGGCCGGTGACCAGTTTGAGCACCTCGACGATGCCGTTCATCACGTCGGCGACGATCGCGGTGTTCGCCACGTCGACCTGCCAGCCCCAGCGGTCCTTCGCGAACCCGGCGACCGCCCGGGCGTAGTTGTCACCGCACGGGTAGCCGGTGTCGCCGAGGTCGAGCGCCTCGTACAACGCATGTCGCACCGGCGTCGGCACCGGCACGTCCATCTCCGCGACGAACAGCGGCAGGACGTCCGGTGGGTACGCCCGCCACTTCACGCTCGTCCGCTGCCGGAGCCGATCGAGGCTGACCTCGTGCAAGGGGTTGCTCATGACCCAGCAGGCTAGCGCCCGGTTGGATCGCGCTGGCGGTGCCGCCACGCCGGTGGCCGGCTCGGTCAGCCGCAGTTGCGGCAGGTGCCGAAGATCGTCAGGTGGCCGATGTCGGTGGTGAACCCGTACCGGTCGTGCAGCGTGACTGTCATCGGCGCGATCACCTCGGGCGGCACCTCGGTGATCGTGCCGCAGCCCCGGCAGACCAGGTGCACGTGATCCGGGGTGGCCGTTGAGTGGTACGTCGGGGCCCGGTCGGTCAGGTGCGCGTGCCGGACCAGGCCGAGCTCCTCGAGCAGCTCCAGGGTCCGGTAGACCGTGGAGACGTTGACCGCCTTCGACTGCTCGCGGACCCGGGCGAGCACCTCGTCGGGGGTGGCATGCCCGAGGTCCTCGACCGCGCGGAGCACCAGCTCGCGTTGCGGGGTGAGCCGGTAGCCCTTCTCGCGCAGCGTCGCCTGCCAGTCCTTCTGCGCGGTGGGGTCGGCGTGCTCGTGCGGCGGCATGGCTAGTGGCCCGAGGCCGCTTCGGAGGCCGGTTCACAGCGGCCGTAGTCGTCCTCGAGCCGCTCGATGTCGTCCTCGCCGGTGTAGGCGCCGCGCTGCACCTCGACGATGATCAGCTCCTCGTCGCCCTCGTTGGCGAGCCGGTGCGCGGCGCCTTGTTGCACGTCCACCGACTCCCCCGGCCCGGCGATGATCACGTCGCCGTCGATCGTGCAGGTGGCGACACCGGAGACGACCACCCAGTGCTCCGAGCGTTGCGCGTGGGTCTGGTAGGACAGCCGGCAACCCGCGTTCACGTGGATCCGCTTGATCTTGTAGCCGTCATTGACGTCGATGACGTGCCACGACCCCCAGGGCCTCTCCTCCGAGTCGAGCTCCATCAAACGTCCTCCGTGACTGCGCTGGCCTTCAGTTTCGCACGACAGGTGGCCGCGGATCCGACGTACCGCCGTCATCGCTTCGGCTCAGCGCCTGGCGGTCCACCGGTCGTAGAGGCCGTCGGCGAGGTAGCCGGCCCGGACCCGCTGCGGGTGGTCGCCGACCCGGATGGTGCGGAGCTTCTCGGCCGTGCGGTAGTCGATCACCACGACCTTGTCGCCGCCGCTGACCGAGACCCAGCACTCGTCGCCGTCGGGGCCGTTGGTGGACCAGTACGGCTTCGAGCCGACCTCGACGATCCGGTGCCGGAACGTCTTCCGGTTCACGATCGCGGCGTAGTCGTCCATCGTCCCGGCCGCGCACAGCTTGGTGCCACGGTCGTTGATGGCGAGCCCGTGGTGGGCGGAGTCGAGGACGTACTGCTCCTTCGGCAGCCCGTCGGTGCGGTCCGGCAGGTGCGCGATCCGGCGGACCTTGCCGCGCAGCAGGTCGAACTCGACGAAGCCGTGGAAGAAGGAGACCTGGAGGTAGGCGTACCGCTCGCCCGGCGCGATCGCCATCGGCCGCACCGCCGAGCTCATCCCCGGGTAGCCGGCCTCCGCGAGCTCCTCGCCGATGTCCCACTGCTTGACGATCTCGAAGGTGTCGTTGTCCACGATCTGCAGCCGCCGGTCGCCCTTCGCGGCATCCCTGATCGGACCGAGCGCGCTCTGGTCAATGGGCGTGTAGACGCGGCCGATGCTGGCGTGGAAGATCCGCTCGCCGTCCCGGGAGTAGTTGTTCTCATGCGGCGTGTCCCCGCTGGGGAACTCGCGCAGCTTCTCGCCGGTGCGGATGTCGAGCTCGTGCACCTTGTTCGCGGTGGAGTCGCTGACCAGGATCTGCCGGCCGTCCGGCGAGATGCCCATGTGGTCGGCGCGGTAGCCCTCCATCGGGAACCGCCACCGGATCTCGTTCGTGGCGAGGTCGATGCCGACCACGTCGGCGAAGCTCGGCCGGCTCACCGCGACCAGGCGACCGTTGTTGGTGGTGAACATGTCGTCGGTGTACTGGTCGTGGCCCTCGCCGACGGCCTGCTGGATCGCCAGGTAGAACGCCAGCTTGTCGGGGTTCGCAGCGATCTCCGCCATCCGCTCGGCCTTGTCCGGGATGGTGTTGATGGTCTGGATCTTGCGGTGGGTGTGCGCGTCGATGATCGTCGCGGTGCCGTCCCAGTTGTTGCCCACGAACATCACGTCGTGGGGACGAGCGGGCGCCGTACGCTCGGCCGCTTGTCCGGTCGCGCCCGGCACGGCGGCAGCCACCAGGGCGGCGATGATCAGGGCGGCGGTACGGCGCATGCGGCGTCTCCTCGTGGGTCGGGCACCCGGTTCAACGCGCCTGCCAGGATCCGGTTACGTGCCGCCCGGGTGAGCCGGGCTACATTTCTCCTCCCAGAGCGGGCCGGTCGGGTCTAGATTGGTCAACGGCGCGGCATTTCGGAGGGGATGACGTGGAGAGACTGCAGCAGCTCCAACGCCTGACATCGTCACTCGGCGACGCGTTGACGCTCGATGAGGTCGCCCGAGAGGCACTGTCCGCGTGCCTGCGTATGCCCGGGGTGATCCGCGCGGGCCTCGGGGTCACCGAGGGCGCCGGTCGGCACCTGCAGTTCGTGTCCAGCGACGACATCAACTCGCCGGCGGCGCTGCGCTGGTGCCTCATCGACGGCTACGCCGACCTCCCGCTGACCTACGCCGTCCGCTCCGGCAGCGACGTCTACCTGCCGACCCTGGACGACCTCGAGAGGGGGTTCCCGGAGATCTTCGAGCGGCAGCGTTCCCAGGGGACGCAGAGCATGGCGGTCATCCAGCTGGTCCGCGAGACCGAGCGGCTCGGCGGACTGATGCTGAGCTACGACGAGGAGCACGACTTCGACCAGTACGAACGGGCGTTCCTGAGCGCGTTCGCCGCCCAGGTCACCCAGGCCGTGCGGCGCGGGCTGGCCTACCAGATCCAGTACACGAACTCCGAGCAGCTGCAACGAAGCCTGATGCCGAACAGCCTGCCGGACGTGGAGGGGTTGGCGCTCGGCTCGTACTACCAGCCCGGTGGCCTCAACGTCGACGTCGGCGGCGACTGGTACGACGTGATCCCGCTCCCGAACGGGTCCGTGGCGGTCTCCCTCGGCGACGTGATGGGCAAGGGCGTCCAGGCGGCGATCGTGATGAGCGAGATCCGCTCCGCGGCCCGCGCCTATGCCATGTTGGATCCGAGCCCGTCCGTCGTACTCGACCGGCTGGACCGGCTGGTCAGCTCGTTGGGCGTGGAGGACCAGTTCGTCACCATGATCTACGGGGTGATCCACCCGCAGCGGACGTCGATGACGCTGTCGGTGGCCGGGCATCCCCCGCCCCTGCTGATTCCTGGGCACGGCAGCCCGGAGGTGTTCAGCGGCGAGCTCGGGCCGGCGCTCGGCCTGGAGGCGGGTCCGTGGCCGGAGAACGAGGTGGACCTGTCCGCGGAGACGACCGTCCTGTTCTACAGCGACGGGCTCGTGGAGTCGCGGGAGGTCGACCTGGCGCGCGGCATCGACCTGCTGCGCGAGCACGTGGCGCGGATCGGGCCGCGGCGGCAGAACCCACGCGAGCTGTGCGCCCGGCTCGGTGAGCTGGTCCGCCGTGAGGACGCCGACGACGACGTCACCGTGCTGGCCACCGCGGTCACCACCGCCCGCCGGCAGATCAGCGACTCGATCACGCTCCCGCCGGAGCCGGCCGCAGCGGGACTCGCCCGCCGGTTCGTCGCCGACCGGCTGGACACGTGGGGGGTCGACGAAGGCGTCGCCGAGGTGGCCAAGCTGTGCGTCTCGGAGCTGGTGACCAACGCGGTGATCCACTCCGGAACGGAGCCGGAGGTCACCGTGCGGGTCGACGACGAGTGTCTGCTGGTGCTCGTGCACGACCACGGGAACCGGGGCGCGGTGCAGCGGGCGGCCGACTACGACCCGATGAGCGTGTCCGGGCGGGGACTCACGCTGATCGACGCGCTGACGGCGGCCTGGAGCGCCGAGCACAACGCGGACGGGACGACGGTGTGGTTCGAGCTGCCGCTGGAACCGGGTGCGTCTGACGCTGATCCGGCTGAGGCGTTTGCTTCGTTGAGCGCTGACTGAGGCGTCTACTGGCGGACGAGCCTGCCCCACAGGTGCGGCTGGAGCTCCTGGCCCATCGCCGCCATGTCGTAGGCCCAGAGCAGGTCACCCTCGACGAGACCGTAGAGCCGGTGCCCGGCGTT
>DATFGA010000346.1:0-5318 GCA_035249775.1 Nocardioidaceae bacterium | reverse complement strand
GAGGACCTGGTCGGGCTGGCACCGTCCAACCACGGCATCCGCGGCCGCGGGCACGTCGTACCCCTATCCGACGCTGGGGCTGAGCCCGGTCGGCGCGAACGACTGGGAGTGTTCACCCACGGCGCGGCGTCCCTACCCGGCGGTGATCGTGCACGGGACGTTCGGGGACCAGCGGTCGCTGCTGGACCGGCTGTCCTTCGCCCTGAAACGGGCCGGCTTCTGCGTGTTCGCCGTCGACTACGGCAACAGGGCGACCGGGCCCGTCGAGGAGTCCGCCGAGCAGCTCCGGCTGTTCGTGGCCAAGGTCCGGAAGGCGACCGGTGCCGCGAAGGTCGAGGTGGTCGGGCACTCCCAGGGCGGGATGATGCCCCGCTACTGGATCAAGAACCTCGGTGGTGCGGCGGTGGTCGAGGACCTGGTCGGGCTGGCACCGTCCAACCACGGCACCACCGTGCAGGGGTCCTTCGGCCTCGGTGACTGGTGCATCGCCTGCGACCAGCAGCAGGCCGGCTCGGAGTTCCTCACCGCACTGAACGGTGGTGACGAGACACCGGGCCGGGTGGACTACACGCAGGTGGTCACCGTCTTCGACGAGGTCGTGGTGCCCTACACCTCGGGCTTCCTCACGCCGGGCAGGCGGAGCACGAACATCACCCTGCAGCACCGTTGCCCGGTCGACCTCGCCGAGCACCTGACGACCCCGCTCGACAGGCAGGCGATCCGCTGGGTGCTGAACGCGTTCACCCGGGAGGGACCGGCCGATCCGGGGGCCTCTATCGGCTGCCTGTGACGTCGGGTGGGGCGGTCAGGTAGCGGTAGGTGTGGTGGGTGGCGAACCCGAGCCGGTCGTACAGCGCGAGCGCGCCCGGGTTGTCGGCCCGCGTCTGCAGGTAGGCGGTCGTGGCACCCCGCTCGGCGCCCCACTCGAGCAGCGCGCCCATCACGGTCAGCGCCAGCCCCTTCCGGCGATGCGCGGAGGAGACCCACACGTTGGTCACGCCGACCCAGTCGTCACCGGCCCGGTCGCCGCACGCCGCCCTGCCCTTGGCGATCACCTCTCCGCCGGGTGCGGAGCGGATCGCGGTGAACCCGACGTGCGGCGGACCCTCCAGCACGCGGAGCGCAGCCTCCCCGTGCGCGCGGGCGTGCTCGTCGTCGGCGAGCCAGTCCGGCCCGGCCGTGGGCACGGTCTCCACCGACCCCAGGTCGGCCGGGGCCACGCGGCGTACCTCTCGCAGCGCCCGGGCGACCGACGCGAGCCGGAACTCGGTGTCGTCCTCGTGCGGGCGGGCCGGGACCCAGCCCGCGGACTCCAGGGCGGTGAGTACGTCGGAGCCCACGACCACCTGCGCCAGGGGAGGCAGGGACTCGGCCGCGTAGAACGAAACCACCTCGTCGAGCGCAGCGGCGATCCCGGTCCCGGGGTGCCCGACGGCCAGCACCGAGTTCGCCCGCGAGCTGTAGCCGGCCGAGGCCCGCAGCAGCCACTCGCCGAGGGGGCGGCTGGTCAGCGGCGGCCACCCTGCCACGGCCCGCCGCTCGGCATCCTCGGGGTGGATCCGGTGCCGCACCGAGGGACGGGGCGGCACCGGTTTGCCGGAGACGATGTCGCCGATCCGGATCGCGGTGACCGCCCCGGACTCGGCCCGGATCGTGGTGGTCCCGGACTGCCAGGACTCCATCACCCCGAGCAGGTCGGTCATCGCAGGCCCGCCGGTCGGGCCGGTCTCGCCAGGCAGCACCCGGCGCACGACGACCCGCTGGCCGACGCAGTGCGGACCGAGACCGGGAGGTGTGCTCACGACCAGGATTCTTTCAGCAGGTGGACCTGAGGGCGGGGCGGCCCGCCCTGCGCGAGATACTAGGCTGTACGCAACACGCAGCATTTGATCCGAGGAGGAACCAAGGTGACGTACGTCATCGCGCAGCCCTGCGTAGACCTGAAGGACAGGGCCTGCGTCGACGAGTGCCCCGTCGACTGCATCTACGAGGGTTCGCGGATGCTCTACATCCACCCGGACGAGTGCGTCGACTGCGGTGCCTGCGAGCCGGTCTGCCCGGTGGAGGCGATCTTCTACGAGGACGACACCCCGGAGCAGTGGAAGGACTACTACACCGCGAACGTCGACTTCTTCGACGACCTCGGGTCACCCGGCGGGGCCGCCAAGCTCGGCGTGATCGACAAGGACCACCCGATGATCGCGGCGCTTCCCCCGCAGAACCAAGAGTGACCTCGACGCCGCACGCGTCCGCGCCGCGCACCACACCGTGGTGGGCGGCGCGTCGTGTTTCCCGGGCACTGCCGGACTTCCCCTGGGACCACCTGGTCCCTCTCGCGGAGCGGGCCCGGGCGCACCCGGACGGGATCGTGGACCTGTCGGTCGGCACGCCGGTCGACGCCACGCCGCCGGTGGCCCAGGTTGCGCTGCGCGACGCCGCGAACTCACCCGGCTACCCGATGACCGTCGGCCGGGTCGACACCCGGCAGGCGTGCATCGACTGGCTGGCGAGACGGTTCAGGGTCACCGGCCTGCAGCTGGACGCTGTGCTGCCGACGATCGGGTCCAAGGAGCTCATCGCGTCGATGCCGACTCACCTGGGGCTCGGCGAGCGGGACCTGGTGGTCTACCCGGCGCTGGCCTACCCCACGTACGAGGTCGGCGCGAAGCTGGCCGGGGCCCGCACGCTGGCGACCGACGCGCTGACCGCGGTGGGTCCCGAGCGGGTGGCGATGGTCTGGATCAACTCACCGTCCAACCCCACCGGGAAGGTGCTGCCGGTCGACCACCTGCGCAAGGTGGTGGCCTGGTGCCGCGAGCGCGGCGCGCTGCTGGTCTCCGATGAGTGCTACCTGGAGTGCGCCTGGGAGACGGAGCCGGTCTCGGTGCTGCACCCCGACGTCTGCGACGGCGACCACACCGGGATCGTGGCCGTGCACTCACTGTCCAAGCGGTCGAACCTGGCCGGCTACCGGGCCGCGTTCGCCGTCGGCGACCCGGCCGTGATCGGTGAGCTGCTCGCGGTCCGCAAGAACCTCGGCCTGATGATGCCCGGCCCGGTGCAGGCGGCGATGGCGGCGACCCTCGACGACGACGTGCACGTCACCGAGCAGCACGCGCTCTACGGGGCCCGCCGTACCGCCCTGAAGGACGCGCTGACGGCGGCCGGGTTCCGCATCGACCACTCCGAGGCGTCGTTGTACCTGTGGGCCACCCGCGGCGAGTCGTGCTGGGACACGGTGTCCTGGCTCGCGGACCGCGGAGTGCTCGTGGCGCCCGGGGAGTTCTACGGTCCGGCCGGCGCCGAGCACGTGCGGATCGCCTTCACCGCGACCGACGAGCGGGTCCGCGAAGGCGCCCGGCGGCTGGGTCAGTCGTAGGCCATCCGCGGACCCGGCATCGGCATCGCCGCGGCCGTGATCGACGTGCGCATCGGTGCCTGGCTGCCGATCTTGACCGCATGCACGGCCTCGATCCGGATCACCGCGTGCTCACGCTCCTCGGAGCTGAGAACGACGCCGAACCCGTCCACCGCAACGACCTCACCGGAGATCCACTCGCCCCCGACGAGGATCTGCACCGGAATCTGGTTGTCACGGGCCCGGTTCAGCGCCGTCCCGATCGTGTACAGCGTCGAGTCGCTGCTCATCGTGCCGTCCCGCCCCACACTGCTGATGCCGTCATCGTGCAACCCCCCGGATGCTTTTGTCCTGTTCATGCTGGTACAGACGAATGGCGGGGTCAATGACCCGTCTGAACCACGTATTCCATCGCCCGGATGGGTGTTTGGCCCCGAATCGGTGGCGATCGGACGTGCCGGACCGCGGTCAGAGCACGTCGACGTGCACGTGGTCCCGATGCTCGAGGATCGCCTGGTCGCCGGAGCGGGAGCCGGGGTCGTAGTCGCGCCAGCCCCGCTCGGACCGCGCGCCCGCGCTCCAGATCCGGTCGTCGAAGATCACGTGGTCGACCAGCAGCCGGTCGGCGTGGGCGACGAGGTACTGCGCGATCGCCCACCCCTGACGGTTGTTCTCCTCGGTGACCGGGCGGACAAAGATGTCGAGCGCACGCCCCTCGTAGTGCGCTGAGCCTTCCATGTGGCCGGTGGAGATGCCCCCGGGGGCGAAGCCGCCCAGCGCGAGGTCGCCGAAGGCCCGCTCCAGGTCACGCCGCACCGCGTTCGCCCGCGGGGTGAGCCCGTTGCGCACGATCTCCTCGTCGTCCGGCTCGTCGGAGTGCCGCACCACACAGGTGAAGCCCGCTGGGCTGTAGCCGGTCAGCGCGGAGGCGATGGCACGGGCGTCCTCGGCGTGGTCCTCGTAGGCCTCGGGGAAGCCGGACCGCTGCACCTCCTGGGCCGCCTCGGTGATCCGCATCTCCTGGTAGCCGTCGACCGTCTGCAGCTCGTCGTAGAACTTGTTCGTCGCGTAGTAGACGTCCTGGACCTGCTCCTCGGTGCCCCACCCCTGCGACGGCCGCTGCTGGAACAGGCCGAGCGAGTCGCGGTCCCCGTGGTCCACGTTGACCAGCTTGCTCTCCTGGAACGCGGTGGCCAGTGCGATCGACACCGCCCGCGCGGGCAGCCCCCGGCGTACGCCGATCGCCGCGATCGTCGCCGCATTCTCCGCCTGCTCGGTGGAGAGCTCCACGACCACGCCACCGACCTCGGCGCGGCAGCCCTCGCGGTCGGGCAGCGGTCCGACACCGCGGTAGACGAGCACGCCCGCGACCGCCACGACGGCGAGCACCATCAGCCCGACCAGGATCAGCCGGGCGGCGCCGCGGTGTGTCGTGGACCGGTCAGTTGGCATGCAGGATGGCGTTGAGCTCGATGCCCTCGCCGTGCCAGGCAACCGCCTCGACCGCACCGGAGACCGAGTTCCGCCGGAACAAGATGTTGCTGCCGCCCGACAGCTGGCCGGCCTTGATCACCTTCGGCTTGTTGTCCATGTCGCTCACGGTCACCTTGGTCCCGGCGGTCACGTAACAGCCCGCCTCGACGACGCAGTCGTCACCCAGCGAGATGCCGATCCCGGCGTTCGCGCCGACCAGGCAGCGTTCGCCGATGGAGATGACCTGCTTGCCGCCGCCGGACAGGGTGCCCATGATCGAGGCGCCACCGCCCACGTCGGACCCGTTCCCGACGACGACACCGGCGCTGATCCGGCCCTCGACCATGGACGCGCCGAGCGTGCCGGCGTTGAAGTTCACGAAGCCCTCGTGCATCACGGTGGTGCCGCTGGCCAGGTGCGCCCCGAGGCGGACCCGGTCGGCGTCGGCGATCCGGACCCCCGTCGGCAGCACGTAGTCGGTCATCCT
>DATFGA010000345.1:0-5418 GCA_035249775.1 Nocardioidaceae bacterium | reverse complement strand
ACGTTCTCCAGCACCGCCCCGTTGCCGTCGGCGACCTGGTGGTCCTCGCAGTCCACGAGCGCCTGCTGCACGCCGTACGGGTGCCAGGGCCGGCCGCAGTGCACCTCACCTCCGAGGAACTCGAACGCCATCCCGTGCGTGTGCGCGTCGAGGTAGCCCCGCACCTCCTGCATGTCGGACGCGCCGCGGAAGGTCCGGCCGCTGATGTTCACCTCGACCTCCGGCCAGGAGGCGCAGCCCTCGGTGCGCTGCAGCGCGAACCGGTCCCCAGTGGTCGCCAGCACCAACGCGCCGGTGCGGTCCACGGCCAGTTCCTGCCCGGTGCTTCCGAGGGTGAAGCGGTACGTCGCACCGCCATCCGTCACGGTCCAGTCCGCCTCCTGTCCCGGGGCCTCCGCCGACTCGACCTTGTCCGGACCGAGCGGGCCCAGCGGACCGCCCGGGGCGCGGGCGACGAAGTCGTGCTCGGTGCCGAAGAGGAGGTACTTGCCCAGGTCGGTGGCCTGGAAGTGGAACGGCTCCGCGGCGCCGATGTGCGTCGCGGACGCGGTGAACCCGTCACCGGCCCGGAGCACCCATCGGTCGTCGGGGGCCTGCAGCGCGTAGCAGCCACCTGCCATCGCGTACCGGTCCTCGGGTTTGTCCCGACGCGTTTCCCGCGAGATCGGCAGGAGCTCGGGGTCCGCCTCGTCCCGCTGCGCGGCGACGGTTTCGCGCGCCGCGGCGGCCTGCCGCGCCGTGGTCGGGTCCTTCGTGTCGGCGCTGACCGTGTTCCCGGTTGTTCGGGATACCGCGTTCTTCGTGGCCGGGTCGGAGTGGTCGTGGCCGCCGTGTTCGTGTGCGGAATGGTCGTGCGTCACGGGGGCCAACGCCTCCGCGGCTGCTGCGAGGCGGGCTCGCGCCGAGTCGTCGCTGCGGGTTTGCTGGGGCGGAGCGGCGTCGTCGCCGAAGGACGACGGGATGCTGAGGACAGCGGTGAGCAGCACGCCGGACGCGAGCCCGACCGACCACCGCAGCCGGCTGCGCCCCTGCTTCGCGTCGTTCCGGTCGCCGGCCATGTGCGCCTCCACTCGTCGATCCCGTTGCAACGAGAACGAGTTGTCGGCGCTGAGGTCACGCGGGTTGGCCGCCGCCGGGTCAGCCGCGGGGTCAGCCTCCCGGTCGGCCGCCGATCCGGGCGCTGATGAGGCCCGCGGTGTGCTGGGTGGCTCCGATCGCGGCGTCGAGCGCGGCGGTGTCCTCGTTGCTACAGGTGACCGCCACCCCCGCCGCCGGGTGCCCGTTGTGGTCGAGGACGACGGCCGCCACCGACGCGAACCCTGGCGTGATCTCACCGTTCTCCATCGCGTAGCCGCGCTGCCGGGTCTCCACGAGCAGCGAGCGCAGGGCACTCAGCGAGGTCGGGCCGATGCCGTGCCGGTCCACGAACGCCGACCGGTCCGGGTACAACGCCCGGACCTGGTTGTGCGGCAGCGCCGCCAGGATCGCCCGGCCGCTCGCGGTCAGGTGCGCGGGCAGCCGGACCCCGACGTCGGTGACCAGCGGCGGCCTACCGGGTGCCCGCTCCTCGAGCACGTAGAGGACGTCACGTCCGTGCAGCACCGCGAGGTGCGCGCTCTGCCCCACCGTGTCGACCAGCCCGGCGAGATAACGACGCGCGATCCGCTGCAGCGGCTCCTGGCGCGAGTAGCCGCTGCCGACCTCGAACGCGGCGACCCCGAGCCCGTAGCGGTGCTCCTCGGCCAGGTGCACCACGAAGCCCTCCTCGATCATTGCGGCGAGGAGGTGGTAGGCGGTCGAGCGTGGCAGGCCGACCGCGCGGGCGAGCCGGTCCAGGGTCACCGGGTCGGGCTGGGTCGCCAGGAAGCGCAGCACCCGCAACGTCCTGGTCGCCGCCGGAACCTGTCCCATCCGCCGCTCATCCCTCCCCGAGTTGTCAGACTCCTGGGTGGCTATAGCCGCTCACCCTTCTGACAAGTCGGAGCCTAACGTCTCGGATCCGAGACGGTGGTGGTTCCGGCGAGGTGGTCAGCCGGCGGCCCAGGGAGTGGAATGGAGGCATGACGCAGGTACGAGTCGGAGTCGGTCCGGTTTCCTTCGAAGATCTCATCGCCGTCGCGCGCGACGGCGCAACGGTCGAGCTCGGGGACGATGCCCTGTCCGCGATCGACCAGGCACGCAAGGCGGTGGAGGAGCTCGCGGCGGCGCCCACGCCGGCGTACGGAATCTCCACCGGCTTCGGCGCCCTGGCCACCCGCCACATCCCCACCGAGATGCGCGCGCAGCTGCAGAAGTCGCTGGTCCGTTCGCACGCCGCCGGCAGCGGCCCGGAGGTCGAGCCGGAGGTGACCCGCGCGCTGATGCTGCTGCGGCTGTCGACCCTGGCCACCGGCCACACCGGGATCCGGGCCCGCACCGCGCAGACGATGGCGGGTTTGCTCTCGCACCGGATCACCCCGATCGTGCACGAGTACGGCTCGCTCGGCTGCTCCGGCGACCTCGCCCCGCTCTCGCACTGTGCGCTGGCGCTGATGGGCGAGGGGTTCGTCCGGGACGCCGAGGGCGTACGTCGACCCGCCGCCGACGCCCTGCGCGAGGCGGGCCTGGAACCCGTCGAGCTCGAGGCCAAGGAGGGGCTTGCGCTGATCAACGGCACCGACGGGATGCTCGGGATGCTGGTGCTGGCGATCGCCGACCTGCGGAGACTGCTGAAGACGGTCGACATCTCCGCCGCCATGTCCGTGGAGGCGCAGCTCGGCACGGATCGGGTCTTCGCCGCCGACCTGCAGGCGCTGCGGCCGCACCCCGGCCAGGCCGCGTCGGCCGCCAACCTCTCCCGGATCCTCGCCGACTCCGGCGTGGTCGCGAGCCATCGCGGGCCGGACTGCAACCGGGTCCAGGACGCCTACTCGCTGCGCTGCGCGCCCCAGGTCGCGGGCGCCGCCCGGGACACCGTGGAGCATGCAGCGCGAGTGGCCGAGCGCGAGCTCGACTCCGCCGTCGACAACCCGGTGGTGCTCGACGACGGCCGGGTCGAGTCCAACGGCAACTTCCACGGCGCACCGGTCGGCTACGTCCTGGACTTCCTCGCGATCGCCGCGGCCGACGTCGCCTCGATGTCCGAGCGACGCACCGACCGCTTCCTCGACAAGGCCCGCAGCCACGGCCTGCCGCCGTTCCTGGCCGGCGACCCGGGGGTCGACTCCGGACACATGATCGCGCAGTACACCCAGGCCGCGATCGTCTCGGAGATGAAGCGGCTCGCGGTGCCGGCCAGCGTCGACTCGATCCCGTCCAGCGCGATGCAGGAGGACCACGTCTCCATGGGCTGGTCCGCCGCCCGCAAGCTCCGCACGTCCGTGGACGGGCTCACCCGGGTGGTGGCGATCGAGATCCTCACCGCGGCCCGTGCCCTCGACCTGCGGGCACCGCTCGAGCCGTCGCCCGCCACCGGGGCGGTGCTGAACCTGCTGCGCACGCGGGTGGAGGGGCCCGGCCCGGACCGGCACCTGTCGCCGGAGATCGAGGCGGCCTACGACCTGGTGCACTCCGGTGCCGTGGTCGCTGCCGTCGAGGACGCGATCGGCCCCCTGCAGTGACAACGTCATCCGAATCGCCCGCAATGGCAACCACAACCCATGACATCCCGCGGGACGTCATCCGAATCGCTCGCAATGGCAACCACAACGTATGACGTCCGGAGAGACCGAGGAGAGCTGAGATGAGCCGAGTAGTACGTGCCGCGACCGGCACCGAGCTGACCGCCCGCAGCTGGCAGACCGAGGCGCCGCTGCGGATGCTGATGAACAACCTCGACCCAGAGAACGCTGAGCGGCCCGAGGACCTCGTCGTCTACGGCGGGACCGGCAAGGCCGCTCGGAACTGGGCGTCGTTCGACGCGATCACCCGCGCGCTGACCACGCTGGCCGACGACGAGACGCTGCTGGTGCAGTCCGGCAAGCCGGTCGGCGTGATGCGCACCCACGAGTGGGCGCCGCGCGTGCTGATCGCCAACTCCAACCTGGTCGGTGACTGGGCCAACTGGGAGGAGTTCCGCCGGCTCGAGGACCTCGGGCTGACGATGTACGGGCAGATGACCGCCGGGTCCTGGATCTACATCGGCACCCAGGGCATCCTGCAGGGCACCTTCGAGACGTTCGCCGCGGTGGCGGACAAGCTCGCTGCCTCTGGCCGCCAGGAGCACAGTGGCGGCACGCTGGCCGGCACGATCACGCTGACCGCAGGGCTGGGCGGCATGGGAGGCGCCCAGCCCCTCGCGGTCACCATGAACGACGGCGTCGCGATCTGCATCGAGTGTGACGACACCCGGATCAAGCGGCGGATCGAGCACCGCTACCTCGACGTGCAGGCCGACTCCCTCGACCACGCGTTGGAGCTGGCCGTGGAGGCGCGCGACGCGAGGCGCCCGCTGTCGATCGGTGTGCTCGGCAACGCCGCCGAGATGGTGCCCGAGCTGCTCGCCCGGAAGGCCCCGATCGACATCGTCACCGACCAGACCTCGGCGCACGACCCGTTGTACTACCTGCCCGCCGGCGTCGACTTCGAGGACTGGGCCGCCGAGCGCGAGAAGGACCCGGCCGGCCTGACCACCCGCGCGCAGGAGTCCATGGCCCGGCACGTCGAGGCGATGGTGGGCTTCCTGGATGCCGGCGCCGAGGTGTTCGACTACGGCAACTCGATCCGCGACGAGGCCCGCAAGGGCGGGTTCGCCCGCGCCTTCGACTTCCCGGGCTTCGTGCCCGCCTACATCCGGCCGCTGTTCTGCGAGGGCAAGGGCCCGTTCCGGTGGGCCGCGCTGTCCGGCGACCCGGCCGACATCGCCGCCACCGACAAGGCGATCCTCGAGCTGTTCCCCGACAACGAGCGGCTGCGGAAGTGGATCACGATGGCCGGGGAGCGGGTCTCGTTCCAGGGCCTGCCGGCCCGGATCTGCTGGCTCGGCTACGGCGAGCGCCACGTGGCCGGGCTGCGCTTCAACGAGCTGGTGGCGAGCGGTGCGGTGGGGGCGCCGATCGTGATCGGGCGCGACCACCTCGACGCGGGGTCGGTCGCCTCGCCGCAGCGCGAGACGGAGGCGATGCGCGACGGGTCCGACGCCGTCGCCGACTGGCCGATCCTCAACGCTCTGGTCAACACCGCCACCGGCGCGAGCTGGGTCTCCTTCCACCACGGCGGCGGGGTCGGCATGGGCAAGTCGCTGCACGCCGGACAGGTGATCGTGGCCGACGGCACGCCGGAGGCCGGCGAGCGGATCCGCCGCACGCTGCTGGCCGACCCCGGCATGGGCGTGATCCGGCACGCCGACGCGGGCTACCCGGAGGCGCTCGACGCGGCCGAGCGGCTCGGGGTTCGCGTGCCGATGCGATGAGGACCACGATCCGCGCCGACCAGGTCATG
>DATFGA010000344.1:0-3205 GCA_035249775.1 Nocardioidaceae bacterium | reverse complement strand
AGGTCACCGAGCCCGGTCAGCACCTCGCCGGAGATCCGGCCGACGGTGGGGGCGGCGCCGACGTAGAAGCGGCCGTCCTTCTGCCGGTGCACGCCGATGTGGTCACCGTTGAGGACGGGGACCGGGGGAGAGGGGCAGTCGACGAGCGTCCGCCCGAGGTACTCCTTCTCCAGCACGTCGCGGAACTTGTCGATGCCCCAGTCGGCGACCAGGAACTTCAGCCGGGCACGCGAGCGCAGCCGGCGGTAGCCGTAGTCGCGGAAGATCGAGATAACGCCCTCCCAGGCGTCGGCGACCTCGTCCAGCGGGATCCAGACGCCCATCTTCTGCGCGAGCATCGGGTTCGTGGACAGGCCGCCGCCGACCCAGAGGTCGAACCCGGGGCCGTGCTCGGGGTGCACGGTGCCGACGAACGAGACGTCGTTGATCTCCGGGGCGCCGTCGAAGCTCGGGTGGCCGCTGACCGAGGTCTTGAACTTGCGCGGCAGGTTCGAGTACTCCGGGTCGCCGATGTAGCGGCGCTTGATCTCCTCGAGCGCCGGCGTGCCGTCGATGATCTCGTCGGCAGCGACGCCCGCGACGGGTGAGCCGAGGAAGCCGCGCGGCGAGTCACCGCAGGCCTCCTGGGTCTGCAGGCCGACCGCCTCGAGGCGCTGCCAGATGGTCGGCACGTCCTCGATCCGGATCCAGTGGTACTGGATGTTCTGCCGGTCGGTGATGTCGGCGGTGTTGCGCCCGAACTCGGTGGAGATGCCGCCGAGCACACGCAGCTGTTCCGCGCCGAGCAGGGCGCCGTCGCTGCGGACCCGCATCATGAAGTAGCGGTCGTCGAGCTCGTGCGGCTCCAGGGCTGCGGTCTTCCCGCCGTCCAGGCCGGGACGGCGCTGCGTGTAGAGGCCCCACCAGCGGAACCGGCCGCGCAGGTCGGAGCCGTCGATGGAGTCGAAGCCGCGGTGCGCGTAGATGTTCTCGATCCGGCCCCGGACGTTGAGCGCGTCGTCGTCCTTCTTCAGCTGCTCGTTGGGGTTCAGCGGCTCGCGGTAGCCGAGTGCCCACTGGCCCTCGCCGCGCTTCTGGCGGACCCGGCCGCTGCGGCCCGGGCCGGTCGGCGTGGGCTTGGTGTGCCCGGTGGGCGTGGCGGGGTTCGGGCGTTCGGTGCTGGAGGTCATGAATGCGTTCCTCTGGGTCAGAGACGCACGAGTCGCGGAAGATCAGCCCGACTTCGTTGTCGGGGTGTGTGCTGCCCGGCGACCGCGCGCCCGGCTGGTGAGAGCGGGGCGGGTCAGCAGGGCCAACACATCATGCTGCGGGTACGACCGAGGTCCACGTGGCGGCGGGCCACGAGGTGGATGGTCGTTGCAGCGCTGATCATGGACGGAAGTCTCACGGCTCGGACACCCTCTCCACAAACCCGGGTCTTACTTCGTGAGACGCCTGTCCGCGATTTGGTACGACGACCCTGCGGCGCGGTCGGTCCGGAGGCCGTCACTAGGCTGTCGTCATGACCGACGCGACCACTGCAAGCTCGTACGTCTCAGGCGGGGAGAGCCTCGCCGCGCAGGCCAGCACGGCCTACAACGCCGCGCTGGAGGTGATCGCCGCGGTCGAGCCGCGTGTGGCGGAGGCCACACGTGCGGAGCTCGCCGACCAGCGGTCCTCGTTGAAGCTGATCGCCAGCGAGAACTACGCCTCGCCGGCAGTCCTGCTGACCATGGGGACCTGGTTCAGCGACAAGTACGCCGAGGGCACGGTGGGCCACCGGTTCTACGCCGGCTGCCAGAACGTCGACACGGTGGAGGCACTTGCGGCCGAGCACGCACGAGAGCTGTTCGGTGCGCCGTACGCCTATGCCCAGCCGCACTCCGGTATCGACGCGAACCTGGTCGCGTTCTGGTCGATCCTCGCGCACCGCATCGAGTCACCGGCCCTGGAGAAGCTGGGTGCGAAGAACGTCAGCGAGCTGTCCGAGGCCGACTGGGAGACGCTGCGCCACGAGTTCGGCAACCAGCGGATGCTCGGCATGTCCCTCGACGCCGGCGGGCACCTCACTCATGGGTTCCGGCCCAACATCTCCGGCAAGATGTTCCACCAGCGCTCCTACGGCACCGACCCGTCGACCGGTCTGCTCGACTACGACAAGGTCGCCGAGGCGGCCCGCGAGTTCAAGCCGCTGGTGCTGATCGCCGGCTACTCGGCCTACCCGCGTCGGGTGAACTTCGCCAAGATGCGGGAGATCGCCGACGAGGTCGGAGCGACGTTGATGGTGGACATGGCCCACTTCGCCGGGTTGGTCGCGGGCAAGGTGTTCACCGGGGACGAGGACCCGGTGCCGCACGCCCACATCACCACGACGACGACGCACAAGTCGCTGCGTGGTCCGCGCGGTGGGCTGGTGCTGGCGCAGGAGGAGTACGCGTCGTCGGTGGACCGCGGCTGCCCGATGGTGCTCGGCGGACCGCTCTCGCACGTGATGGCCGCCAAGGCCGTGGCGCTGGCCGAGGCCCGCCAGCCGTCGTTCGCCACCTACGCGCAGAACATCGCCGACAACGCCAAGTCCCTGGCCGACGGGTTCCTGAAGCGGGACGCGAAGCTGGTCACCGGCGGCACCGACAACCACATCGTGCTGCTCGACGTCTCCGGCTTCGGGCTCACCGGCCGGCAGGCCGAGTCCGCGTTGCTCGACGCCGGTGTCGTCACCAACCGCAACTCGGTGCCTGCCGACCCGAACGGCGCCTGGTACACCTCCGGCATCCGGTTCGGTACGCCGGCCCTGACCTCTCGCGGCTTCGGACACGACGAGTTCGACCGGGTGGCCGAGCTCGTGGTCGACGTCCTGTCGAACACCACGCCGAAGCAGACCAAGGACGGCAAGCAGTCCAAGGCGAACTACGCCCTCGCCGACGGGATCGCCGACCGGACCAAGGCGGCCTCCGCCGAGATGCTCGACAAGTACCCGCTCTACCCCGGCCTCGACCTCCTCTGACCCACCCGCCTCCTCTGTTGAGACGTGCCTTTTTCGCGCTTGAGAAGTGAGTTTTTCGCGCACACAGACACAGATCTTCACGAGTCGCCATGGAAAGGCGAGTTGGAGAGAGCGCTTGCCGGTGGCTTTCGGCGCGTCGCTCGAGCTGCGAAAACCTCACGCATCGACGGCGAAAACGTCACGTCTCAACAGGGAAAACGTCACGTCTCAACAGGGAAAAGG
>DATFGA010000343.1:0-3689 GCA_035249775.1 Nocardioidaceae bacterium | reverse complement strand
ACCCTGCTGCTCGCCGGCCATGAAACCACCGCGACGGCGCTGTCCTGGGCGCTCTACGAGCTTGGCCGCGACCCCGCCCAGCTGGCCCTGGCCAGGGCGGCCGCGGACAGCGGGGACGGCGACTACCTCGAGGCGGTGATGAAGGAGTCGATGCGGCTGCACCCGGTGATCCCGATGGTGATCCGCTACCTGACGGCGCCCGCCCGGATCGGCGAGTGGGACCTGCCGCGGGGCACCAACGTGGGTCCGTCGATAATCCTGGCGCACAGCCGCGAGGAGAACTTCGACCGGCCCGACGAGTTCCGCCCGCAGCGGTTCCTCGAAGGTCACGTGCCCGCGAACACCTGGATCCCGTTCGGTGGCGGCGTCCGTCGCTGCATCGGCGCAGGCTTCTCCCTGATGGAGGGGGTTGCGGTGCTCCGTGAGGTCCTGCTCGAGTACGACGTGGCCCTGCCCTCGGGGACCCGTGACTTCCCGAAGGTCCGCAACATCACCAGTGTCCCGCGACATGGGGCCCGCATCGTCGTACGCCCGCGCTGAGCATGCGGGCCGCAGCGACCGCCTTCCTGGACTCGTTGTACGACGGGCAGCGGATTGTCGCGCGCTACGACCTCGCCGACCCGGAACGGCACCGGTGGCAGTACACGCCCGGGCCGCGCGGAGGCCTGGCGCTGAAGGACATGGACCCGCACCAGCGTGACCGTGCGCTGGCGCTGATGTCCTCGGGGCTGTCGTCGAGCGGCGCGGAGACGGCCCGGGAGATCATGGCGCTCGAACCGGTGCTGAAGGCACTCGAGGAACGGGCCGGGCGGCCAGGCGCGGAACGACGCGACGCGGAGCACTACTGGTTTTCGGTCTTCGGGGATCCGGCCAGGGAGGAGCCCTGGGCGTGGCGGGTCGGTGGCCATCACCTGTGCCTGCACTTCACGGTGGTCGGCGGGGAGGCCGCGGTGACGCCGCTGTTCTTCGGAGCCAACCCCGCCCGGGTCCCGGACGGACCGGAGGCTGGTCGCCGGGTCCTGGCCGCCGAGGAGGACCTGGCCCGCGAGCTCCTCGACGCGCTGGACGAGACGCAGCGGGCGCGGGCGATCGTCTCCGCCGAGGCGCCGAGCGACATCCGCACCGGCAACGCGGTGCGCGCGGAGATCACCGCCGTGCCCACCGGGATCCGGTTCGCCGACCTCGACGGTGGACAGCAGGCCCTGTTCCGGGTGCTCGTCGACCACTACCTCGGACGGGTCGACCGACCACCCGCGGTCGACGTGGAGTCGCTCGCGTTCGCTTGGGCCGGCGGCACCGAACGGGGGCAGGGCCACTACTACGCGGTGCGCGGCAGCCGGTTCCTGCTCGAGTACGACAACACCCAGAACGGCGCCAACCACATCCACACCGTGTGGCGGGACCTGGACCGCGACTGGGGCGCGGATCTGCTCGCCGAGCACTACCGGCGCGACCACAGCTGATTCAGTGTCGATTGCGGCACATCGTGCGCGGAACCCCGTAGCGGTCGCTTGCGTCATACCGGACGATAGGGGTGTTGGTGACATCGCGACCGGGGAGGGTCCGTGGACGACGAAGACAGCAGGTGGCCGCGCGAGCTGCTGTTCTCCCTCGGTGCCCTGGTCGCCGCCGCCCTGGTGATCGGCACGGTCGTCGGCCTGGTGGCGCTCGGTGCGGTGAGGCTCGTCGGCGTCGGCTCGGCCGGGGCAGCCAGCACCGAGGAGCCGAGCCTGTACCTCCCGCTCTCGACCCCGTCCCCGGAACCGACCAGCGCCGCGCCGACCGAGGCGGCCGGTTCATCCACGGACCGGGACCGCTCGGACAAGCCGAACCGGAAGAACCGCAAGCGGATCACGTTGACCGCGACGCCGCAGAACGCGTCCACCTTCGAGCGCGTCTACCTGCGAGGTCGCTACCGCGGCGGGAACGGCGCCACCCTGCAGGTCCAGCGCTTCGACGGCGGCTGGGACGACTTCCCGGTCACGGTCACGGTCAACGGGATCCGGTTCGAGACCTACGTGCTCAGCGGCCAGGAAGGCGTCAACCGGTTCCGGGTCGTCGACGAGGCGACCGGCCGTAAGTCCGCGCCGGTCCGGGTCACCCTGCGCTGAGCTTTGCTGCGCTGGCGGCCGGTTCCCTCGCGCGGAGACCTCGTCCGGTCACAACTTGAGCGCCGCATAGGATTCGGGGCATGGATCCCCGCACCTACGTGACCCTGTTCAAGATCGTCGCCGTCGCGGAGGCGATCTCCTGGGCAGGGCTGCTGACCGGCATGTACTTCAAGTACCTCACCGACGCCGGCGAGCTCGGGGTGCAGATCTTCGGCCCGATCCACGGCGGCATCTTCGTCGCGTACGTCGTGCTCACCCTGCTCGTGGCACGGGCACTCCGCTGGTCGTTGTGGGTCACGGTGGCCGGTCTCGCCTGCTCCGTCCCGCCGTTCGCGACCGTCCTGTTCGAGGTCTGGGCGGCGCGCACCGGCCGTCTCGAGGCGAGCTCGGTCGAGGACGCGCGCCAGCCGTCGCGTGTGTAGATGCTGAGGTACGTGCAGCTCGTCGTCGCCTGCACGGTTCTCGGGATCGGGGTGGCCTTCCTGCTCGAGGCCGCCCTCGGGTCCGACGGGTACTCCTCCCTGGTCAGCGGCCTCACCATCGCCACCGGCGGGCCGTTCTGGGTGCTGAACATCGTCGTCGGCGCCGCCTTCATCGGGATGGCGTGGGCACGTGGCACCCGGCCGGGCCCCGGGACCGTCGTGCAGTGGTTTCTGGTCGGCATCGTGATCTCCGGCGTGATGACCCTGGTGCCCCCCGTGGACTCATGGGCCGGCCGGATCGGCTCGCTCGCCCTGGCCTTCGTCCTGATCGCGGTCGGGGTGGCCGGCTACCTGGCCAGCAACACCGGCGCCGGACCGGCCGAGGCGGCGGCGATCGCCTGGGACCCGCCGGTGCCGTTCCGGTGGAGCTACAGCATCGTCCAGGGCGGCGGTGCGCTGGTCGGCTGGCTGCTCGGCGCCGCGATCGGCCCGGGCACGATCCTGATCATCCTGCTGCTCGGTCCGGTCGTCGACCTGCTCCGCCGGTCCCTGCCGGTGATGGAACGGCCGCGCTGACCCGTGCCGGTGTCGGGCTCCTACCGTTGCCGCGCACGTGAACCGGAACGGTCGTGGATCTGGCGGGATCACTACCGTTCCCACGCACATGAACCGGAACGGTCGTGGATCTGGCGAGGTCACTCCCGTTCCGGGGACGTGAACCCAGCGGTGATCGGCGAATCGCCATGGCCGGCGTACCCGTCGGCGCCAAACGTGCACCAGTCCGGGCCTCGAGCGGGTCGGTGCCGTTGCCGTCCATACGGACGACAACGACATCTCGGACGGCGATTCGGGGTGCCGTTCCCATCCATATGGACGGGAACGGCGTGCGAGCCGACGGGACGAGGGCCGCGCCGACGTACGACGAACGCCGCCAGTGAATCCGCAGGCGGCCTGCAGCCCCCCAGGTCCGGAAGTGACCGGAGTCACGGCATCCGGCAGCGAAATGACGGGAACATCCTCCGCCTTCCTGCGTTGTACTCCATGACAAGAGTTGAGTTGAACTGACTCTGGTTATTTGACACACTCGAGTCGGCGGAGCACGATCGCCCCGTCCCCAGAACTGAGAACACACGCCCGCGCGCCCCGGACGCAGAAC
>DATFGA010000342.1:0-5954 GCA_035249775.1 Nocardioidaceae bacterium | reverse complement strand
GACTGGTGCGTGCCTGGCCGCAGACCCACCGCGACAGCAGCTCCTCGCGCGCGGAGATGATCGCCTGGTTCGAGGCCCGGACCGGCCGTGAGCTGAGCGGGTTCTTCCGCACCTGGCTGATGCGGCGCAAGTCGCCGGCCTAACCGGGGCGGGGCGCGACAACCGTTCCCGCGCACGTGAACCACAACGGTCGTCATCTTCGCGATCGGACGACCGTTCCAGCGCACGTGAACCGGAACGGTCCTCGGCTCGGATGGCCGCCTCGCGCCGTACGTCGGCCGGGGCGGATCGTCGTTGCGATGAACGTCAACCCCGTCCATGTGGATGGGAACGACACCTAGATCGCTGGTCCGCGATGTCGTTGGCGTCCATAGGGACGGCAATGACACCGAACCGCTTTCCGGGAAGGACGGGTGCGACCGCCGGGGCGTTGGGCGACCCGCGCACGTGAACTGCAACGGTCGTCATCTTCGCGATCGGGCAACCGTTCCCGCGCAGGTGAACTGCAACAGTCCTCAGGTGGGACGGCCACCTCGCGGCGCGCACCCGCAGACGACCGCCCACGTGGGGGGCTTCCTCTCGGGACGGCTCGACCACCGACGGCCCGGCGGCTCGAACGAACCCGACGGCAAGGTTGCACCCTTCCCGGCGGTGAGGTTGGTGAGGTTTGTCATCGACCGCGGAGGATCCCGCATGATCGAATGCAGAACATGACGAACATGTTGTCGGACCTGGTCGTGATCGACCTGACCCGGGCGCTGGCCGGCCCGCACGCAGGGATGATGCTGGGTGACCTGGGGGCCCGGGTGATCAAGGTGGAGACACCCGGCACCGGTGACGACTCCCGGTCGTGGGGTCCGCCGTTCGTCGGCCCGGAGGATTCGCCCGAGTCGACGTACTTCATGTCTTGCAACCGCAACAAGGAGTCGGTGACCGCGGACCTGAAGTCCGACGAGGGAAAGGACCTGCTGACCCGACTGGTGACGCAGGCCGACGTGCTGATGGAGAACTTCCGGACCGGGGTGCTAGACCGGCTCGGGTTCTCGGTCGAACGGCTGCACGAGATCAACCCGGGACTGATCATCCTGTCGATCACCGGGTTCGGGCACGACGGGCCGGAGACCGGTCGGGCGGGCTATGACCAGATCGCGCAGGGCGAGGCCGGACTGATGTCGATCACCGGCCCCTCGCCGGACGAGCCGACCCGGGTCGGCGTACCGATCGGGGACCTGCTGGCCGGGATGTACGGCGCCTACGGGATCCTCGCCGCGCTCCACGAGCGGAACACCACCGGTCGCGGAAGGGTGGTCCGGACCAGCCTGCTCGCCGCGGTGGTCGGCGTGCACGCGTTCCAGGGCACCCGGTGGACGGTAGCCGGCGAGGTGCCGCGCGGGATGGGGAACCACCATCCCGCGATCGCCCCCTACGGGTTGTTCCACACCGCCGACTCGCCGATCCAGATCGCCTGCGGCAGCGACAACCAGTGGCGGACGCTCTCGCAGCTGCTGGGCATCGACGACCCCCGGTTCGCCAGCAACCGGGAGCGGGTCCACCTGCGCGACGACCTGATCGCCACCATCGAACGCGCGCTCGCCGCCGCCGACGCCGAGACGTGGCTGGCGAAGCTGCGCGAGAGCGGGATCCCGGCCGGCAAGGTGCGCACGCTCGACGAGGTCTACACGTGGGACCAGACGATCTCCCAGGGACTGCTCGTCGACGTCGAGCACCCCAGCGTCGGCACCGTGTCGCTGCCCGGGCCGCCGCTGCGCTTCGACGACAACGCGTTCGCCGGCGCCCGGGAGCAACACCTGCCGCCGCCGCGGCTCGGGGAGCACAACGCGTCGGTGCTGGCGTGGCTGGACGAGGTGGAGCGTGGCTGACCGGCTCTCCGCGGCCGAGCTGGTCGACCTGGTTCTCGACGAGGGGTCGTGGACCTCCTGGGACAAGCCGCCGGTGCGCCGCGATGTGTCCGAGGCGTACGCCGCCGAGCTGCGGGCCGCCCAGGAGAAGACCGGCCTGGACGAGGCGGTGGTCACCGGCGAGGGGCTGATGCGCGGGCGCCGGGTCGCGGTCGTGGCTTGCGAGTTCCGGTTCCTGGCCGGCTCGATCGGCGTCGACGCGGCCGACCGGCTGGTCGCCGCGATCGAGCGCGCCACGGCGGAGGGACTGCCCCTGCTGGCGGCACCGGTCTCCGGTGGGACCCGGATGCAGGAGGGCACCGTCGCCTTCGTGCAGATGGTGAAGATCTCCGCCGCGATCGCCGCGCACAAGACCGCCGGCCTGCCCTACCTGGTCTACCTGCGGCACCCGACCACCGGAGGCGTGATGGCCTCGTGGGGATCGCTCGGCCACGTCACCGTCGCCGAGCCCGGCGCCCTGGTCGGCTTCCTCGGGCCACGGGTCTACGAGGCGTTGTACGAGCGGCCGTTCCCGCCCGACGTGCAGACCTCGGAAAACCTCTACGCGCACGGGCTGGTCGACGCGGTGGTGCCCCCGGAGCAGATCGCCGACATCCTCGACCGCGCGCTGACCGTGCTCGCGACGCCGCCCGCTGAGCTGGTCGACATCCCCGACCCCGCCCAGGAGGACGTGCCCGACGTCGACGCGTGGGACTCGATCACCCGGTCCCGGCGGCCGGACCGGCCGGGAGTACGCCGGCTGCTGCGGTACGCCGCCACCGACGTGATCCCGCTCAACGGGACCGGGCAGGGCGAGTCCGACCCGGGCCTGCTGATCGCGCTCGCCCGGTTCGGCGGATCACCGTGCGTCTTCCTCGGCCAGGACCGTCGGGGGCAGACCGAGGCGCACCCGCTCGGACCCGGGGCACTGCGCGAGGCCCGCCGCGGGATGCGGCTCGCCGCGGAGCTGAACCTCCCGCTGATGACCGTGGTTGACACACCCGGCGCGGCGCTGTCGGTCGAGGCCGAACAGGGCGGGCTGGCCGGCGAGATCGCCCGCTGCCTGGCCGACCTGGTCACCCTCGACGCGCCCACGCTCACCCTGCTGCTCGGGGAGGGCACCGGCGGTGGCGCACTCGCCCTGCTTCCGGCGGACCGGGTGGTCGCCGCGCAGCACGCGTGGCTCTCCCCGCTGCCACCCGAGGGCGCGAGCGCGATCGTGCACCGCGACCTGTCCCACGCCGCCGACATGGCCCGATCCCAGAACGTCCGCTCGATCGACCTGCGCGAGGCCGGCATCGTGGACCGGATCGTGCTCGAGAAGCCGGACGCCGCCGACGAGCCGGAGGAGTTCTGCGCCCGGCTCGGTGCGGTGCTGCGCTACGAGCTCGCCGAGCTGCTGCACCGGGACCGGTCCACACTGGTCCAGCAGCGGACCGCCCGCTACAAGCGGATCGGCGCGCTCTGAGCCGGGTCCGCTCGCTGCCCCTGGCGCCCGGTCACTCCCGCGGGCGCCGGGTCATCCACGCGTAGGCGTCGGGCTGGCTGACCGCCAGGTGTGCGCGAGCACGTCGTCGGTACCTCACCAGCTGAAGTCCGCCGAGGACCCATCCGACGTACTGCACCGACATCGCCAGCGTGTAGGCGCGCGGACTGTAGTCGGTCGAGGAGCCGGGGGTGAACACGTCGAGCAGCAGCCCGATCGCGAACACCATGAACAGCGAGGCCACGAACCCGCCCACGTTCACGATGCCGGTCGCCGACCCGAGCCGGGAGGCGGGCGCGAAGGTCCGCGCGACGTCGAAGCCGACCATCGACCCGGGGCCGCCGAGGCCGGTCGCGATCACCATCACCGCCAGCAACCAGACCGGTGCGTCCCCCGGCCACAGCAGGACCAGGCCCCAGGTGAAAGCGATCGCGGACACGATGCAGAGCACGATGGTGGAGCGTTGCCACGGGTGGTGCGCGATGAAGCCGCCGATCAGCGGCCCGCCCAGCATCATCGTCACCACCAGCAGCGACAACAACAGACCGGCCACCGTGGTGCCGGTGTGCTCGGAGTTGACGAAGAACGGGTAGCCCCACAGCAGGCCGACCACGTTCGCGGAGAACTGGGCGGTGAAGTGCGACCAGAGGCCGAGACGGACACCCGGATCGCGCCAGGCCAGTCCCAGGTCGAGGGCGACCGTGCGGACGTCCTTGGCCTGCCGGGAGGGGGGTGCACCCGGTGGGACGTCTCGGACCAGCAGGACCACCAGCAGGCCGAGGACCAGACCGAGCGTGGCGCTCACCACGAACGTCGTGGTCCAGCCGAACACCGCCAGTGAACGGGCCAGTGGGATCGCCGCGACCAGCGCCCCGCACTGGCCCAGCAGGCCGGTGAACTGGGTGAGCACCGGGTTGCGTCGCGACGGGAACCAGGAGGCGACGATCCGCAGCACGCTGATGAACACCATCGCGTCGCCCATGCCGACGAAGATCCGGGCGAGGACGGCACCGGTGAAGCTGCCGGTCACCGCGAACCCGAACTGGGCCAGGGTCATCAGCAGCGCGCCGACCAGCAGCAGCCGCTGCGGCCCGTACCGGTCGAGGAGGACGCCCACGGGGATCTGCATCCCGGCGTACACCAGCAGCTGCAGCATGGTGAACGTCGACAGCTGCGACGCGGAGATGTCGAACCGCTCGGTCGCCGCGATCCCGGCCACACCGAGGGAGGACCGGTGGAAGACGGCGAGGAAGTAGACGGACACCGCGGTCGCCCAGACGACCATCGCCCGCCGGCCGCCGCGCGGCTCGGCGGCGGCAGCGGCGGCAGGGGTCACCGCGAGTCCCGGGCCAGCGCGATCGACCACTGGAGGTGGTCGTTGACGGCCTGGCAGAACACCGCCTCGTCGTCGCCGTGCAGGGTCGCGATGACCTTGTCGTGCTCGGAGACCGCGGCCGCCATCCGGTCCGCCCGGCCACGCATCATCGCGGAGGTGAACAGGGTCTGCCGCTCCCGCAGGGTGCGGTAGATCGAGGACAGCACCTGGTTGTCGGCGGCGTCGACGATCAGCTCGTGGAACCGGCGGTCGGCGTCGGTGAAGCCGGCGGTGTCACGCTCACGCATCCGCTGCTGCATCTCGGCGTGCGCGGCCTCGAGCTGCGGCAGCAGGGTCGCGCGGTTGGCGAAGGAACGGGCGGCGGTGAAGTTCTCGACCAGGACCCGTGCCTCGAGGACGTCCTCGACCTCGGAGACGCTGAACGAGCTGACCACGGCACCCTTCTTCGGGTAGAGCCGCACCAGCCCCTCCACCTCGAGCCGGAGCAACGCCTCGCGCACCGGCGTTCGGCTGATCCCGATCTCGTTGGCCAGACCACCCTCGGTGATCACGTCGCCGCCCTGGTAGACAGCGTTCAGGATCGCCCACTTGGCGAAGTCATAGGCGCGCTGGGCAGCGGACCCGCCGGGCCGGGAAGAAGTGCGCATGGTTCCCACAGCATAGATACAACGCACGCTTCCCGGCAGACGGCGGGCCTGGTGTCAGAACATCAGCGCCGAGGCGGGGTCCTCCAGGATGCCGGCCACGTCGGCGAGGAAGCGGGATCCCTTCTCCCCGTCGACGAGCCGGTGGTCGAACGACAGCGCCAGCGTGGTGATGTCTCGGGCCTTGATCCGGTCCTTGTGCACCCACGGCTGCTTGCGGACCGCGCCGAAGCAGAGGATCGCGGACTCACCCGGGTTGATGATCGGGGTCCCGGCGTCGACGCCGAACACGCCCACGTTGGTGATCGTGAACGAGCCGCCGCTCATCTGCGCCGGCTGGGTCTTCCCGTCGCGCGCGGTCCGGGTGAGCTCGTTGATCGAGGACGCCAGCTCGACCATCGACATCCGGTCGGCGTCCTTGACGTTCGGGACGACCAGACCACGCGGGGTCGCCGCGGCGATGCCGAGGTTGACGTAGTGCTTGTGGACGACCTCCTGTGCGGCCTCGTCCCAGAAGGAGTTGATCTCCGGGGTGCGCTTCATCGCGAGGATGACCGCACGCGAGAGCACGAGCAGCGGGCTGACGCGGA
>DATFGA010000341.1:0-3168 GCA_035249775.1 Nocardioidaceae bacterium | reverse complement strand
ACGACCGAGCGTCGGCCGATTCGCCACGCGACGATGAACGTGGCGATGGCCACCGCGGCGACCAGGAAGGTCACCATCCGGTTCCCGAACTCGATGGCGCCGTGGATGCCGAGGGCGCCGTGCGGCACGAACGACTCGTCGGTGCAGCGCGGCCAGGTCGGGCAGCCGAGGCCGGACGCGGTGAGCCGCACCACGCCCCCCGTCAGCACGATCAGGATGTTGACGACCAGGCTGCCGACCGCCAGCGGACGGATCCAGGTCGCAGCCCGGCCCGGCGCGGCCGGGACGGTCGCCGGCTCGGTGAGCTTCACTCCCACTTGAACGTCCTCGCGGTCAGGATGGTGCCGAGCACCGCCCAGCCGGCCAGCACCAGCAGCGGCAGGGCGGGGAAGGCGGAGTCGAGGAAGACGGTGCGCATCCCGTTGCCGAGTGCCCCGGAGGGCAGCCAGGCGAGCACGCTGCCGAAGCTGCCGTAGGTGGTGGTCGGGAAGACCACGGCTCCGCCGGCCATCAGCAGCAGGTACACCAGGTTCGCGGCGGCCAGGGTCGCCTCGGCCCGGAGCACCCCGGCCAGGAACAGGCCCAGCGACGCGAACGCGGCCGTGCCCAGCAGGATGCAGCCGAGCAGCCCGAGCAGTCCCGCCGCCGACGGCGTCCAGGTCCAGCCCAGCGCACCGGCGACGATCCCGATCACGACCACCTGCAGCGCCTCGACGAACAGCAGCGCACCGACCTTGCCGGCCAGCAGCCCCGAGCGCGGCAACGGGGAGGACCCGAGCCGCTTGAGCACCCCGTAGCGACGCTCGAACCCGGTGGCGATCGCCAGCGAGGTGAAGCTGGTCGACATCACCGCGAGCGCGAGCACGCCCGGGGTGAGCGTGTCGACCGCGCTGTGGCTGAACTCCAGGTCCACCTTCTTCGCGGCCAGGATGCCGCCGACCAGGACGATCAACGGGATCACCACGGCCAGCAGCACCTGCTCGCCGTTGCGCAGCAGCAGCCGGGTCTCCATCCGGGCCTGCGCCAGGACCTGGCGGGGCAGCGGTGCACTGCCTGGACGCGGCGTGAACGTTCCCCGGCTCACCGCCCTCATGTGGTCAGCTCCCGGCCGGTGATCTGGAGGAACACGTCCTCGAGGGTGCGCTGGCCCAGTGCCAGTGACTCGGGCAGCACCCCGTGCTGTTCGCACCAGGCGCTGATCTTGGCCAGCGTGGATGCGTCGGCCGGCCCGGTGATCAGCAGGCTGTGCTCGTTGATCGGCTGCACGTCGGTCAGCGGCCCGAGCGCCGCGGACAGCGAGCTCGGTGCGTCCGGCGGGAACGGCTCGGTGACCACGAGCCGGATCGTCGAGGTGCCGCTCCCGCGGGTCAGCTCGATCGGGGTGCCGGACGCGATCAGCCGGCCGTGGTCGATCACGTGGATGTGGTCGGCGAGCCGTTCCGCCTCGTCCATGTAGTGCGTGGTGAGCACGATCGTCACGCCGTCGGCGCGGAGCTCCTCGAGCAGGTCCCAGGTGGTCCGACGGGCCTGCGGGTCCATCCCGGCGGTCGGCTCGTCGACGAACACCAGCTCGGGCCGACCGACCACGGCCATCGCCAGGGCGAGTCGCTGCTGCTGTCCGCCGGACAGTCGCCGGTACGGCGTACGCCCGCACTCGTCGAGGCCGAGCCGTTCGACCAGCATCGGGACGTCGAGGGGCTCGGCGTGCAGGGCGGCGATGTGGCGCAGCATCTCGACCGCGCGCACCCCCGACCAGGCGCCGCCGGACTGCAGCATCACGCCGATCCGGGGGAGCAGGTCGCGTCGTCGCCGCGCGGGATCGAGGCCGAGCACCCGGACGGTGCCCCGGTGCGGGGACCGGTACCCCTCGCAGGTCTCCAGCGTTGTGGTCTTCCCGGCGCCGTTCGGGCCGAGCACCGCGGTGATCGTGTGGCGGGCCACGCTCAGGCTCAGCCCGTCGACGGCCACCTTGTCGCCGTACCGCATCACCAGGCCCTCGACTGCGACCGCAGGCGAGGACGGGTCGGGGGACAGGGGCACCCGCAAAGTGTAGGTAGGGCGCAGGCGGCCCCGCAGCGGAAGGTCAGCACGCAGTGACCCCGCTCACTCGCCGGGGCCGGAGTCAGACGTCCCCGGGGTGATTAGGGTGACCTTATTTGAAACCGGCCCCCTATTAACGACACAATGATGTTGTGGAATTCGACGGTGCACATCTCGGCGCCCCGCTCGGCGACGCACCCACGCGTGAGCGGGTGGCCCGGTCGATCCTCGAGAACGGCCCCAGCACGGCGGCCGCGCTCGCGGAACGGCTCGACCTGACCGCCGCCGCGGTCCGCCGCCATCTCGACCACATGATCGCGATCGGCGCGATCGAGGCTCGCGAGCCCCGGGTGCACGGCACCCGAGGTCGGGGCAGGCCGGCGAAGACCTTCGCGCTGACCGAGTCGGGCCGCGACCAGTTCGACCAGCAGTACGACGACCTCGCGGTCCAGGCCCTGCGGTTCCTCGCCGAGACCGGTGGGGACCAGGCGGTGCTCGAGTTCGCGCGACGCCGGGTGGCCGACCTGGAGACGCACTACCGGGACATCATCGAGGCCCAGCCGGAGCTGTCGCCGGCCGAGGCCCTGGCCCGGGCGCTCACCCAGGGTGGCTACGCTGCCTCGGTCCGGCAGGGTCCGGTCGGCGAGCAGCTGTGCCAGCAGCACTGCCCGGTCTCGCACGTCGCGCACGAGTTCCCCCAGCTGTGCGAGGCGGAGACAGAGGTGATCAGCAAGCTGCTCGGTCGCCACGTCCAGCGGCTGGCCACCATCGCGCACGGCGACGGCGTGTGCACCACCTGCATCCCGGGTCCGCCCACACGCGGCGGCGCACCCACCACGGTTCTGTCAAACGAGAGGTTGAGTTCATGACCACGATCGACCAGCGCAACCCGGAGCTCGAAGGCATCGGCAAGTACGAGTTCGGTTGGTCCGACTCGGACACCGCCGGCGCCGCGGCCAAGCGCGGGCTGAACGAGGAGGTCGTGCGGGACATCTCTTCGAAGAAGGACGAGCCGCAGTGGATGCTCGACCTGCGCCTGAAGGGCCTCAAGCTCTTCGACCGCAAGCCGATGCCCACCTGGGGCGGCGAGCTCGACACGATCGACTTCGACAACATCAAGTACTTCGT
>DATFGA010000340.1:0-4076 GCA_035249775.1 Nocardioidaceae bacterium | reverse complement strand
GGCGGCCTCCGCGCACAAGTGGGGCGGCCCGGCCGGGGTCGGCGTGCTCCTGGTCCGCAAGGGATCCCGCTGGCGGGCGCCGTTCCCCACCGACGACCGGGCCGACCCGCGGGTCGCCGGCTTCGAGAACGTGCCGGCTGTCCTCGCCGCGGCGGCCGCGCTGCAGGCCGTGGTCGCCGCCCGCGAGGTGGAGAACGCGCGGGTCTCGGCCCTCGTGGACCGGATCCGGACGGTGGTGGCCGCGTCGGTCCCGGACGTGGAGGTGGTCGGTGCACCGTCGGCCCGACTGCCGCACGTGGTGACGTTCTCGTGCCTGTATGTGGATGGCGAGGCGCTGGTCGGCGAGCTGGACCGGCTGGGCTTCGGGGTCGCATCGGGGTCGGCGTGCACGGCGAGCACCCTCGCGCCCTCCCACGTGCTCGAGGCGATGGGCGTGCTCACCCACGGCAACGTGCGAGTCTCGGTGAACCGGGACACCACCGCCGACGACGTGGAACGGTTCCTCGCCGTGCTGCCCGGTGTGGTCTCAGCCCTGCGCGCCCGCGCCGGCATGTAGAAGGCAGGGTCGGCTCGCCTGCCGCGGACCAGGGGTCAGTGCAGGCGGCGTACGACGAACCTGGCGATCCCGTCCTCGGCCACATCCTCGCCGACGTACTCATGCCCTCGCATGCGGCACCAGGCCTGGACATCGGCGCGAGCGGCTGGGTCGGATGCGACCACGGCGAGCGACTGGCCCACCGCGATGTCGCCGATGTTGTTCGCCAGCCGGATGATCGGCAGCGGGCACCGCAGCTCCCGGCAGTCCAGCTCGACGTCGACGTCCACGAGACCACTCTGGCACGCGGCGAACAGGCCGCGCGGGATGGATCAGGGGCGGGGGGTCCGCACGTGTGCGGCGATCTCGGCAGCCGCTTCCTCGCCGTACGTGTCGGCGAACCGCTGCACGAACCCCTTCTGGGACAGCACGTACTCCTGCGTGCCGACCTTCTCCACCACGTAGACCGCCAGCAGGCAGCCCAGCTGTGCCGCGCGCTCGTAGGACAGCCCCCACTGGAGCGCGGCCATGAACCCGGCCCGGAACGCGTCCCCGACCCCGGTCGGCTCAACCTTCTCGATCTCCGGGACGGCCGCCACGAAGATCGGCTCCTCGCCCTGCCGCTCGACGCGAACCCCCTCGGAGCCCAGCGTGACCACCCAGGTGCCGACCCGGGACAGCACCTCCTCGGCGGACCAGCCGGTCTTCTTCTCGATCAGCGCCGACTCGTACTCGTTGCTGAACAGGATCGCGGCGCCGTCGATCAGCTGCCGGATCATGTCGCCGTCACCGAACGCGAGCTGCTGGGACGGGTCGGCGAGGAACGGGTACCCGCGCTCGCGGCACTCCTCCGTGTGCCGCAGCATCGCCTCCGGGTCGTTCGGACCGACCAGCACGTAGTCCGCGCTGCCGACCCGGGACACGACCGGGCCGAGCTCGATGTCGCGCGCCTCGCTCATCGCGCCGGCGTAGAACGACGCGATCTGCGCCATCGTCGAGTCGTTGGTGCACACGAACCGCGCGGTGTGCTTGGACTCCGAGACGTGCACCGACTCGCAGTCCACGTGGTGCCGCTCGAGCCAGGACCGGTAGTCCACGAAGTCCTCACCGACCGCCCCGACGAGCACCGGGCGCAGCCCGAGACAGCCCAGCCCGAAGGAGATGTTGGCTGCGCACCCGCCGCGCCGTACCTCCAGGTCCTCGACCAGGAACGACAGCGAGATCTTGTCCAGCTGGTCCACGACCAGCGAGTCGGAGAACTTGCCCTCGTAGGTCATCAGGTGGTCGGTGGCGATCGAGCCGGTCACGAGCAGCGACACAGTGGGTCCTCGAAGGGTTTCGGGAGGCGTGGGAAGACACCGCGAAGACTACCCGGCGGTACTCCTGTCCGGCGTCACGGATCGGTCCTACCGTGGGGCCATGACCTACCAGCGGCTGGCCTACGACGACGCGGCCCAACCCGGGGAGATGGCGCTCGACTGCCGGGCGGTGGAGGCTGCGCTCCGCCTTCCGAGGAGGCGTACGACGGGCAGGCGACTGTCCGAGGAGGCGGTGAGCACCCCGCCGAGCATCCTGTTCGAGGACTACCCCCGCGACGTGGCCAAGCCGGAGGTCGCGGTCACGGAGGCCGCCGCACGTCTCGGGGCGGCGCTGCACCTGCACCTGGACTGACCGGCCCGTCAACCAGGGACGCGAAGAGGCCCCCACATCGCTGTGGGGGCCTCTCCTCATGTTCTACCGACGGTGCTTACTTGACCCGCATCAGCTTGCCCGGGCCGAAGACCGGGGTGGTGACGAAGACGCGTCCACCGGGTGCGACCTCGACGCCGCCGGGGGTCACCAGCTTGCCCTTGGCGAGCTCGTGCCGGACGTTCGTGTCGTGCCCGACCCGGATCAGCGCGCCGATCTCGGTGCCCGGCTCACCGGACTCCGCGGCCAGCCAGCCGGCCTTGGACAGCTGGAGGGCGTAGACCGACCCGCCGGGGCCGACCGCGAGGTCGACGATGGAGGTGAGCCCGTCGGCGTGCCGGGTGCAGTCACCGCGGTTGGGACGCTTCGGGTTGCAGACCGCGTCCGTCGTTCCCGGCTCGATCCGCCAGATCTGCGACTTGCCGGGGTTGCCCGGGAAGCCCCGGAGCTCGCCGATGTAGTAGGAACCGTCCGGACCCACGGCCACCGAGGTGATCACGGCCTCGGTCGGCATCGGCGTGCCGGCCGGCGGGCCGTCAGGGCCCATGTCGGGCGCCTTCACCGTACGCGGCTTGACCTTGGCCACGCTGTCGATGTCGCCGTTGGGCCACACGCGGAGCAGCTCGTTGCCCTCCGCGTCCGCCACCAGCGCGCTGCCGTCGTTGAGCGCGGCGACACCGAACGGGTTGCTCGTCCTGGGCTTGCTCTCCAGGTCGAACGGGTCCGGGTTTCGCTTCTGGTAGAGGCCGATGTCGGCGATCACCTTCTTGCCCTTGCCCGGCGTGTACCGGTAGAGCGTCGCGGCACCGTCCGTCGGACCGCCGACGGTCAGCAGGAAGATCTGGCCGCGGTTGTTCACGTCGACGGCCGGCGCCAGGAAGTTCTGCGGCACCCGGCCGAGCCGGACGACCTCACCCTTGTTCGGTCCCCTGCGGACCACCCTGCTGAACGTGCCGTCGGCCTGGGTCACGATCATCTTGCCGCCCGGGCCGATCGCAACGCCGCGGGGACCGTTCAGGCCGGTGACGGCCTCCCCCGCGCTCATGCCGGTCGCGGCCGGGGTGGCCGCCATCATCGCGCCGGCCATGGCCACGGCCAACGCTGCTTTCCACATCTTCCGAGAAGTACGAACTGCTCGCATCTAAGCGCTTCCGTTCTCCGTAGTTGACCGCCCCGGACAATTACGAGGCGGAAGCGACTAAGTAATCAGTCCGGAGGCCACGGCCACAATCGCCCATCCGGGTCATAGACCGACCTTCCGGACTAGTTGGATGCAGGCTCGGAGTAGCCCGTTCCGGCCACGGCCCGTGGTCCCGCGACCACTCGGACCGGCACTCGAAGGCCGCCGGCGGCTCGTCCCCGCGTGGACGAGGCTGAGTCCGCTCTCGAGTGCCGGGTCGAGTGGCTGCCCTTCATGGACACGTGGCCCTGGCGCGGGAACCGGAACAGCCCGACGCGCGTCGTACCTGCATGAAGCGTTGGCTTGTTCCCGTCGCAGCCGCCGCCGCGGTGCTGATGCTGCTCGGCGGCCTGTGGTGGTTCGCCGGTCCGGGCTCACGCGGCGGCGACACCTCGTTCGCGGGCGGCGACACCGGCTCGTCGGACTCCATCACGTCCGACACCGGCTCGTCCGGCGACCCGGACACCCCCGTCAGCTCGGACGGCGGCCCCGGCTCGGACGGCGGCACCGGGTCTGACGGCGACGTGCCGAGCTCACGCGGGACCGACCAGCCCGGCGACGAGCCAGGCGGAACGGGCGGCGAGCCCGGTCAGGGCGAACCCGGCTTCCCCGGCTCCGGCGACCCGCTGCTCGACCCACCCACCGACGACCCGCTCCCCGCCGACCCGCTGC
>DATFGA010000339.1:0-7732 GCA_035249775.1 Nocardioidaceae bacterium | reverse complement strand
GCGGCCGGGCTCTGCAGCAGGGCCGGGTTCCAGGTGGGCCCGATCCCGACGAACTGGCCCTGGTAGCCCTGCGCGGCGGCCTGGCCGACGATCACCGCAGTCTCCGTCGGGCCGACCGCGAGCACGACCAGGTCCGGGTTCTGCTTGACCACGGCGCTGATAGCACCGGCCTGGGCCTCCTGGCCCGGACCGGTCTCGATGTTCTGGAAGTCCATCCCGTTCGCCTCGGCCGCGACCTCGACACCGGCCGCGGAGTCACCGCCGTAGTCGCCGGGGAAGCCGATCGCCATCACGCTCTGCGCGTCGTTCTCCTGCACGGCCCAGTCCACGACGTTCATGGACTCGAAGCAGTACGGCGCTCCCGACTCCACGATGTTGTCCTCGAACTCCCACAGCGACGTCCACGATGCCGGTGCGGCGAGCATGTCGTCGCTCTTGAGGTCCTCCAGGATCGCCAACGTGGTCGGCGAGCCGAGGGTCTGTGCCAGTGCAAGGACCTCGCCCTCGATCTCGCCGTACACCTGGGCGTGCGTCTGCGGGTTGTAGAGGTTGTCGCGGACGTACTGGGAGGCGTCGATGTCGTAGCCACCGATCCCGCCGTCGTCGTTGACCCGCTGCCAGAACGCCTTCATCGCGTCGGTGATCGGCACCCCGAGCGGTGCGAACGGGCCCGCGGTCAGGTCCGAGATCTGGCCCAGGTAGATGCAGCCGTTGTCCTGGTTCACCGCATCGGGGCAGGGCTCCGAGGTCACCCCGGGAGCCGAGATGCCCTCGTCGCCCTCCCCACCGCCACCGCCGTCGTCGTCGGACCCTCGGCAGCCGGTGAGGATGAAGACGGAGACCGCCAGCATCACCCATGTCTTTCGCAGTTTCATGGTCAACATCTCCTTTGATGATGTGGCGAGTCAGCTAGTAGCTGAAGGGCCAGCTCTTCCAGTAGTTGCGGATCCGGATCCAGATGCCGAACAGGCCCCTCGGTTCGAACAGCAGGAAGCCGACGATGAGCAGCCCGTAGAGGATCTGCTCGAGCTGGAACACGTTCGGGATGTCGGTGACCTGCCGGCTGATGAACGGGAGGTAGCTCGGCACCTCCCGGGTCAGGCTGGGCAGCAGCGAGATGAACAGTGCGCCCATGATCGTCCCGGCGACCGTGCCCGCACCGCCGATGAGCACGATCGCGATGAACTGAACCGACAGCAGCAGGTTGAACGAGGCGGGGTCGAAGAAGCCGGTGATCGTGTACAGCAGCGCACCCGCGGAGCCGGCGTAGAACGAGGAGATCGCGAACGCCAGCAGCTTGGCGCGGCCGAGGTTGATCCCCATCATCTCCGCGGCGACGTCGCGGTCGCGGACCGCGGCGAACGCGCGACCGACCTTGGACCGGGCCAGGTTGCGGGCGAACAGGGCGAAGATCAGCAGCAGCACGAACATCAGCAGGTAGAGGTTCTGGTCCTGGGTCAGGAAGGCGTTGTCCTCGTCGAAGGCGTAGCCGAACATCTCCGGCGTCGCCGCCTCGCGGCCGACGCCGGCGCCTCCGGTCAGGTCCTGCCACTCCTTGAAGATGTGCTCGCCGAGGAACACCAGGCCGAGGGTGACGATCGCGAGGTAGAGGCCGCGCAGCCGGGTGGCCAGCGGGGCGATGATCCCACCGGCGAGGGCAGCGACCACACCGGCTGCGACCAGCCACAGCGGCAGGAAGGTGATCCCGAACCCGATCGTCCGCCCGTCGGGATCACCGGAGATCGCCGCCGCGGTGTAGGCGCCGATGCCGAGGAAGAACGCGTGGCCCAGCGAGACCTGGCCGGCGAGACCGGTGACGATGTTCAGCCCGAGACCACCGATCGCGAACACGAACGCGACGGCGAGCGTCTGCAGCAGCGGGTCGGTGAGCACCCACGGCATGAGCAGCCCGAGCGCCACGATCACCGCGACCCCGACCTGCTTCGGTCGGGTGTTGAACAGCGCCAGCTGCTGCTCGTAGGAGCGGTAGAAGCCGGGCCTCCCGCGGAGTCGGCGGGCCCGTCCGGGTCGTTGCGTCGCGTGGCCGCCCGCCCGGCCGGCGGGGTCGGAGGTGGCGGTGCGGGTCACGGTGCTCATACGCGCTTCACCTCGGGCGTCCCGAACAAGCCGTAGGGACGGGCGAGGAGCACCAGCAGCATCAACATGTACGGCGAGACGACGGCGAAGTTGTCCCCGAGCCACGGCGCGAACTGTCGCTGGTAGCTGCCGACGAGCGACTCGACCACGCCCACCGCGAGGCCACCGATCACCGCGCCCTCGAGGGAGTCGAGCCCACCGAGGATGATCGCGGGCAGCGCGGCGAGGGCGACGATCCACAGCTGCTGGTCGACGCCGGCGCCCGTGGCCAGCAGCGCACCGGCCAGTGCGGCGAGTCCGCCGGCCATCGCCCACGACATCGCGAACACCGAGCCGACGCTGACGCCCTGGGTCAGCGCCGCCTCCTGGTCGAACGCCGCGGCGCGCATCGCCAGACCGAACCGGGTGTAGCGGAAGAACCAGAACAGGATCGCGAGCACGAGCGCGGTGGTGATCATCATCGCGACGTGGCGCCACTGGACCTGCAGCTCACCGATGCTGAACCGGGTCAGTCCCCACGGGTCTCCGATCGGCCGGGCACCGAGGCCGATGAACCCGTTGGCGACCACGCGGATCGCGATGTCGAGGCCGATGGTGATGATCGCGACCACGAACACCGGTCTACCGACCATCGGCCGGATCGCCGCCCGTTCCACGCCGAGCGCCAGCGCGGCGATCGCGACCGCGCCGACCAGCATGGCGACGATGAACGCGAGCCCGGGCAGCAGCACGAACCCGATCGCGGGCACCACGTAGCTGACCACCACCGCGCCACTGACCATCATCGCCGGCTGGGCGAAGCTGATCACGCCGGTGGACTTGTAGATGATCACGAACCCGATCGCGAGCAGGGCGTAGACCGACCCGGTCCCGAGGCCACGGATGAAGGCTTCGAGGAAGGCGATCATCGGCTGCTCCCGGTGTACATCGACTCGACGAGCTCGTCGAACGAGGTGGCGATGGCCGAGCGCTTCACCTTCTGGGTCGCGGTGAGCTCGCCGTCCTCGTGGTCGAGCTCCTTGGGCAACAGCCGGAACGCCTTGATCTGCTCGACCTGGGCGAACCGGCTGTTGACGTCCTTGACCACTCCGTCGACCAGCTCGACAACCTCGGGCTTCTCGGACAGGTCGCGGTAGGTGCTGTAGCCGATCTGCCGGCGCTGCGCCCACTCGCCGACGGTGTCCAGCTCGATCCCGATCAGCGCGCACAGGTGCTTGCGGCCGTCGCCGATGACCATCGCCTCGCGGATGTACGGCGACGCCTTCAACGCGTTCTCGAGCTCGGAGGGTGACACGTTCTTGCCGCCGGCGGTGATGATGATGTCCTTCATCCGGTCGGTGATCTTCAGGTGCGTGCCGTCCACCCACTCGCCGACGTCGCCGGTGTGCAGCCACCCGTCGGCGTCGATCGCGGCGGCGGTCGCCTCCGGGTTGCGCCAGTAGCCGACGAACGTGCCGGCGTGCCGGGTGAGGATCTCGCCCGTCGCGTCGTCGATCTTGATCTCGAGGCCGGGGTGGACCTCGCCGACGGTGCCCAGCTTGACCCGGCCCGGCCGGTTGCCAGTGGCGACCGCGGTGTTCTCGGTCATCCCGTAGACCTCGTGCATCGGGACGCCGATACCCATGAAGAATCGCAGCACGTCGGGCGCGATCGGGGCGGCACCGGACGCGGCGTACCGGACCCGGCGCATCCCGAGGCGTTCCTTGAGGGCGCGGAAGCAGAAGAGCCAGCCGATGCCGTACAGGAGCCGGGTGCCGGCGGTGTGCGTGCCGCCGGTCGCGACCAGCCGGTGCCCGATCCGCTCGGCGACACCGAGCCAGAACCGTGCGCTGCGCCGCTTCAGCCACGTCGCGCCGCTGAGCCGGATCTCGACGCCGGCGAGCAGCTTCTCCCAGATCCGGGGAACCCCGAACAGGATCGTCGGCTGCACCTCGCGCAGGTTCTGCGGAACGGTCTCGATCGACTCGGCGAAGTTGACCTGGGTCGCGGCGGCGGCGTTGAACCAGGTGGTGAAGATCCGCTCGGCGACGTGGCTCAGGGGCAGGTAGGACAGCAGCAGGTCGTCGGGTCCGGGCGGCGGGTCGGTGAACGCGCCCTCCTGGACCAGCACCCGGATCGCGAACTCGACGTTGTCGACCGAGAGCATCACGCCCTTCGGTGGCCCGGTGGTGCCGGAGGTGTAGATCAGCGTGGCGATGTCGTCGCCGCGTGCCTCGGCGATCCGCCGGTCGACGCTTTCGGCGTCCTGGTCGCGGTGTGCGCGTCCGCGGTCCAGGAACTCCTCCCACGACATCAGCGCGGGATGCTCGTAGCGGCCGCGGATGCCGCGCGGCTCCAGGTAGACCACGCGTTCCAGGTCGGGGCACTCGTCGATCACCGACAGCGCCTTGTCGACCTGCTCCTGGTCCTCGGCGACCAGCACCTTCGCGCCCGAGTTCGACAGCAGGTAGGACACCTCGGCGGCCGGGTTCGTCGGGTAGATGCCGACCGAGGAGGCGCGTACGGCGAGCGCCCCCATGTCCGCGAGGAGCCACTCCGGCCGGTTCTCCGAGTGGATCGCCACCCGGTCACCGGCCTCGACACCGAGGTCGAGGAGCGCGTGTGCGACGAGCTGGACCAGCTCCCAGTAGTCGGCCCAGGTGATCTCCTGCCACACGCCGAGATCCTTGTGACGCATGGCGATCCGGGTCGGGATCTCCTCGGCGTGTGCGCGGATCCGGGTCACCGGCGTGGTCGTGTCGGTGCGGTCGCTCATGTGGCCACCTGCTCGCCGAGGTAGGCACGGACCACGTCCGGGTGGCGCTGCACCTCGTCCGGGGTGCCGGTGGTGATGGGGGTGCCGAAGTCGAGCACCATCACCCGGTCCGCGAGGTCCATCACCAGGCCCATGTCGTGCTCGACCATGATCATCGGGATGTCGAGCTCGTCGCGGATGTCGAGGATGTAGCGGGCGGTGTCCTCGGTCTCCTCCAGGTTCATCCCCGCAACGGGCTCGTCGAGCAGGAGCAGCTTCGGCTCCATGGCAAGGGCCCTGCCCAGCTCGACCCGCTTCTGCACGCCGTACGGCAACAGCCCGACGGGCAGCGACCGCCACTGCTCGATCTCGAGGAAGTCGACGATCTCCTCGACGAACCTGCGGTGGACGACCTCCTCCTTCTTGGCGCGGCCGATCCAGGCGAAGGCGGCAGCGGCGCCGTACTTGATGTGCTGGTGGCGGCCGAGCATCAGGTTGTCGAGCACGGTCAGGTGCTCGAACAGGGCGATGTTCTGGAAGGTGCGGGCCAGGCCCATCGCGGCGATGTCGTAGGGCTTCCTGCCGAGGACGCTCTGGCCGAGGAACTCGGCGGTGCCCTGCTGTGGGCGGTAGACGCCGGAGAGCACGTTGAAGGTGGAGGTCTTGCCGGCGCCGTTCGGGCCGATGATCGCGAACAGCTCGCCGGGCATCACGTCGAAGGAGACGCCGTCGATGGCGGTGACCCCGGCGAAGGAGAGCCGCACGTCGCGGAGCCGGGCGATGGGCTCGGGCGTGCTCATGCCGACCACCGCTTCTTGCGCCGGTAGTGCTTGATCTCGGCGAACGACTTGCGGCCGTCCTCACCGGGATGCAGGCCGAGGTAGAACTCGCGGACGTCGTCGTCCTTGAGCAGGGCTTCGGCCGGCTTGTCCATGACGATCCGGCCGGTCTCCATCACGTAGCCGTGGCTGGCGATCGACAACGCCATGGTGGCGTTCTGCTCGACGAGGAGTACGCCGGTGCCGGCCTCGTTGATCGCGACGATCACATCGCGGATCTGGTCGACGAGCAGCGGCGCCAACCCGAGACTCGGCTCGTCGAGGAGCAGGTAGCGGGGGTTCGACATCATCGCCCTGCCCATGGCGAGCATCTGCTGCTCCCCGCCGGAGAGGAAGCCGGCGGTCATCCCACGCCGGTCGGCGAGGACCGGGAACAGCTCGAAGACCCGCTCGATGTTCTCCTTCGCCTGTGCCCGTGCGGTGTGCGCGCCGACCTTAAGGTTGTCCTCGACGCTCATCTCGACGAAGACACGGCGTCCTTCCTGGACCTGCCGCACACCGAGGCCGACGATGCGTTCGGGCTTCGCGCGGGTCAGCGGTTTGTCGTCGAGGGTGACGGTGCCCTTGGTGATCTCGGCGTCGTGGATCTTCAGCAGCCCGGTCATCGCCCGGATCAGCGTGGTCTTGCCGGCGCCGTTGGACCCGAGCAGGGCAACGATCTTCCCGTCGGGCACGGAAAGGCTCACGCCGCGCAGCGCGAGGACGACATCGTCGTAGACGACCTCGAGGTTCCGTGCACTGAGCATCCGGCTCCCGCCCCCATGTGTGAGGGATAGCCACTCATGTGAGCGGCATCACACACCAAGTGTCGCTAAGAGTCGTGTTCCTGTCCGGACATGTCAAGGATGTTGCCCAAGTCGTTGCACAGGTGTCGCTGCTGCCAGTGGCGTGTTAATTCGCCGTCCGTGCTGCTTCGGCCGTCTTCTTCCGAGCGACATAGACGGTGTTGGTCGACTCGCCCCCCGTGAGCGGGTTGTCGAAGGCGACGACATGGGCGACCCAGGAGGCGAATACCTCACCGAGGACGAGGCCGAACGCCTCGTCCGGCGGGTCGTCGGACCAGAGGGCGAAGACGCCCTCGGGGTGGAGCAGTCGCTCGACCCGGCGCAGGCCGTCAGCTGTGTAGAAGGCGGAGTGGCTGGGGTGCAGCACGTGCCGGGGTGTGTGGTCGATGTCGAGGAGGATCGCGTGCAGCGGCTCGGGTGTCTCCGGGCCGAACCCGTCACCGGCGACCATTGCGAAGAAGTCGCCGTTCACCAGGCGACACCGTGGATCCTGCGTGAGTCCGGCCACGTCCGGCAACAGCTGGCGGCGGTGCCAGTCGATCACCTCGGGGATCGTCTCGACGACGGTGAGCGACCGGACCCGCTCGTCCTCGAGGACGGTCACGGCGGTGTAGCCGAGGCCGAGCCCGCCGACGACCACGTCGAGCTCGGCGCCGGCCGGCCCTGCCGGGTCGGAGCCACTCAGCTCGGGGCCGCTCAGCTCGGCCAGGCCGAGCCGGGCGAGCTCGACCTCGGCGACGGTGAACAGGCTCGACATCAGGTACTCGTCGTCGAGCTTGACCTCGTAGACGTCCACGTCCAGGGTCGGCTCCCGTCGCCGGCGCAGGCTCACCTCGCCGATCGAGGTCTGCCGCCAGTCGAGCTCCTCGAAGCGCGGTCGGCGGGCATCAGGCGGAGCCACGGCTGCGCCTCTCCGCGCCGGCCGGGGCGAGGTGCTGGCGTGCTCGGGCGACCAGGTCACGTGGGTCGTCGGCGAGGAAGCTGATCGCGGCGATCACCTGCTCCCCCTTGGGTGTGCGGACGGTCAGCGGCTCGTGCAGCACCGCGTGCACGTTGACCTGTCCGGACACGCCGACCTGGAGGTCCGTGCCGTTCTCGATCTCCCGCGGTTGGAGCGTCCAGACCGTGGAGGGCAGGTCGCGGCGTTGCGGGACGATGGTCGCGATCGCTGCCCACGGGATGGGGATGTCGACCGATGCGCCGTACCGCACCCGGATCGCGGAGTCGCCGAGCAGGTGGGGATAGACCCGGAGGCTGGCGAGCAGGCCCACCATCCA
>DATFGA010000338.1:0-5035 GCA_035249775.1 Nocardioidaceae bacterium | reverse complement strand
CCGCTCCTCGTGAGGGCGGCATGGTCGGTGTCGTGGCCCGGACCTGGCGGGAACGGCCCGAGCTGCGCACTCCCGACCTGCACGACCGGCTGATGGGGCTGTGGGTCGAGGCCGAGGTCGCGCGGTTCACCGGCGAACGGCTCCGGCAGAAGCTGGCGGCCGGGGCGCCGGGTCCGGAGGGCGCGGCGATGAAGGTGACGTTCGCGCGGCTCGCCCAGGAGCTGAGCGGGCTGGAGCTGGAGCTCCTCGGTGAGGACGGTCTGCGCTACAGCGACTGGACGATGGTCCGCCCGGATCTGGTGGAGTTCACCGGCCGCGACGCCGGCTACCGCTACCTGCGCGCCAAGGGCAACTCGATCGAGGGCGGCACCTCCGAGGTCCTGCGCAACATCATCGCCGAGCGGGTGCTCGGTCTCCCGTCCGAGGCACGGGCCGACAAAGACATCGCCTGGAAGGACCTGCCCCGGTGACCGAGGACCTGAACCTGCTCTACACCGACGTAGAGGACTCGCTGCGCGCCAGCGTGCGTGACCTGCTGACCGACCGGTGCCCAGCGGACCGCGTGATCGCCCTCTACGACGGCGACCGGTCGCTGGTGCCAGGACTGTGGAAGGCGCTGGCGGTGGACCTCGGGCTGGCCGGTCTGCTGGTGCCGGAGGAGTACGGCGGCGCGGGTGCCTCGGCTCGCGAGGCGGCGGTTGTCCTCGAGGAGCTGGGCCGCTCGGCCGCACCCGTACCGTTCCTGAGCAGCGCCGTGGTGGCCACCGCCGCCCTGCTCCGCGCCGGCCGGAGCGCCCTGCTCGAGCAGCTGGCCGCTGGGGAGCGGACCGCTGCCCTGGCCGTGCCGTTCTCCGCGACCGCGACCGGATTCAGCGCGAGCGTCCGCAGAGGCGCCGACGCACTTCGGGGCGAGCTGAGCAGCCTCGCCGGTGTCTTGGACGCCGATGTGCTTCTGGTTCCTGTGACGGTCGAAGGCGGTGTCGAGCTGCACACGGTCGAGACGGCCGATGCCACGGTGACTCCGGTCGTGTCCCTGGACATGACCCGCCAGCTCGCCGACGTGACGCTCGAGGGTGCCGCGTCGACGGTGCTGCTGGGTGCCGACGAGGGGGACCGGGCGGTCCGCGAGGCGCTGCTGGTCGGTGCGGCGCTGATGGCCTCGGAACAGCTCGCGGTCGCCCAGTGGTGCTTGGACAGCACGGTCGGCTACCTGCGCGAACGGCGCCAGTTCGGCAGGATCGTCGGTGGGTTCCAGGCCCTCAAGCACCGGCTCGCCGACCTCTACGTGCTGGTCGAGTCCGCCCGGGCCGCCGCCCGCTACGCCGCCGTGACGGTGGCCGAGGATCACCCGGACCGGGAGATCGCTGCGTCGGTGGCGCAGGCGTACTGCTCGGAGGTGGCGGTCCGTGCTGCGGAGGAGTGCGTCCAGCTGCACGGCGGGATCGGGATGACCTGGGAGCACCCGGCCCACCTCTACCTGAAGCGCGCGAAGGCCGACCAGATCGCCTTCGGCACCCCCGGAGCGCACCGGCTCCGGCTCGGTGAGCTCGTGGACCTGCCCGCCTGACCACGACCCCGGGGCAGACTGTGGACACGGACGCGCACATCGCCGACCACGAGGAGTGACCGTCATGGACCTGCACCTGTCTGACGAAGAGCGCGAGATCCGCGAATGGGTGCGCACGTTCGTCCGCAAGGAAGTCATGCCGCTCGAGCAGGAGGTGCTGAACCGCGAGCGCCGCAACGAGCGCGGGCTCCGGGCCGACGAGCTCGAGGCGTTGCAGGACAAGGCGAAGGAGGCCGGGTTCTTCGGCGTGCACACGCCCGAGGAGTACGGCGGGATGGGCCTCGGCGCGGTGATGAACGCCCTCCTCGAGGTGGAGCTCGGCCGGTCGTTCGTGCCGTTCAAGTTCGGCGGCGACGCGGACAACATCCTCTACGTCGCGAACGACGAGCAGCGCGCGACGTACCTCGTCCCCACCATCAACGGCGAACGCAAGAGCTGCTTCGCGATCACCGAACCGGGCGCCGGGTCCGACGCTCGCAGCATCCGCACCACCGCGCGCCGCGAGGGCGACGAGTGGGTGATCAACGGTGAGAAGACCTTCATCACCGGCGGCAACGATGCCGACTTCACGATGGTGTTCGCGGTGACCGACCCCGACAAGCACAAGGAGGGTCGCACCGGCGAGTCGGTCACCTGCTTCCTCGTCGACCGCGACCAGGGCTGGAAGTCGGAGTACATCGACACGATGGGCGAGTGGGGCCCAGCGTCGCTGATCTTCGACAACGTCCGCGTGCCGCACTCGGCGATCCTCGGTGATGAGGGCCACGGCTTCGAGCTGGCGATGCGCTGGATCGGCAAGGGCCGCTACCTGCTGCCCGCCCGCGCGCTCGGTGCCTGTGAGCGGCTGGTCGAGATGGGGATGGAGCACGCGCGGAACCGGGTCACCTTCGGGCAGCCGATCGCCGAACGCCAGGCGATCCAGTGGATGATCGCCGACTCCGCGGTCGAGATCGAGGCGCTGCGCTGGCTGGTGCTGGCCGCTGCTTGGCAGGTCGACAACGGACTCGACTCCCGGCAGGGACAGTCGATGGCGAAGCTGTTCGGCGGCGTCAAGGCGAACGAGATCGTCGACCGGGTGCTGCAGATGCACGGAGGGATGGGCTACACCCGCGAGCTGCCGGTGGAGCGGTGGTACCGCGAGCTGCGGCTGCTGCGGATCTACGAGGGCACCGACGAGATCCAGCGGCGCACGATCGCCCGGAACCTGCTCAAAGGTCATGCCTCGGTGCGCGGCCATCTCGGCTGAGGCCGGTTCGGGCGGCGGGCCTGCGTGAGCCGGTCACGGTGACCTGTTGGTGCACGAAATGCGCCGCGGATGTGCGTGAGCCGGTCACGGTGACCTGTTGGTGCATGAAATGCGCTGCGGATGTGCGTGAGCCGGTCACGGTGACCTGTTGGCGTTGGCTGCGCTGGGGGCACCTGATTCAGCACCCACCGGCTGCAGATGGAGCACGACCAAGATTCAGCATCCCGTGGCTTAATCGGGTGGGCTACCTGAGCCGGTCACGGTGACCTGTTGGCGCACGAAATGCGCCAGGGATGTGCGTGAGCCGGTCACGGTGACCTGTTGGTGCGCGATGGAGGGTCGTCGTACGGCGGGCGTGGTCAGCGTCGCACGGGAAAGAACGGACGCCAGTCATCCGAAAGGTCGCGGGGCAAGGTCGTGCAGCCGCGGGATCGAAGAGCGTCGACGACCCGGCGGAGCGTGTCGTCCGGCCGGCGGTAGATGCCGCGCGAGAACACCGGGACATGCATCCAGCCGTTGTGGTCGAACCAGTCCTTCCGCTCGGTGTCGGTGTCCCACTGGTCGAGGTCGGCGCGGTGCTGACGCCCGTCGTACTCCACGATCACCTTGAACAGGGGATAGCTGAGGTCGAACCGGTACCTGACGCGTCCGTCCGACCAGAAAATCCTGAAGTCGACCTCCGGCTCCGGCAGCCCGGCGAGGACAAGGAGCATCCGGAGCCGGGTCTCCATGGGGGAGTCAACGCCCACGCGCACGTACGCGGCGGCCAATCTCGCGGCCGCAGCGTCCTGGTGATCGGACTGGGCGCAGTAGGCACGGAGCCGCTTCGGCGTGGTGAGCTTCCGTCGGACGAGGTCGTCCCCGACCACCACGAGTTCGACCAGGTTCACGATGCCGGCGAGCTCGAGGAACATCTGCTCCGGCGACGAGACACGATCGCCGTCGACGACCACGACCGGCGTCTCCGGTGCTGCCACGTGGTTGCGGATCCCCGGTCGGCGCCGCCGGTCCTTGGCCTCGAAGACGCTGACGTGCTCGTCGGGCAGCGCGGGCAACGGCACCTGATGGATCCGGGCTGCGCTGCTGTGGCTCGCGAAGGCAGTCGGTGGATGGATCATCAGGGCGGCACGGGTGCGGATCAAGGGATGGGCTCGGCCTTGAACGTGCGCGTAGACGCCGCGGAAGATCGTGCAGAAGTTCTTGCCGCGAAGCGCCGACGGCTTGAAGCCCATTCCGCGGGCTACCGCGGCGGTGATCGGCCGGCGGGTGTCCATCGTGATCGACGTCGGGTCGGGCATGCGCCGACTGTTCCAGAGCTCGCTCGGCGCCTGCAGAAGTTATCCACAGCGTCCTCCAGCGCGACCTACCGGCTCCTTGCACCAACAGGTCACGGTGACCGGCTGGTGCACAGAAGTGGCGCGCTGGTTGCGTGAGCAGGTCATGGTGACCGGCTGGTGCAAGGGGCCGGGTGCGTCCCGTCGGCGGCCGGGTACAGTGGACAGCGAACGACAGGGGAGCGCCGACCGGCGCTGAGAGTGCGGAAACGGCCGCAGACCCTCGAACCTGCCCCGGCTCATACCGGCGAAGGAAGTCGAGTCTCAATCGCTTTTGCGAGCGATTCCCTCCCTGAGACCTCATGGGAGTTGCGCATGTCCTCAAGAGTTGGGTCACACCCACCCGCCACTACCACGACCCGGGCCCGTTCGACGGTGCTCGCGTCCCGGCCGCTGCTGGCCTTCCGGACCGTCGACCTGGTCAGCGCGGCCATGCTCGGTGTCGCCTTCGGCGTGGTCTTCTGGGCCTGGGGCCTGGTCTACAACGCGCCGTCGGAGGCGATGGGCGCGGTGTTCGCGCCGCTCGCCGGGCTCTGGTACTCACCCTGGCTGCTCGCCGGCGTCGTCGGCGGTCTGCTGATCCGTCGTCCAGGCGCGGCGCTGATCACCGAGGTGGTCGCGGCCTCGGTCTCGGCACTGATCGGATCGCAGTGGGGCTGGCAGGTGCTTGCCTCCGGCGTTCTCCAGGGTCTCGGTGTCGAGCTCGCCCTCGCACTGTTTGCGTGGAAGCGGTTCGGTCCCGGCGTAGCGATGCTCGCCGGCGTCCTGGCCGCCACGTTCGAGGTCGTCTTCCTCGAGTGGCACCTCTACTACGCCGACTGGACCTGGACCTTCAAGCTCGCCTACCTCGGCTTCTTCGGCATCTCCGGCGCGATCGTCGCCGGCCTC
>DATFGA010000337.1:0-9035 GCA_035249775.1 Nocardioidaceae bacterium | reverse complement strand
ACCTGGGAGGCGGGCAACGTCCGCGACGTCCTCAACTACTACTCCGCGGCGCCGGAGCGCCTGTTCGGGCGGCAGATCCCGGTGGCCGGTGGGGTCAACCTCACCTTCCACGAACCGCTCGGGGTCGTCGGCGTGATCGTGCCCTGGAACTTCCCGATGCCGATCGCCGGCTGGGGCTTCGCACCGGCGCTGGCGGCAGGCAACTGTGTCGTGCTCAAGCCGGCCGAGATGACCCCGCTGACCGCCATCCGGATCGCCGAGCTGGCCCTCGAGGCCGGCCTTCCCGAAGGCGTGCTGACTGTCATCCCCGGCAAGGGGTCGGTGGTCGGCGAGCGGTTCGTGACCCATCCGCTGGTGCGCAAGATCTGCTTCACCGGCTCCACCGAGGTCGGCAAGCAGATCATGGCGGGCTGCGCCGACCAGGTGAAGCGGGTCACGCTCGAGCTGGGCGGGAAGAGTGCGAACGTGGTGTTCGCCGACGCGGACCTCGCCAAGGCAGCCGCCACCGCGCCGTACGCCGTGTTCGACAACGCCGGCCAGGACTGCTGCGCGCGGTCGCGGATCCTGGTGGAGCGGTCGGCGTACGACGAGTTCCTCGGGCTGCTCGAACCCGCGGTCAAGGGGATGAAGGTGCTCGACCCCGGCGACAGGTCGAGCGAGATGGGTCCGCTGATCTCGGCCCGGCAGCGCGAGACCGTGCAGGGGTTCCTGGACGAGGTCGAGGTCGCCTACACCGGCTCGGCTCCGGCCGGTGACGGGTTCTGGGTTCCCCCGACGGTGGTGCTCGCCGAGTCGCCCGACGAGCGGATCTGGCGCGAGGAGGTGTTCGGGCCCGTGGTCGCGGTGATGCCGTTCGACGACGAGCAGGACGCCATCGACAAGGCCAACGACACCGAGTACGGCCTGTCCGGCTCGGTCTTCACCCGAGACCTCGGCCGCGCGCTGCGGGTCTCGCGTGGTGTCGCCGCCGGCAACCTGAGCGTGAACTCGCACGCGTCGGTGCGGTACTGGACGCCATTCGGCGGCTACAAGCAGTCGGGACTCGGCCGCGAGCTGGGCCCGGATGCACCCCAGGCGTTCACCGAGGAGAAGAACGTCTTCATCTCCGACGAGTAGGCACCCACACCTCCCCGCCGGCACAGCCGGTCGCACCTCGAAGAAGGGAACCGAACAGACATGGCAGGACGGCTCGACGGCAAGGTCGCCGTGATCACCGGCGGATGCTCCGGCATCGGCCTGGCGACCGTGAACCGGTTCGCACAGGAGGGCGCCAAGGTGGTCATCGGCGACCTGGACGACGCCAACGGCAAGGAGATCGCCGACCGCATCGGCGGCACCTTCGTGCACGTCGACGTGACCAGCAAGGACGAGGTGGACGCGCTGTTCAGGGCCGCCAAGGACACCTACGGTTCGGTCGACATCGCCTTCAACAACGCCGGCATCTCCCCTCCGGAGGACGACTCGATCCTCGACACCGACCTCGAGGCCTGGCGCAAGGTGCAGGAGGTGAACCTGACCAGCGTCTACCTGTGCTGCAAGGCCGCCCTGCCCTACATGCTCGAGCAGAAGCGCGGCTCCATCATCAACACCGCCTCGTTCGTCGCGGTGATGGGTGCGGCCACCTCGCAGATCTCCTACTCCGCGTCGAAGGGCGGGGTGCTCTCGATGTCGCGCGAGCTCGGGGTCCAGTTCGCCCGCGACGGGGTCCGGGTCAACGCCCTGTGCCCGGGACCGGTGAACACCCCGCTGCTGCAGGAGCTCTTCGCCAAGGACGAGGAGCGTGCCCAGCGCCGGCTGGTGCACGTGCCGATGGGCCGGTTCGCCGAGCCGGAGGAGATCGCGAGCGCCGTGCTCTTCCTCGCCTCGGACGACTCCAGCTTCATCACCGCCAACACCTTCCTGGTCGACGGCGGCATCTCCGGCGCCTACGTGACCCCGCTCTGACCGTGGGCCGACCGCTGATCGGGCTGACCACCTACCGCGAGCAGGCCCGGTGGGGGGTCTGGGACGCGCGCGCCGACCTGTTGCCGACCGGGTACGCCGACTCGGTGGTCGTTGCGGGCGGGGCGCCGCTGCTGCTCCCACCCGTGGACCCGGCCGTCGCCACCGGCATCGTGGCGAGGCTGGACGCGCTGGTGATCTCCGGTGGCGCCGACGTCGATCCGCGGCTGTACGACGAGACTCCCCACGAACGGACCCGCGGCTGGCGAGAGGACCGTGACGCGTGGGAGCTGGCGCTGCTCGATGCCGCGGAGTCCTGCGACATCCCGGTGCTCGGGATCTGTCGGGGGATGCAGCTGATGGCGGTGCACGGCGGCGGCGCGCTCGACCAGCACACCCCCGACGTCGTGGAACACGAGCAGCACTCCCCCGGTGGTGACGAGTACGGCACGGTGGACGTCGAGACCATCGACGGTTCCCGGTTGCGGACGCTGATCGGCGACCGGCACCACGTGCGGTGCCACCACCACCAGTCGGTCCGGTCGCACCCGGGGTTCGCTCCCGCTGCCGTCGCGACCGACGGCACGACCGAGGCGATGGAGCGGCCGGGCGAGCGGTTCTACCTCGGCGTCCAGTGGCATCCGGAGACCGCCGCAGACGCCGGGCTGTTCCGTGGGCTGGTGCACGCCGCCGGCGGTTGAGAGGGGGCCCGGGGCCAGTGCGCTGGTCGGTCAAGTTAGGTTAGGGTTACCTAACTCCGCCGACCGAAAGTAGGACAAACATGCCGCGCCCCCGCACCCTGGCCGCACTCGGCGTCGCAGCCGCGTTGACCCTCACCGGTTGCGCGACCGGCTCGACCGCCGCTGGATCCGACACGCAGGTGGCCAACACCAGCGCCGAGGCGGATGCGTTCCCGGTGACCATCGAGCACGCTTTCGGCGAGACCACCATCGAGGAGCAGCCCCAGCGGGTCGCCACCCTCGGCTGGAGCGACCAGGACCACGTGCTCGCCCTCGGTGTGGCGCCGGTGGGCGCCACCAAGCTGACCTGGGGTGGCAACGAGGCCGGCTCGTCCGACTGGTTCGACGCCGAGCTCGAGAGGGCAGGTATGGAGCCACCGACGCGGTACGACGACGCCGACGGCGCGCCGGTCGTCGAGATCGCCAAGCTCGACCCGGACCTGATCCTGGCCACGAACTCCGGCATCAGCGAGCAGGAGTACGCCAAGCTCAGCAAGATCGCTCCGGTCGTGGCCTATCCCGAGCACCCGTGGATCACCCCCTGGCAGACGTCGCTGGAGATGGTCGGCACGGCACTCGGGCGTTCCGACCTCGCCGAGGAGGTCGCGGCCGAGACCGAGCAGGCGATCGACGACGCGGCCGCGGAGCACCCGCAGCTCGAGGGCAAGTCACTGATCTTCGCCTACCTCACCACCACGGACCTGTCCTCGATCGGGATGTACGCGCCCCAGGATCCCCGCGTCTCGTTCATGCACGACCTGGGCCTCGTGGACGCGCCGTCGGTCGCCGAGGCGATCAAGCCGGGCGAGTTCTACGGCACGGTGTCCGCCGAGCGCGCCTCCGAGCTGGAGTCCGACGTCCTGCTCACCTGGTCGGAGAACCCCGATGACATGCAGACCTTCACCGAGCACAACCTGATCGGGCAGATCCCCGCGATCGCGAACGGGCACGCCTACGCCGAGGCGGACAAGCACGTCAGCCTCGCGGTCACCAACCCGACGCCACTGTCCATCCCCTACGTGATCGAACACTTCGTGCCCCACGTCGCACGGGCCGTCGCCGGCTCGTGACGGTCACCCAGAGCCGCGACTCCGGCCGGGTCGCGACCCCCGGCCGGACCGGCACGCCGATCGCCACGGCTGCCCTGGTCGCCGCGGCGGTGCTGGTGGTGTCGGCATCGGTCCTGGTCGGCGCGCGGACGGTCTCCTGGGCGGCACTGTTCGACGCCGGCCACCCGCTGCACGTCATCTACCAGGCACGCGTCGAGCGGACCGTCCTCGCGCTGGCGGTCGGTGCCGCGCTCGGTCTGGCCGGCGCCTGCATGCAAGGGCTGACCCGGAACCCGCTGGCCGACCCCGGCATTCTCGGCGTCAACGCCGGCGCCAGCTTCGCGATGGTGCTCGGCATCTCCTACCTCGGGGTCTCCGACCTGCACGGCCACCTGTGGCTCGCCTTCGCAGGCGCTGCCGTGGCCGCCGTCCTCGTGCACGCCATCGCGTCGATGGGCCGTGACGGTGCCAGTCCGATGAAGCTCGCCATCGCCGGCGCCGCGCTGACCGCGGCAGTCAGCAGCTGGACGTCGGGGGTGCTGCTGATCGACCGGAAGACGATGGAGACGTTCCGGATGTGGCAGGTCGGCACGGTCGGCGGCCGCGGGTTCGACGTACTCCTCACCGGGCTGCCGTTCCTGGTGGTCGGCGCGGCGCTCGCCCTCACCGGCGCCCGACTGCTCAACACCCTTGCCCTCGGCGACGACCTGGCCCGCGGGATGGGCCGGCGCACCGGGACCGACCGGCTGATGATGGGTATCGCCATCGTGCTGCTCGCCGGCGGTGCCACGGCGCTGGCCGGACCGATCGCGTTCGTCGGGCTGATCGTGCCGCACGGCGTGCGCGCGCTGGTCGGCTCCGACTACGCCCGGGTCCTGCCGCTCAGCGCCGGCTTCGGCGCACTGCTCACCGTGCTGGCGGACACCGTCGGCCGGGTGGTGCTGCCACCGGCCGAGGTCCAGGTGGGGATCATGACCGCCGTCGTCGGCGTGCCGGTCTTCCTCTACCTGATCCGCCGCGGCCGGATGGGAGGGCTCTGATGTCCGTCCTCGACCGAACCGGAACCGTGCAACCGTCGATCCGGCCGGGCCGAACCGGGTCGACCGGCTCCCCCGGTCCGACCGTCACCCGGGTACGCCGCGCCCGCCGCGCCCCGATCCATCGCCGCCGGGCGGTCGTCGCGGCGCTGTCGCTGGTGCTCGTGCTGACCTTTTCCGCCCGGGTGCTGCTCGGCGACTTCACGTTCACCATCCCCGACTTCTTCCGGATCCTGTTCGGCGCCGAGATCCCCGGCGCGTCGTACATCCTGATGGAGACCAAGCTGCCGCGCGCCGTGCTCGCCGTCCTGGTGGGGCTCGCGTTCGGGGTCGGTGGCGCGATCTTCCAGACCACGCTGCGCAACCCGCTGGCCAGTCCCGACATCATCGGGGTCAGTGTCGGGGCCAGTGCCGCGGCGGTCTTCACGATCGTGACGCTCGGGCTGGACGGCCCGGCGGTCTCCGTGGCGGCCGTCGTCGGTGCGATCGGGATCGCGGTCCTGGTCCGGATGGTCGCCGGGCCGTCGACCGGCTACCGGCTGGTGCTGATCGGGGTCGGGATGGCCGCCGCGCTGCAGTCGGTGATCCAGTACCTGTTCACCCGTGCCGACGAGTACGACGCCCAGCTCGTCCTGCGCTGGCTCACCGGAAGCGTGAGCGGCGCCGCCTGGCCGACCATCCGGCTGCTCGCGCTGCTCCTGCTGGCGCTGCTGCCGGTCATGTTTTGGCTCTCCCGGTCCCTGCGGATCACCGAGCTCGGGGAGGAGACCGCCAGCGGCCTGGGCGTGCCGCGCAGCCGCACCGACGCGCTGCTCCTCCTGGCCGTGGTCCTGACCGCCTGCGGTGTCGCGGCAGCCGGCCCCGTCGCGTTCGTGGCGTTCCTCGCCGGCCCGATCGCCCGCGCGCTCAACGGCGGCCGCAGCACGCTGGTGGGGGCCGGGCTGAGCGGCGCGATCATCGTGGTCGGCGCGGACTACATCGCCGACTACCTGCTGGCCGACATCAACTTTCCCGTGGGCGTGGTCACCGGCGCACTAGGGGCACCATTCCTGCTCTGGCTGCTCGCGAGCGGCCGCACCGGAAGGAGGGCGGAATGACCGCCACCGTATCGACCCCTCCCGCACGGCTGGTCGCCGACGCAGTCAGTCTCGGGTACGGCAACCGTGCCGTCGTCGACGCGCTCAGCGTCCGGATCCCCGACCACCGGGTCACGGTGATCGTCGGCGCCAACGCCTGCGGGAAGTCGACCCTGCTGCGCGGCATGGCCCGCCTGCTCAAGCCAACGGCCGGGTCGGTGCTGCTCGACGGGTCCGCGATCCACCGGATGTCGACCAAGGCGGTGGCGCGCACCCTGGGCCTGCTGCCGCAGGCGCCGGTGACACCGGAGGGGGTGACCGTGGCCGACCTCGTCTCTCGGGGCCGGCACCCGCACCAGAGCATGCTCCGCCGATGGAGCCCGGACGACGAGCGGGCGGTGACCGATGCGCTGGCCCTGACCGACACCGTCGACCTCGCCGACCGCGTCGTCGACGAGCTCTCCGGCGGGCAACGACAGCGGGTCTGGATCGCGATGGCCCTGGCCCAGGGCACCGACCTGCTCCTCCTCGACGAGCCGACGACCTACCTCGACGTGTCCCACCAGATGGAGATGCTCGACCTCCTCGCAGACCTCAACCAGAGCCGTGGGACCACCGTGGTCATGGTGCTGCACGACCTGAACATGTCCGCCCGGTACGCCGACCACCTGGTCGCGCTCGAGGGCGGCCGGGTGATCGCCGAGGGCAGGCCCGACGAGGTGGTCACCGAGGACAACGTCCGCGCCGTCTTCGGCCTGGACTGCCGGGTCGTCACCGACCCGGTGTCGCACACGCCGCTGGTCGTGCCGATCGGCCGCCACCACCACAAGGGGATCCAATGACCGTGACCACCACGCACCACCTGCCGATGATCCTGACCGAGGTCCAGGCTCGCAGCGTGCACCGGATCTCGCCCACGTTCGTCCGGGTCGAGCTGGTGAGCCCGGCCCTGGCCGACTTCGGTGTCGAGGGCCCGCTCTACGACCAGCGGGTCAAGCTGGTCTTCCCCAACGCGGCCGGTGAGCTGCCGTCGTTCGAGGGTGCCGACGAGTCGTGGTTCTCCAGCTGGCTGGACATCCCCGCCGACGAGCGCGGGCACATGCGGACCTACACCGTGCGTGAGATGCGTGGCTCCGGCGAGGACACCGCGCTGGTGGTCGACTTCGTGCTCCACGTCGAGGACGGCGAGTCGGGGCCGGGATCCTCGTGGGCGGCCACCGCCCGGCCCGGGGACCGGCTAGTCCTCCTCGGCCCCAGGCGGGGTGAGCCGTTCGGCGGCATCGAGTTCGACCCCGGCGCCGCCCGGAACCTGCTGCTCGCCGGCGACGAGACCGCGGTCCCGGCCATCTGCAGCATCCTCGCCGACCTCGATGTGGATGCCCGCGGGACCGCGTTCTTGGAGGTTCCCTGCACGGGTGACGTGATGGAGGTCCCCGCGCCCGACGGCGTCGAGGTCGTCTGGCTGCCGCGCGACGGGGCCGACCACGGCGCGCGCCAGATCGCCGCGGTCCGCAAGCACCTCGGGCTCGCCCCGACCGTCCAGCTCGTCGACGACCAGCTGGTGGAACCGGACCTGTGGGAGACACCTACCTACTCCTCCTCCGGGGAGGAGATCAGCCCGTCGGTGACCGGACGCGACCTGCCAGGTCTCTACGCGTGGATCGCGGGCGAGTCCAAGGTGGTAACGAGCCTGCGGCGCTGCCTGGTCAGCGAGCTCGGCGTCGACCGTGCTCAGGTTGCTTTCATGGGTTATTGGCGGCGCGGCGTCGCGATGCGGTCCTGACCCCTGGTCCTCTGTGAAGGAGGCCGGCGAGTCGGCAGTTGAGCACTTCCCCAACCGTCAGTGCTTGCTGGCTCTTCCATCGAGCCACAGCGTGTTGGACTCATCGCGGTGGCTCCCAGGCGAACCGACGTGCGTGCTACTGATTTGTGGCCCATGCTTGATCACGTGCACCAGCGCCATGGCGTGACCGTGCCCGAGGCCGTGCGCCGTCTTCAACCACGTCGCGATCTCGCCAGACCTGCTGGCCTCGTCGAAACCGTGGGCGTGCGCCCGCTCGATGAGTTGCCGCGGAGTGAGCCCTGTCTTCTCCTCGATAGACGCAAACCAGCGCTAGAACTAATCGGCGACCGAGCACCAAGCGACCCAGTGCATACGCACTGTGGGCACGACGAGCCTTTACCTGTCGGCGGCAGATCCGCGCCCCTGGCGAGCGCCGGCCCGCTGCTCCGCCGCCTACCCCGTCGTACGATGGCGGCCAAGAGGAGGCGGCGATGGCCGATCCGTTGGGCGACATCATCGGGGACTATCGCGCGTTCGCCGCGCAGCAGAACGACCGCCTGCTCGCCCGGGGCATCGACATCAGTCCGTACCGGCTCAGTCACCTCGCCGTCCGCCTGCCGGAGTGGGACCAGTACGTGCATGTGCGGAACCTGCTAGAACGCCACGCGGTCGCCAATCGCGAGAACGTCTGGAACGGCCGCCCCATCTCCTTGATCGTTCCTGCCGAGCCGCTCGAAGTCCTCGACGGCAAGGTCGTCCCGCTCATCGAGCTCATACCGCCCGTGCACCAGCGCGTCTACAGAATGGGGTTGGAGCACCTCGGCGTCGTGGTCGGCGACACCTTCGAAGCGTTCGTCGAAGTCCACAAGCCTGTCCTGACAGGACAGCAGTTCCAGGGTCCGAACAGCACACCCGACCCCGTCTACATCCTGTTCGAGGACTTCACCCACGTGAAGTTCTATCGACTTTCACTGAGGGCATCCGTCGAGCTCGAAGCTGGCCCGTTCGACGACGGGTTCCATCACGTCAACGACTGGGTGCCCCAACGGCTCGTGACCGCGACCGGCCCGAACCCTCTGCCATGCTGAGCGACGCCCGGACGCGGCGCGACCGGCGGAACGCGCCACGTCTTCAGCACCATCGCGCACGGCGGCATGTGCAGAAGCTTCGGCACGCCGTTTACTGTTGACCGCTGCCGTCAGGTCAACAGCTTCCAGTGCCCCTCCGACACAACCTCGGCGGCGCCGTCGACCACCGTGATGGCCGTCTGGTCGTCGATGGCGTAGGCGGGGCCGGAGATGCCGGCGGCCCATTGCTCTGCCTCGGCCATGGAGTTGCCCGGCGTGCCGTCCTGAGCCAGGTGGGGACAGATCGAGAAGTCGACGATGCCCAGCGTGGTGTCGTCACCG
>DATFGA010000336.1:0-2626 GCA_035249775.1 Nocardioidaceae bacterium | reverse complement strand
GACGCCGTACGCGTGGGCGAGGTCGATCAGCTGCTGCGTGAGGTCGGGTTTTGGCACGCGCAAAGCGTGCCCCAGGCCGGTGGGTTCATGCACGGCGGGTACTAGCACCGTCGTACGGCTGCCGACCGGTACCTGTCGCGGCCTACCGTAAACGCAACAGAGAAAGAGGTCTCCGCAGGAGCCGGAGGACACGCGGCCCACACTCCCCTCGAGGGCCGCGTGTCCAAACCTCTTCATGTTTGTGCATCGGGCGCTTCCGATCTGTGCAAAGCGCCCTTTTGGCCCCGATTCGCCTCATACGGTCCCTTGGTACACATAACCAAGGATTGAGCCTGCACCATGCACCCCCTCTTGGGCACCGTCGACCTCCCCCCGGCCGGCATCGTCGCCCGTCACCTGCTCATCGGGCCTCCCCCCGCCCGGTGAGCAGGTGACCACAGGACCGCCTTCGGTCCTGGTCACTGGCGCAGGCCACGCCACTCCCCTGAAACGGAATCCCCCCATGCGTCTTGCGCGACCTCATCTGCTCGTGCTTCTGTTCTTCGCCCTGCTTGGCCTGATCGTGACCGTGCTGGTCAGTCTGCCCGCCGCCGCGGCTACCCGCCCGGAGGCCCCTGCCCCGTGTGCGGCGACCCTGGTCCCCGGCACCAGCGACGACTATCGGGTCACCTGGACCCGACCCGTCCGCGACGGCGGCGCCCCGATCTGGCGATACGTGCTCAAGGTCAAGGGCCAGTCCAAGCCCGTGGTGCAGCTGTCCGCCGCGAACCGGACCACCGAGAACCCGACCCGCGCCTACACCTGGACCGGTCCGGTCGCTGGGTCGCCTCTGACCTTCCAGGTCCGCGCGGTCAACGCCGCCGGAGTCGGTGCCTGGTGTGAGGCCAAGGCGACGACGGGCAGCACCAGCCCGACCCCGAGCCCTAGTCCCTCGCCATCGCCCAGCCCGACCCCGAGTCCGAGTCCCTCGCCGTCGCCCAGCACGAGCCCCAGCCCGACGTACACGCCGACCACCCCCGCGGGAGACACCACCCCGGCCGGGCGTCCGTTCGTTCCGTACGGCGAGACGTCCTTCTTCCAGTCGGAACTCACCGGAGCCCCCGTCGACGCGGCGCTGACCACCCGGTTCCGCGCGTTCATGAAGTCTCACCCCGACCAAGCCGGAATCAACCACCCCCGGTTGACCGGAGCGGGCGGAAACCAGTGGGGCATCGCCTACGACCTGGCCGACTGCACCGACCCGACCTGGAAGATCGGAACCGTCTCCGGCAACACACCTAAGGAATGGGCCATTCTCAAGACCGTCGGGTTCCACGCGGACGCGGAGTTCGGCAGCCGGTTCACCGGCACCTCCGACTCGCCGTTCGTGGTCATCGACCGCTGCACCGGCATCTCGGTGTGGGCGGCCAACGCCGCGAAGGGGTCCGGGAACACCATCAACGTCTCCACGTTCGGCGCGTTCCGTCACGACTCCAATGGCCTCGACAACCGCAACCCGCGCTCCACGAGCACCCAGAACTCCCGCTCCCGCGGCGTCATCCCTGACTCGATGCTCGTGCGCAAGGACCTGATGGACTACGCCAAGGCCAACCGCACTGACCTCGGTCACGTCCTCGAGCTGTTCTTCGTCGAGACCGACAGCGCCGCAGGCGTGGTGCACCCGATGGTCGGCGCGGAAGGCGGCAAGTACGGTTTCGGCGCCGAGGGCACCCGGATCGCGATCTCCCCGACCGTCGACCTGTCCAGCCGGCCCTGCTCTCCCGAGGCGTTGGTGATCGCCCGCACCTTGCAGAACTACGGCGGTTACCTCGGAGACAACTCGGGTTCGAGCACGATGATCAAGGCCGAGCAGGAGGCCACCGCCGGTGAGATCTGGGGCAGCGCGCTTCAGCGCGATGAGCTCGCCGGATGCATCAGCTGGGACGACTTCGTCGTGATCACGCCGGGCTGGCAGTAACGACCGCTGTTCCGCACACGGTGAGGGTGGTGCCCCGGACACTTTCCGGCACTGCCCTCACCGTGCGGATGGTCATGCACGCCGCAAAGGGTCAGCCGGAGACCGACCCGCTGGCCTCGATCCACCGGTCGAGCACCCGTTGGGCGTTGCCGGAGTCGACCGCTTCGGTCGCCCGGGCCACTCCGGCGGTGAGCCGGTCCTCGAGCGAGCCGTCGTCGTCGGCATGGATCGCCAGGGCGGCGCCGGCGTTGAGCAGGACCGCGTCCCGGACGGGGCCCTTCTCGCCGGCGACCAGGTTGCGGACCACGGTGGCGTTGTAGGCGGCGGTGTCCCCGCGCAACGACTCCGGCGTACCGGCGGCGAACCCGAAGTCGGTGGGGTCGATCGTGTGCTCGGTGACCGCGCCGTCGCTGACCGCCCAGATCCGGGAGGTGGTGGTCGTGGTCAGCTCGTCGAGGCCGTCGTTGCCGCGGAACACCCAGGCGTCGACGCCGCGGCGGGCGAAGACTCCGGCCATCACCGGCGCCATCCGGACGTCCGCGCAGCCGATGGCCTGGGCTTGCGGCTTGGCGGGGTGGGCCAGCGGACCGAGGAAGTTGAACGTCGTACCCACTCCGAGCTCGCGACGTGGGACCGCGGCGTGCCGGAGCGCTGGGTGGAAGCCGGCGG
>DATFGA010000335.1:0-11456 GCA_035249775.1 Nocardioidaceae bacterium | reverse complement strand
CGTCGGAGTCACCCCCGAGGCACCGGACCTGCAGTCCGTCGCCGACCCCGGCTGCCCGGTCCGCACCATCAGCACCGCCGACCTGCGCCTCGCGCGAGACCGGCTCAGCACCGCCACAGGCGACACCCTCGACGCGGTCAGCCTCGGCACCCCGCACTTCTCGGTCACCGAGTTCGCCGAGCTCGCCCGAGTGATCGGTGCGGGCCCCGCCTTCTCCGACGAGGTCGACGTCTACGTCTCCACCAGCCGGGCGGTCCTCGCCGAGGCCACCCGGCTCGGGCACCTGGCGCCGGTCGAGGCCGCGGGCGCCCGGATCATCACCGACACCTGCACCTACGTGACCCCGGTGCTGGCGCCTGGCACGAAGACAGTGATGACCAACTCCGGGAAGTGGGCGTGGTACGCACCGGCCAACCTGGGTGTGGACACGGTCCTGGGCAGTCTCGCCGAGTGCGTCGCGTCCGCCCGCGCTGGGAAGGTGGTCCGCGATGACCGGCTCTGGAGCTGACCTGACCGCGCGGACCCTCGCGCCCGGCGACGCCACCGGCGACGTGCTCCGCCTCGACACCCCGGTCTCGTTCTGGGGCGGTGTCGACGAGACCGGCACGATCGTGGACGTGCACCATCCGCAGTGCGGGGAGCGACTCACCGGCAAGGTGGTGGTGATGGCCTCCGGCCGCGGGTCGAGCTCGTCGACCGCCGTGCTCGCCGAGCAGATCCGCGCGGGCACCGGACCCGCCGCGCTGGTGCTGTCCGAGTGCGACACGATCCTGGTGATCGGCGCGCTGGTGGCCAGCGAGCTGTACGGCGTGCGGATGCCGATCGTCGAGGTCACCGCCACCGACCTGACCGAGCTCGACCGACGCGCACCCGGCCGGCTCCGGGTCGCCGCGGACCCCGACACCCTGCTCGCCACCCTCACCAGCGAAGGACGACGATGACCACCCCGCACCTGCCCTACCTGGACGCCGACACGATCACCCGGGCCGTGTCCTGGGCCGACGCCACCGACGCCCTCGACGATGCCCTGCGCGCCGGCCTGGACCCGTCGGCGGCGGCCGACCGCTCGATCATCGACGTCAGCAACGGGCAGCTGCTGCTGATGCCGGCCGAGACCGGGGCCGCGGTCGGCGTCAAGCTCGGCACCGTGGCTCCCACCAACCCCGAGCGGGGCCTGCCCAGGATCCAGGCGTTGTACGTGCTGCTCGACCCGGTGACACTGTCGCCGGTCGCGCTGATGGACGGCACGGCCCTCACCACCTTGCGCACCCCGGCGGTCTCCGCGGTCGCGGTCCGGCACCTCGCCGCCCCGGACGCCCGCCGGCTGGTGGTCCTCGGCAGCGGCCCCCAGGCCTGGGGCCACGTGCAGACGCTGCGGACGGTCCGCCCGGTCGACTCGGTCACCGTCGTGGGACGCGACCGGGGCCGCGCCGAGGACCTGGTCCGCCGGGTCCGCGACTCCGGCCTGGATGCGACCGTCGGTGACACGGCGGCGGTCGCCGAGGCCGACATCGTCGTGTGCGCCACCACCGCGGGCGAGCCGGTCTTCGACAGCGAACTGCTGAAACCCGGGACCTGTGTGGTCGCCGTCGGCTCGCACGACGCGGACCGCCGCGAGCTCGACAGCGCGCTGCTCGGGCGGGCGGCCGCCGAGGGGGGCGTGGTCGTGGAGACCCGCGAGGTGGCGATGCGCGAGGCCGGTGACGTGGCGATGGCGGTCGAGGAGGGTGCGCTCACCCCGGCCCAGCTGATGGGGATCGCGTCCGTCGTACACCGGGAGTCCCCGGTCCCCGGGACCTCGGTGTTCAAGAGCGTCGGGATGGGCTGGCAGGACCTCGTCGTCGCCGAGGCGGTCTACCAGCGGTGGCGCGGATGAGCGACGTCGTCATCGTCGGCGCCGGCATCGTCGGCGCGTCGTGTGCCTACTTCGCGAGCCGCGCCGGCCTGTCGGTGACGGTGCTCGAGCGCGGCACCGTCGGCAGCGGCACCACCAGCCGGGGCGAGGGCAACATCTTGGTCTCCGACAAGGCCCCGGGTCCCGAGCTCGACCTCGCGCTGTGGTCCCGGTCGCTGTGGCTGGAGGTCGCCGGCGAGGTCGGCCCGGATCGCCTGGAGCTGGAGGAGAAGGGCGGCCTCGTCGTCGCCACCAGCCAGCCCGCGCTGGCCGACCTGCACGCGTTCGGTGACCAGCAGGCAACCGCCGGGGTGCGCGCCACCAGGGTCGCTCCCGGCGAGCTCCACGACCACGAACCGCACCTGGCCCGCGACCTGCCCGGCGGCGTGCACTATCCGCAGGACATGCAGGTGCAACCGGTCCTCGCCGCCGCCACGCTCCTCGCCGAGGCGGTCGCGCGGGGAGCCCGCGTGGAACGCGGGATCACCGTCACCGGCGTGGAACGGGACCGCTCGGGCGTGGTCACCGCGGTGCTGGCGGGCGACCGCCGGTTCCCGACCGCAGCCGTGGTCAACGCCGCCGGCACCTGGGGCGGTGAGGTCGCGGAACGGCTCGGCGGACCGGTCCCGGTGCTACCCCGGCGCGGTTTCATCCTGGTCACCGAGCCGCTGCCGCGGGTGGTCCGGCACAAGGTGTACTCGGCCGACTACGTCAGCAACGTCGCCAGCGACGACGCCGGCCTGGAGACCTCAGCGGTGATCGAGGGCACCCAGGGCGGCACCGTGCTGATCGGCGCCAGCCGGGAACGGGTCGGCTTCGACGAGACCCTGTCGGTCGACGTGGTGCGCCGGCTGGCCGCACAGGCGGTCCGGCTGTTCCCGTTCCTGGCCGACGTCGCCCTGATGCGGGTCTACCGCGGCTTCCGGCCCTACTGCCCCGACCACCTGCCGGTGATCGGCGCCGACCCCCGGGTGCCCGGCCTGTTCCACGCCTGCGGCCACGAGGGCGCCGGGATCGGCCTCGCCCCGGCCACCGGGCTGCTCCTCGCCCAGCTGCTCACCGGCGCGGCCCCCGGCCTCGACCCCATCCCGTTCACCCCCACCCGATTCCAGCAGGTGCCCGCATGACACCCTCTGAGTCAACCTCAGGCCGCTTGTGGCGGTTGGCTGAGTCGTCGGATGGCGCCGTGGTGGGCGACGTCGTAGGGGACACGGTCTTGCCAGCAGCGGTAGATCACGCGGGTCCAGGATCGGGCGAGGACTCGGACGGCGTGGGGATGGTCCTTGCCGCCTGCTCGGGCTCGCTGGTAGATGTCGGAGGCCCAGGGGCTGGCGTGTCGGCTGTTGTCGGCGAAGGTGGTCATCGCGACCCGGAAGCGTTTGTTGCAGGCCCAGCGGAAGCTGACCGCTCGGTGTTTGCCGGACTCCTTGGTGACCGGGGTGAGCCCGGCGAGGGCGGCGACGGCGTCGGCGGAGCCGTAGGCTTCTCGGCAGTCGCCCCACTCGGCGAGCATCTGGGCGGCGTTGATCTGACCCGACCTTGGCAGCGACGTGAAGATCTCCCCGTCCGGGTGCTCCCCGAGGTGGGCGACCACGGTCTTGTCGAGGTCCTTGACCGCGGTGTTGAGTGCGGTGAGCACGGTCACCATGGCCAGCACCGTGTGCTTGAGCGCGTCGGTGAGCGCTGGGCTGGTGGTGCCCGCGGGCGCGCCGCGCAGCCGGCCGAGCAGTTGGCTGGCGGGGCGTTTGCCGGAGTAGCCGTTGGCCGTGCAGAACGCGGCGATGCGTTTCTCGCCGAGCCGGGCCGCCGAGTTCGGGGTCGGGTAGCGGGTCAGGAACTTCAGCGCGATCGGGGACTCGACGTCGGCGAAGATCGCCTTGGCGCCGGGCCAGTGCAGGTCCAGCAGCGCACTGAGCTGGTTGGTCGCCGCGACCCGCATCTCGACCAGGTCGCCGCGGGTGCGGACGGCGGTGCGCAGCGCCTTGGTCTGGTCGCTGAACGGGACCGCGATCCGGAGCTTGTGCTGGCGCAGCCGCAGGTACTCGGCGATGACCAGGGCGTCGCCGGCGTCGGACTTCGCGCCGGAGACCACCTCGCCGTCGCGCCAGGCCTTGATCGCGTTCGGGCTGACCGGCACCACCGGGTGGCCGGCCTCGAGCAGGGCGTCGACCAGCCTGCCGTCGGGCCGCTCGATGCCCACCGACACATCGGCCCGGTCACCGAGCTTGCCGAGCCGGCGGATCAGATCGACGAACCCGTCGGCGGTGTGGGTGATGGTGAATGTGAACTTCACCTTGCCGGCATCGTCGAGGACGCACACCGCGTGGGTATCGGCGGCCCAGTCGATCCCGACGTGGAACAACGCAATCGGCGCGGACAGAGAATCGGAGCGGAGCTCGGACAACGGGTCTCCTTGACTTGGCAGCGACGACTCGGTGAGGAGGCTGTCTGCCGGGCGGTCACTGACTGGCGCTCTGTGGCGCGTCCCTCTGATGCCGGTCTACAACCTCGAGAGAGCCGGGGGCGGCGGTGTCATGCTGGCCCTTCGCGAGCGACCACATCTGGCCGTCACCCCGACCCTCACCGAGTCCGAACAACAAGCATCATCTCGATGCCCGTCAGGAAGAGGGTGCACCAGTGACCTCACCCGGACCGGGCGGTACGCCGCCTCGCCCGACGTTCCGCTTCGATGGCACCGACATCGACTTCGTCCCAGGCCAGAGCATCGGCGCCGCTCTGACCGCCGCCGGGATCCGGTCCTGGCGGACCACCCGGGTCAGCGGCCGGCCACGCGGCCTGTTCTGCGGGATCGGGATCTGCTTCGACTGCCTCGTCGTCGCCGACGGCCGACCCAACCAACGCGCCTGCCTGCTCCCCGCCCGGGACGGCCTCGACGTGACCACCCAGGAAGGAACCGGCCATGGTGACCTCACCGTCTGACCCGGTCTACGACGTCGTCGTGATCGGCGCCGGTCCCGCAGGGCTCGCGGCCGCCACCCGGGCCGGAAGCCACGACGCCACCGTCGCCCTGGTCGACGCCGGTGCGGCGCCGGGTGGGCAGTACTGGCGGCAGCCGGCCAGGCCCGAAGCGGCCAACGCATCCGGCGTGCCCGGGCTGGACCCGGACGACCTCGCCTACCTCCACCACGACCTGACCGGCTACCGGCACCTGGTCGACCTGCTCGACCGGCAGCAGCAGCACGGCATCAGCGACTACCTGGCCGAGCACCACGTCTGGGCGCTGGAGCGCGACGGCGACCTGTTCGTGGTCCACGCGCTCGACCGGTCCGGCCCCGACGAGCGAACCCGCACTCTCCTCGGCCGCACCCTCGTGCTCGCCACCGGCGCCTACGACCGGCAGGTGCCCTTCCCCGGCTGGGACCTGCCCGGCGTGATGACCGCCGGCGGGGCGCAGGCGCTGCTCAAGGGACACGGCGTGCGCGCCGGGCAACGGGTGGTGGTCGCCGGCACCGGACCGTTCCTGCTCCCGGTCGCCGCCGGGCTGGCCACCTCCGGGGCGCAGGTCGTCGGCGTGCACGAGGCCGGCTCCCCGTTGGCCTGGTTGCGGCACGGTCGCGCCGTGGTCCGCAACCTCACCAAGCTCGGTGAGGGCGTGGGGTACGCCGCATCGCTGGCCAGGCAGCGGGTCCCGGTGCGGACCCGGTCGGTGCTCGTCGCGGCGCACGGTGACGACCGGCTCGAGGCGGTCACGGTGGCCCGCGCGGACGGCAAGGGCGGTATCGCGTCCGGCAGCGAGGAACGGATCGCCTGCGACACCCTCGCGGTCGGCTGGGGGTTCACCCCGCAGCTCGAGCTGCCGCTGGCGCTGGGCTGCGCAACCCGCGTCGACGTCGACGAGTCGCTGGTCTGCGTGGTCGACGACGACCAGCTCAGCTCCGTCCCGGGCGTCTACATCGCCGGCGAGACCTGTGGTGTGGGCGGTGCGGCGCTGGCCCTCGTGGAGGGGGCGATCGCCGGTGCCGCAGCGGCCGGGGTCGCGGTCGCCGACCAGCGTCTGCGCCGGCAGCGCGACGCCCTGCGCAGGTTCGCCTCGGCCATGCACCGGGCGCATCCCGTGCCGTCCGGATGGGTTTCCCGGGTCGAGCCGGACACGGTGGTCTGCCGCTGCGAGGAGGTCACCGCTGACCGGCTGCGCGAGTCGGTGGACCGGCTCGGGGCCGCGGATGCGCGCAGCGCGAAGCTGCTCGCCCGGGTCGGGATGGGGTGGTGCCAGGGGCGGGTCTGCGGGTACGCCGCCTCCTGCCTCACCTCGACATGGAGCGGTACGCCGTACGCCCCCGACCTGGTCGCCACCCGACCGGTCGCCACACCCGTCCGTCTCGGCACCCTCGCCGACGCACAGCAGGAGGAACGATGACCAGGCAGATCCACACCGGCAGCCACGACCTGCCGGTGACGGCCGCCCTCGAGGCGTTCATGAGCGAGGACTGGGCGGAGCCCGCGCCGATGGTGGAGGGCCCGGACCCGGTGGCACCGTGGGCCGCGCGCCGCCGCGCCGCACTGGCCGAGGCGTTCCCCGGCGAGCGGCTGGTCGTGCCGGCCGGGCGCTACCTGCCGCGGTCGAACGACCAGGACTACCGGTTCCGGCCGCACACCGCTCACACCTGGCTGACCGGGAACCAGAGCTCCGACGCGGTCCTCGTCCTCGACGGCGGCGACGCGGTGCTCTACGTCCGGCCGGCACCGTCCCGGGACACCGACGAGTTCTGGCGCGACCGGAGGTACGGCGACTTCTGGGCGGGGCGACGGCCCACCCTCACCGAGACCAGCCTCGCGTTCGACCTGGAGTGCCGGCACCTCGACGACCTCGAGGCCGCCCTGGGCCGGCCACGACCGACCCGGGTGCTGCGCGGCGTCGACCCGGAGGTCGACCGGCTGGTGCGTTCCGGCGACGCGGGCGCCCACGCGATGCTCGCCTGCGTGCTCTCGGAGCTGCGGCTGGTCAAGGACGACTGGGAGGTCGCCCAGCTGACCGAGGCCGTCGACGCCACCGTGCGCGGGTTCGAGGACTGCGTCCGCGAGTGGGACCAGGCGGTGCAGCACGGGGAACGCTGGATCGAGGGAACCTTCGGCCGGCGCGCCCGGATGGACGGCAACGACGTCGGCTACAGCTCGATCGTCGCCGCCGGCGCGCACGCCACCACCCTGCACTGGATCGACAACTCGGGCCCGGTCCGGGACGGCGAGCTGATCCTGCTGGACATGGGCGTGGAGGCCCGCTCCCTCTACACCGCCGATGTGACCCGCACGCTGCCGGTCTCGGGCCGGTTCACCTCGACGCAACGGGATCTGTACTCCCTGGTGCTGCGAGCACAGGACGCCGGCATCGCCGTACTCAAGCCCGGTGCCGAGTTCCGGGACTTCCACCGGGCCACCTCCGAGGTGATGGCGCACGGGCTCGCGGACTTGGGACTGTTGCCGTGCTCGGCCGAGGAGGCGCTCGACGAGTCGTCGACGATCTACCGCCGGTGGACGCTGTGCGCCTCGGGGCACATGCTCGGCATGGACGTGCACGACTGCGGCCTGGCCCGGGCCGAGCGCTACCTCGACGGGGTGCTCGAGGAGGGGCACGTGCTCACCGTGGAGCCTGGCCTGTACCTGCAGGCCGAGGATCTCAAGCTGCCGGCCGAGCTGCGCGGCATCGGCATCCGCGTCGAGGACGACCTGGTCGTCACCGCCGACGGCAGCCGCAACCTGAGCGCCGGGCTGCCCCGCGACCCGGACGACATCGAGACCTGGATGGCCGACCTGGCCCGATGAGGCCTGGTTGACTGGGCCGCATGTGGCAGAACCTGCTCGGCGCCGCGCTCGCGGCGGTCCTGGTGATTGCTCCGTCGGCCGCTCCGTCGACCGCTCCGTCGGCCTCGCCCGACACTGCGGTCGACTCCACGTCCGCATCCGCGGAGCGTTCGGCTGATGACGACTGGCGGTTCTGGGTCCGCGACAAGCACCGGTACACCTCGCCGTGGTACGCCGGTGCGCACCGCAAGATGATCAGCTACGGCTGCACGCGGGCGCCGTACTACGCGCCCGATCCGCGGTGCACCCGCGACCGGGGCTTCCACCACGGCGTCGACATCGCGATGCGGTGCGGGACCCGGCTGTTCGCGGGCTTCGGCGGCCGGGTCGTCCACCCCGACTCGGCCGGTGCCCTCGGGGCCGCCTACGGCCGGAAGGCGTTCCGGTTGCGCAACCACCGCCGCGGCGTCGACGTGGTGATCGGGCACGTCCGCCGGGTGTACGTCGAACCGGGCGACCGGGTCCGCAAGGGTGACCTGGTCGCCCGTGCCTCCGACGACGCGGCTCCGGACGGCTGCCACCTGCACTTCGAGGTGCGCCCGGTCGGGTCCGGCTACCAGAGCGCGGTCCGCCCGCATCCACACCTGAAGCTCCGGCGCCGGTGATGCGAGGATTGTCCGCGTGAACATCCTCTCGATCCAGTCCCTCGTCGCCTACGGCCATGCCGGCAACAGCGCCGCCCTGTTTCCGCTGCAGAGACTGGGCATGCAGGTGTGGCCGGTGGTCACCGTGCATTTCTCCAACCACACCGGCTACGGCGACTGGCGCGGGCCGCTGCTGTCGCCGGACGACATCGCCGAGGTGATCCGCGGTGTCGGGGACCGGGGCGCCCTCGAGACCTGCGACGCGGTGCTGTCCGGCTACCAAGGTGCCGAGGACGTCGGCGCGGTGATCCTGGATGCAGTGGAGACCGTGAAGTCGGTCAACGGCGAGGCGATCTACTGCTGCGACCCGGTGATGGGCGACCTCGGCCGTGGGTTCTTCGTGCGGCCCGGCATTCCCGAGTTCATGCGGGACAACGTCGTACCGAAGGCCGACGTGATCACGCCGAACCACTTCGAGCTGAACTTCCTGTCCGGGACCGAGGCGCACACGCTCGACGACCTGCTGGCAGCCGTCGAGGTCGTCCGGGAGAGTGGCCCGGAGACGGTGCTGGTCACCAGCGTCCTCCTCGACGAGACCCCTGACGACTGCCTGGACATGGTCGCGGCTTCCGGAGACGGCGCCTGGTCGGTGCGCACGCCACGGCTGGCGGTGAACCCACCCGGCGCCGGCGACCTCACCACCGCGGTGTTCCTGGCGAACCTGCTCTCGGGCCACGACCTGCCGACCACCCTGGCCCGGACCACGTCGGCGGTCTTCGCAGTGGTCGAGGCGACCGACAAGGCTGGTCAGCGTGAGATGCAGATCGTCGCCACGCAGGACGCGATCGCCGACCCGCCGATGCAGTTCGCGGTGACCCGGGTCCGGTGAGGTCGGTCCGTCAGTAGCGGTAGCCCGCGTTGTCGACGCGGGAGTGGTAGTGCGTGCCGACCTTGCCGCCGCCCATCGCGGCCAGCAGCGTGCCGACCAGGATCGCCGCTGCGGTGATCGCGCCGCCCCAGGTGAGAGTGTCGGTCGGGATCGGCATCGTCGGCAGGGAGACCCGCTCGAGGATGTTGTACTCGCGGCCGAACACGACCCCGAGCGCCACGGCGATCAGGGTGACGATCAGCCCGATGAGCCAGACCGCGACACCCTGCTTGCCTCCGTCGAAGCGCGACATCCGCCCGGCGACGTACCCCCCGGCGTAGTACGCCAGCAGCAGCGCCGCCAGGAGCACGACCGCCGCGACGATGCCGATGGTGCCGGCCTCCCGCTCCGCTTCGGACTGGGTGACCTGGGCGTTCGAGCCGATCGCCGCGGTGACCGCACCGACGATGCTGACCAGCAGCACGGTGACGGCGATGGCGACCAGCCAACCGAAGAAGGCCGAGCCCCAGTTGATGCCGCCGAAGCGCTCCCGTCGGCGGTCCTCCTCATAGGCGGCGGGGTCGCCCGCCCTGGTGTGGTCGGCGTCGTAGTCGGTGGAGTCGAGACGATCTTCGGAATCAGCACGCCGGTTCATGGACGACCTCCTCAGTCGGTATCACTGCTGGTCAGGTACCCCGCATGCGCCTGAGCATGCTGGGCACACGCGACCAAGGAGGTTGCCCAGATGAAGCTGAGCAAGGAACAGGTCGTCCGGTTCATCCGAGCCCGCGGCGACGAGGAGCACGCCGCGAAGGCGGAGCAGGACTTCCCCGAGAGCATCACGCTGCCCGAGGACCAAGGCCTGCTGGCGCAGTACGGTGTGTCCGCCGACGACCTCGATGACGACAGCGTCTGGGGCGACTGACCTTCATCCGGCGGGTGGCGCTCACCTGCAGACGCGGGCGCTGCGGAGCCTGATCCGGTCGCCGGTGAGCTTGAACGCGCGCATCGAGCTGTTGTCCCGCTCGGCGGTCTCGACCAGGTCGTCCCGCGGGTCCACGGTGGTCCGCAGGCAGTAGATGCCGTCCCGCGCGCTGTTCGGCAGCCGAAGTGCCTGGCCCGCCAGGAACGACTGGTAGATGTCGACCCAACCCACCGAGGTGCCTTGCGGCGCGCGCTTCGAGCACGCGCGGTAGTGCTCGGGGTAGCGAGCTGTCCGGTAGCGCTCCGGCAGCCGCTCGCTGTCACGCAGGCAGAAGCTCATCTTGCGGCGGGCCACCCGGACCAGGCGGCGCTCCTCGCCGGGCTGGAACAGGGCGTAGCGCGACGCCGCCTGGAAGTGCCAGTGGTCATGGGCCGGGTGGAACACCATGCACCCCGCCGACCTCCGCGCGAGCCGACGGTCCGCGCTGCGCCGGAAGAAGCCGGAGTCGTCGCCGTCCCGGTAGATCACCTGGGTCGCGTGGTGCTTGCCCGTCGGACAGGGACGGCTGGTGTTGGGACGGACCTCGATCGGCCCGCGTCCGGCGTTGCCGATGCCCGACTCGAAGCGCAGCAGCCGGCTCTTGCCGTCGTGCTGGATGGAGAGATCGTTGGCCTTGAGCGCGACCAGGTTCGGCTTGAGCAGCTCGCCCCGCGGTTCCTTCGCCGCCGCCATAACCGTCCCCATCGCCGTGTCCGGCGCCGTCCCTGGGGCGATGGTCGGCGGGTCCACCGCCGAGGCTCCGGTCGGCAGCAGCGACTGCCCCAGCAGCACCACCAGTCCGACGGCGACCACGACTCCGGCTGGCTTCTTCCAGGTCTGCGACACAAGCACTCTCCCCGTCTCTGACTCAGCACCGCCTGAAAGCACCATAGGGGTAGGTCTTTACTTTGGGGAGGGTGGCGAGCCGCGGGAGTCTTGTTTTGTTCGTCGGTTTTGCGTGGTCTGCGTCGGGTACCGGCGCGCCTCCCGACGAACCGGAGGCACGATGAGTCCCGTACGGATCCGCCCGGTCGGTGGCACCGCGGGCTGCCTGGTGATGATCCTGATCTCGATCGCCGCTTCAGTCGTGCTGACCGTGCTGCTCAACGTGCTGCTCCGCTGAGGAGGCACGGTGACCGGCACACGCACTTTTCAGCCCGCCGATGGGCGTGAACAGGTCACGGTGACCGGCTCACGCGATTCCGGCCGGACGGCGCACGCCAACGGGTCACGGTGACCGGCTCACGCGATTACTGGCTGGCCGGCGCACGCCAACGGGTCACAGTGACCGGCTCACGCACGTTCCAGCCGGACGATGCATGGCAT
>DATFGA010000334.1:0-12219 GCA_035249775.1 Nocardioidaceae bacterium | reverse complement strand
CGGAACGCGTTCAGCGTGCCCTCCACGTTGATCGCGCGGGTGGTCTCCCGGCTGCCGCCGATGATCAGGAAGGCGAGGTGGACGACTACGTCGGCGTCCTGGAACGCGTCGACCAGGGCGTCCTGGTCACGGACGTCCCCGCGTCGGTAGTCCAGCTTGGTCCAGCCGTGCTCGGCCGGGTCGAACGGTCGCCGGGCGACGCCGACAACGCGGGTCACCCGGTCGTCGGCCTGGAGCAACGGCATCAGGCCGAACCCGAACGTCCCGGTCGGGCCGGTGACGGCCACGGTCAGGCCTCCCGCCGTTCGCGGGCTCCCCGGGGTCTCCGGTGTCTCGTCGGGGTCGGCGGCGTTGCTTCCCATGGGAGGGCCTTACCCAGCGCGGTCGCCGGCAACCTCGACCGGTGCCCCGGTGACGAGGCCCTCGAGCGCTGTCCGGTCCGGCAGGTCGGTGTGCTCGACGAGGTCGCCGGTGCGGACGTAGTAGAACGCCGCTTCGACCGACTCCACCGGCACGTCGTGCAGCTCCGCCCAGGCCACCCGGTAGATCGCCAGCTGGAGCGGGTCGGCGGTCTGCTGCCGGTTGGTCTTCCAGTCCACGACCAGGAAGCCCCGCTCGGTCTCGTAGACCGCGTCGATCCGGCCCCGGACCACCTGCCCGCCGAGCACCAGCGCGAACGGCGGCTCGATCGCGAACGGGGTCCGGTCGGCGAACGGCCCGGCGTTGAACTTCTCGATCAGCTGCTGCAGGTCGGTGTCGTCGTCGATCTCCGCGTCGCCGCGGCCGGGCACCTCGTCGAGCCCGACCAGCTGCTGTTGCCCGAACCGGTTCTCGACCCAGGCGTGGAACCGGGTGCCGAACCGGGCCGACGGTGACGGCTTGCGCGGCATCGGCCGGGCGAGGTCGGCGGCCAGCTGCTCCGGGTCGTCGCGGAGCCGAGCCATCGACGTGGCCGACAGGCTCGAGGGCAACGGCACCTCGATGGTGTCTGCGCGGGCCTCCCGCGCCTCCTGGAGCAGCCGCTCGAGCTCGTCGTCCCACTCGGCAACGAGCGCGGCGTCCGCGGCCGACAGTCCCGGTTCGGTGTCGAAAAGGGCCGGTTGGGTGTCGAACAGGGTCGGCTCGGCGTCGAACAGGGTGGGTTCGGCCTCGAACAGCGCCGGTTCGGCAAGCTCAGCCATCGCGGCCCGCACGAGCGCGGCGGCCTGCAGCCGGCGGTCGATCTCCTCACCGTTCGGCTCGACCGGCCAGGAATGGACGACATTGTTCTCCAGCACCGGGTTCACCGCGTCGTCGTCCGGGGCCGGGCACCACCGCTCGGGCGCGTCCCCCCAGGCACGGAGAGAAGCGACCGCGTCGAGCAGGTAGGGCGACGGCCCCATCGGCTTCTTCCGGCCAGGCTTCCACCAGTGCGCTGAGACCAGCATCGACCGGCGGGCGCGGGTGAACGCGACGTACCCGAGCCGGAGCTGCTCGATCTCGTCGTGCTCCCGGACCACCTTCCCGAACCCGTTCACCGCCGCCTCGCTGTAGTCCTCGAGCATCGGCAGGTCGCGGGCGTCCCCTCGCAGCGGCGAGGGCAGCACGGCCGGGCCCTTCAGCCACTGGGTGCGGCCCTGGGTGTTGGGGAACTTGGTCTTGCAGACGCCGGGCAGGAACACCACGTCCCACTCCAGGCCCTTGGCCCGGTGCACGGTCAGCAGCTTCACCGAGTCGGCCACCGACGGGGCGGCCGCGTCCAGCCCGTTCCCGAGCTCGTCCTCGGCCTGCAGGTAGGCCAGCAGGGCCGGCAGGGACACCTGCCCGTCGAGGGACTGGAACTCGGCCACCGCCTTGACGAAGGTGTCGAGGTTCTCCCGCCGCGACTCGGCGGTGCGGTTGCCCGATGAGGCGAGCTCGAGCTCGATGCCGGTGACATCGATGATCCGGCGGATCAGGTCGAGCAGCGGCTCCCCGACGAATCCGCGCAGGTAGCGCAGCTCCCCCGACAGCAGCGCGAACCGCTCGCGTGCCTCGGGCGAGTACGCCGCGGGGCCGGGATCGTCGATGGCGTCGCTGAGCGAGACGAGGTCGGTGGGGTCGGTGCCTTCGACGACTGCCGCGAGCTGCTCCTCGATGCTCCGGTCGTCGTCGCGGGAACCGGCACCGGGAGCCGCGGCGAGGTGCCTGGCTCGTTGGCCGAGCAGCGCCAGGTCGCGAGTGCCGACCGCCCAGCGCGGCCCGGCCAGCAGGGTGAGCATCGAGGCGTTGGCGGTGAGGTCGTGCAACAGCTGCAGGGTGGCGACCACCTCGGCGACCTCGGGCAGCCGGAGCAGGCCGTTGATGCCGACGATCTCCACCGGGATGTCGGCCGAGGTGAGCGCGTCGTAGACGTCGGCGGCGTGCGCGTTGTCGCGGGTCAGCACGCCGATCTCCTTCCACAGGGGGGGCTCCATCCCTGCGTAGGCGGCCTTCACCTGGGCAACGAGGAAGGCCAGCTCGTCGTCGTACGTCTCGAGCAGCGCGGCACGCACCTCACCGTCGCCGGCATCCGGCTTCGGCTCGAGCGGCGCGCTGCGGGTGCGCTCGTCGGCGTACAGCGGTGCGGCGAGCTCGTTGGCGGTGGTCAGGATCCGTCGCTCCGAGCGCCGGTTCACGGTCAACGAGTAGACCCGCGCCTCCGCGGATGAACCAGGATCCGGCGGGAAGTCGTCGCCGAAGCCGAGGATGTTCGACACCGACGCGCCGCGCCACCCGTAGATCGCCTGGTTGGGGTCGCCGACCGCCATCACCGGATGTCCCCGGCCGGCGTCCGCCGTGGGTCCGGAGAACAGGGCGGAGAGCATCAGCGCCTGCGCGACCGAGGTGTCTTGGTACTCGTCGAGCAGGACCACCCGGAACTTGCCCCGCTCGAGCGCGCCGACCTCGGGACACTCGGTGGCGAGCTGGGCGCCGCGCGAGATCTGGTCGGAGAAGTCCATCAAGCCCAGCTCGGCCTTGAGCGCGCGGTAGTCCTCGACCAGCCCGAGCAGCTCCTCGCGCTTGCGGATCGTGGCCAGGACCGCGTCGATCCCGCTGTGCCCGCCCTTCGGGCCCGGCTCGGCGGTGAGCCAGCCGGGCAGCTCCTCGGCCTGCCACGCGCGCAGCCGTGCGGGGCTGACCAGGTGCTCGGACAGCTGCGCGTCGAGCTGCAGCAGGTAGCCGATCACCGTCTTCATGTTGTCGGTGAGCAGCTCGATCCGGCCGCGGTGCCGCCCGATCGCGCGAGCGGCGAGCTGGTAGCGCGACGCGTCGGCGATCACCCGGGTGTCGGGTTCGTGGCCGATCCGCAACCCGTGCTCGGTGAGCAGGTTGGCGGCATAGGCGTTGTACGTCGCTACCGTCGGCTCGACCGGCTCCTCGTCACCCTCCGCGAGGGGCTCGTCGAGCGGACGCAGGAAGCCGGAACGACGCAGCGATGTCCGGATCCGGGCGATCAGCTCGCTGGTCGCCTTGGTGGTGAAGGTCAGCCCGAGCACCTCCTCGGGCCGGACCTGGCCGGTGGCGACCAGGTAGACCACGCGGGCGGCCATCACCTCGGTCTTGCCGGAGCCGGCGCCGGCGATGATCACCGCGGGCTCGAGCGGCGCCGAGATCGCGGCGAACTGCTGCGCGCTGAACTCGAAGTCGGTGCCCATCACCGCGCGCAGTTCGGCCGGGGTGGCGATCGCGCGTGCCGGCCGGGTCATGAGAGCACCGTCCCGGAGCCCTTGACCGGGCACATCGAGTGGAAGGAGCAGTATTCGCAGTAGTCGTTCTCGGTCGCGGTGAGCTCCTCGGACCGGATCACCCGGGCGGCGTTCATCAGCTGCACCTCGGCGAGCTTGTGGCCGTCGGCGCCGGGTTCCTGCGGCCCCTGGGGCTGCACCTTCGGCATCCCCTTGTCGTCGATGCGCAGCTGCACCAGCTCGGCGCCGCCCGAGCGGGCACCGGGCCCGGCCAGCTCCTGCGCGGCGCCGTGGTCGACGGCGAGCTGGTAGAGGCCGAGCTGCGCGTGGTTGAGCAGCTTGTCCTTGGATGAGGGGTTCTTGCTGGTCTTGAAGTCGATGACCACCACGTTCCCGTCCCGGTCGAGCTCGAGCCGGTCGACGAAGCCGCGAAGCACCACCCGCTCCCCGTCCGGCAGGGTGACCGAAGCCTCGATGGACTGCTCGGAGGCGAGATAGCTGCGGTCCGGTCGCCCGTTGTGCCAGGCGACGAACCGGCGGATCACCTCACGGACCTCGGCGCGCTGCTTGTCGCGCGCCCACGGCGTCTCGAACGCCAGCTGGTCCCACACCTGCTCCACATGGGCGACCAGCTGCTCGGGGTCGGCGACCTCGCCCTTGCCGACCGCGTCGGCGAGCACGTGCACCACCAGTCCGAAGCCCTGCGCGAAGGTCTGCGCCGAGCTGCCGGCTGCCTCCCGGTCCAGGAACCATCGGGTGGGGCAGTTCACCAGGCCGTCGAGGGCGCTCGCGGAGAGGCTGACGGGCCGCTCGATGTCGCGCAACGGCTGTGGCGAGTGGCTGCGGGCACGGGTGCCCCACCAGTTGGCCGGGTCGGCCTGCGGCACCAGGGGGTCGCCGTGGTCGGTGGCCAGCGCCATCCGGGCGAGGCGTCGGGCGGCCGCCTGCTGGAGCGGGGGGTTCGACGCGTCCCCGGCGACCCGGCGCAGGTGGGCGACCAGTCCGGTCATCGACAGCGGCCGCGCCGGGCGACCGCGGACCTCAGCCGCCTCTACCCCGAGCTCGGTGACGAACCGGGACGGCTGGTCGCCGTCCTCCTCCGTCGACTGGACCGCGGTGACCACCAGGCGTTGCCGGGCGCGGGTGGTGGCGACGTAGAACAGCCGTCGTTCCTCGGCGAGCAGGGCCGTCGTCGCGGTCGGCGGCAGCAGGCCGTCGGCGCCGATCCGGTCGGCCTCGAGCAGCGACCCGCGGCGGCGCAGGTTCGGCCAGCCGCCCTCCTGGACACCCGCAACGATGACCAGCCGCCACTCCAGGCCCTTGGACCGGTGTGCGGTCAGCAACCGGACCGCGTCGCCCCGGACTCCCCGCTCGGCGAGGGTGTCGGCAGGGATCTGCTGGGCGACCAGCTCGTCGAGGAAGTTCTGCACGCTGGTGTGGCCCTGCTTCTCCTCCGCGCGCGCGGCCACCTCGAACAGGGCGCAGATGGAGTCCAGGTCGCGGTGCGCGAGCCGGGCAGCGTGCCCACCGCGCTCGATGTTGCCGCGCAGGTGCCGTGGCCAGCCGGTGCCCGACCACAGGGTCCACAGCACCTCCTCCGCGGTCCGGCCGGAGCCGAGCTCGCGGTGGGCCTTCGCCAGCAGCACCGCGAGCCGTCGCGCCTTCTCCGCGGGGCGGCCGCCGAGCATCACCAGGTCACCGGGCTCCAGCAACGCGCGGCGAAGAAGCTCCGCGGACGGCAGCGGCATCCGCTCGCCCTCGCACGCCTCCCGGTCCTGGACCCGCAGCTGCCGGCCGAGCGCCCGGACCTCCGCCGCGTCCAGGCCGCCGAGCGGCGAGGAGAGCAAGTAGTCGGCCTGCTCGACGGTGAGCTCGGGAAGGTTCACCACCGCGGTGAGCCCCTCGATCAACGGCGCGACCGACGGCTCGCGCACCAGCGGCAGCTCGTCTCCGGCCACCTCGACCGGCACCCCCGAACCCAGGAGTGCGCGGCGCAGCGCCGGGATCGACGACTTGCCCGACCGGACCAGCACCGCCATCTCCGACCAGCCGATGCCCTGCTCGAGGTGCGCCCGCCGCAGCATGTCGGCGATGTGGTCGGTCTCGGCCCGCGGGGTGGCGAACAGTGCCACCTCCACCTCCCCGTCGCCGAACTCCCCCTCGGACGGGGCGGGTGAGCGGAACTGCCGGAACAGCTCTCCGTCGACCGCACCGGCGGTGGGAATGCCCTTGGCCACCTCACGGGACGCAGCCAGCAGCGTCGCGCCGAACCGGCGGGTGGTGCGCAGCGCGACCACCGGGGCGCGCCGGCCCGTCGACGTCGGGAACTCCTTCGGGAAGTCGAGGATGCCGCGGACCTCGGCGCCGCGGAACGCGTAGATCGACTGGTCGGGGTCACCGACGGCGACCAGGTTGCGGCCGTCGCCGGCGAGGGCCCGCAGCAGCGCCACCTGCCGCGGGTCGGTGTCCTGGTACTCGTCGACGAACACCCAGGAGAACCGCTCTCGCAGCCGCGCCTGCACATCCGGCTCAGCGGCCAGCACCGCGGCGCGGTGGATCAGCTCCGGGTAGTCGACGGCCGCCTTGTAGTCCAGGCTGGTCAGGTAGTCCTCCATGAAGTACGCCGCCGCGGCCCAGTCCTCCCGGCCGGCGTCGGCCGCGATCTTCGCCAGGTCGTCGGGGTCGAGGCCCTTCTCGCGGGCGCGGGCGATCACCGCGGCCACCTCCCGGACGAAGCCCCGGGTGCGCAGCGCGTCGGCGAGCCCGGCCGGCCAGCGCGACGTGCCGGTCTCCAGCGCACCGACCAGCAGCTCGCGCAGCTGGACATCCTGCTCCGGTGCGCTCAACAGCCGCAGCGGGTCGTCGTAGAGGCCCTTCGGCCCGTAGGCGCGCAGCAACCCGTAGGCGAAGGAGTGGAAGGTCGAGCTGAGGGTGGTGGCCATCGTCCTGCCCAGCCGGGCGGTGACCCGGTCGCGCAGCTGCTCGGCGGCCTTGCGGCTGAACGTGAGCGCCAGGACCGAGTCCGGCGCGGCTCCGCGGTGCTCGATCCGGTCGACGATCGCCTCGACCAGGGTGGTGGTCTTCCCTGTCCCGGGACCGGCCAGCACCAGCAGCGGCCCGCCAGCGTGGTCGACCACGGACCGCTGGAACTCGTCCAGGACGGGTGGGGTCGACCCGCCCGGAACGGGATAGGTCAGGCGGTACTTCGACATATCGACAATCCCATCACGGACCGCCGACAGAATCTGGCACTCCCTCGAGTTCCTCGGGCGACCACAGCGACGCCGCCATGTCCACCGAGCCCGACGGCCGGAACCGGGTGCCCTCCGCCACGAGGTGCTGCCGCGCTCCGCCGTCGTGGCACACGGCCAGGCTGCCGTCGGCGTGCACGACCCGCCACCACGGCACCGAGCCGCCGTACTGCGACATCACCCGGCCCACCTGTCTGGGCCCGCCGACTCCGACCACCGCGGCGATCGCGCCGTAGTTCATCACCCGGCCGGCCGGAATCCGCTCGACGAGCGCGAGCACCCGTTCGACGTACTCCTCCTGGTCCACGCCGCACAGGTTATCCGGCGGCCCCCACCAGCCTGCGGGCCAGGAGCACCGTCCAGCCGAGCAGCACCAGCAGCGCCGCCGCGAGCAGCCACCCGCTTCCGGGCGGCGACAGCCTCTCCGCGACCGACGCAGCCAGCCACACCAGGGCCCCGGCCGCGGCCGCGAGCCCGGTGCGGACCGACCACCGGCGCAGGAGGACGGGATCGAGCACGACGGACGGCGGGCCGTACGCCGCGAGCAGGCACGCGACATGGAAGCCGAGCAACGCGATCGTGGCCACGAGCAGCCACCCGGACAGGTTCTCGTCGACCGCCAGCACCCAGTGCACGCCGGTCAGCAGGAGCACCGCCAGCGGCGCGTGCGAGTCCGGCAGCAGCGCCGACAGCAGCGTCACCCCGAGGAGCAGGGCAGCGAGCCACGGCCTCCAGGGTGCACCCGCCTGGTGGGTGGCGAACAGCGCCACGAGCGGCGCGACGAGGACCAGCGCGCGCAGCGCCCACTGCTGCCCGCTGAGCCGGTTGAGCCCGTCGAGGAACGACGCGATCTCAGAGCCCCGGCTCATCGGCGCACCAACGTCGGCAGCGACGCCCGGCGGCCCAGTCTGCGCAGCACCTCGTCGAGCGTGCCCGGCCCACGCCACGCGACCACCGGGACACCGGCCTTCTGCACCTTGGGCAGCAACGCGTCCCGCTCGAGGCTCCGCAGCCGCCAGGCCACCCGCAGCCGCGGGTCGTCCTGGCCCAGGTCGAGGTCCGCCGGGAGGGTGTCGACGACGATCACGCTGAGCCCCCGCTGGGCCAGCACCAGCGTGGCGCCGACCGCCTCGTCGGAGAGCATCGGCGAGAGGACGATGACGACGGTGCCGGCCGAGAGTCCGAACTGCATCCGGTTCGGGTCCACGTGCCGGTCGCCGCCGGGCACGATGTGCGCGAGGGTGTCGAGCACCCGTCGCAGGTGCCGGGTGCCCGCCCCCAACGAGACGGTGCTGCGCTGCGTCGTACCGAGCACCCGCAGCCCCACCCGGTCGCCGCGGTGGAGGTAGTGCTCGGCCACCGCGCCGGCCGCCCGGACCGCGACGTCGAGGCTGCTCGGCCGGCCGTGGACGCCCTCACCGACACCGATGTCGGCGACCGCGTCCACCACGAGCATGATGCTGCTGTCCTCCTCGGAGTGGGTGCTGGTGACGTGCAGGGCGCCGGTGCGCAACGACACTCGCCACTGCACCCGGCGGAGCCGGTCGCCGGGGTAGAAGGGACGGATGCTGGCGAAGTCGGTGCCGTCGCCGGTGCGACGGGCCGGGTTGGTGCCGACCAGTCCGATCGGGTGCGGCGTCGGGGCGGTCGTGTCGAACAGGCCCGGCATCGGCAGCGTGGTCAGGGTGTGCGGCCGCAGCTCGACCGGACCGCACCGGAAGCCGGCCCAACCGCTGGTCGCCGCAACCAGTCCGTCGCCGGCCGCCCGCCTTCCCCACCGCAGGGCGGAGACGGGGATGTCGACAGTGACCGCGGCGGCTCCGGGCGGGGCGGTGGCGCCGCGTACGCCGTACGGCGGCTGGTAGGCGAGGTGCTGGTGTCTGGTCAGCGCGACCACCGCGTGCTCGACGTCCTCCGCGCCGGTCACCGTGCACCGCACCTGGGTTCCCTCGCCCTCGCGCAGGCTCGCGTGCAGCAGACGGGAGTCGGTCCGCGGCACGCGGGTGGGCCGGCGCATCAACCCGCCCGCGGCGAGCACCAGCAGGGGCGCGGCGAGCACCAGCAGGTCCGGCCGCCCGGTGACCACGCCGATCGCGGCCAGGGTCAGCGACGCGAGGCCGGCCCGGATCAGCGCCGGAGTCGGCCGCCAGGGGCTCATCCGTGCCGTCCCCGACCGGGTTCCAGCGGCGAGGGGGTGGACACCTGGGCGAGGACGCCGGCCACCACGGAGGCGCCGGTCACGTCCGACATCCACAGCTCGGGCTTGACCGTCACCCGGTGTCCCAGCACCGCGGGCGCCACCGTCTTCACGTCCTCGGGCACCACGTAGTCACGGCCGTCGATGACGGCGTACGCGCGTGCGGTCAGCATCAGCGCGAGCGCCCCGCGCGGCGAGGACCCCATCAGCGCCTGCGGGTGGGTCCGCGTCGCGGTGGCCAGCGAGACGCAGTAGCGGCCGACGGACTCCTCGACGGTCACCGTCTCGATCGCCGCCTGCATCGCGAGCAGCCCCTCCGCGTCGGTCACCGGGTCCAGGGTCTGCTCCTCGCGCTGCCGGGCGAGGCGGCGGGAGAGCACGTCCCACTCCTGGTCCTGGCTGGGGTAGCCGAAGCTGACCCGCATCAGGAACCGGTCGAGCTGCGCCTCGGGCAGCGGGTAGGTGCCTTCGTACTCGACCGGGTTGGCGGTGGCGAGCACGTGGAACGGCGCCGGCAGCGGGAACGTCTGGCCCTCGACGGTCACCTGCCGCTCCTGCATCGCCTCGAGCAGTGCGGCCTGGGTCTTGGGCGGGGTGCGGTTGATCTCGTCGGCGAGCAGCAGGCCGGTGAACAGCGGCCCGGGCCGGAAGTCGAACCGGGCCTCCTTCTGGTCGTAGATGAAGGAGCCGGTCAGGTCCGCCGGCAGCAGGTCCGGCGTGAACTGGGCGCGGGTGAACTGCAGTCCTAGGGTCTGCGCGAACGACCGCGCGGCCAGGGTCTTGCCCAGGCCCGGGAAGTCCTCGATCAGCACGTGCCCGCCGGCGAGGATGCTGCTCAGCACAAGGGTGAGCGCGGCCCGTTTCCCGACGACCGCCCGGGCGACCTCGTCGAGGACCTCACCCGCCAGCGCGGACACCTCGGGAACGGCAAGAGCGGGTGCGGTCACAACGCCTCGATTCTGTCGAGCAGGTGGTCGATCTGGGACAGGGACAGCCGGGTCCGCGGATGAGCGAGGAAGCCGGCGAGCTCGGGGCCCATCACGGACGCGGCTCGGTCGGGGTCCGCGAGCCGGCTGATGCCGTGCCTGGCCACCAGGCGCTGGTCCGCGATCGCGGCGATGTAGCGATGCAGCTGGTCGTTGCTGTCGCGGGAGTCGAGGTGGCCGGCGACCACCCGGTGGAACATGGCCAGCCGGGCGTCCTCGCCGCGGGGCCGGATCGGGTCGTCGTCGACGAGCCGCCAGCGGACGGGTTCGGCGTCGGCGGAGACGTCGAGGTAGAGCCAGAGCAGACCGGCTCCGCAGGCGATCACGAGTGCGAGCAGCCCGGGTTGCGGGTCGTTGCCGAGCAGCCCGGTGGCCGCGACGGTCACCACCCACACGCCCAGCGCCGTACCGATCCGCAGCGTCCACTTCCGCCGCGCCATGCTCACAGCTGCGCCCCGTCCCGAGGCTGCCGGTCGCCCGGTGCCTGGAGGTCGGCGTGGAGCTGTCGCAGCGCCGAGGTTGCCGCCGTCCGCGCCGTCTCGTCGAGCTCGTGCTCGGAGAACCGGGCCTCGCGGTAGAGCCGCGCGAGCCGTCCGATCGCGCGCGGGTCGACGTCGAGAGCCTTGAGGATCCGCACGGTGTACTCCGCCGACGTCTCCCATGCGTTCCGCGGCAGTCCGGCCCGGCCGACGATGTCCTCGAGCCGCAGCCAGCAGCGGACGATCCCGTTGCGTGGACTGCCCTCTTCGACGGCGGCGAGCTGAGCGTCGACGTCGTCGCGCAGCGCTTCGGCCACCGCGGCCTCCGGGAGTACGTCGAACTCGGCCACCTGTGGCTTCGGTGTCGGCCGCCACCGGTTCTGCCACAGCCAACGCAGGCCGATCAGCGCCAGGCCGAGGACTGCCAGCACGAACGCCCAGGTGATCAGCTGACCCAGCCAGCTGAGGTCGATCCCCCCGGTTCGGTCACCTCGGAGCGACTCCAGCGGGTCGCCCGGCACTCCGGCGTCGCTCGGCGTGGGCGTGGGCGGCGGCGGAGCGTCGAGCTCCAGCCGGCGACCGGACGGGCTGAGCATGCCGACCGGTCCCGCCGCGGCTGCCCACACGAGGAGGACCAGTCCGGCAGCGACGGCGGCCGCCCACAGTCCGCTGCTTCGTCCCCGTGCCATTCGGGCAGCGTACTGAACCAGGGCCCCGGGGCGGCGCGAACGGCGGTGCGCAGGCGACAGGGCCCGGTGGCAGGTACCGGGCCCTGTCTCGGGTGCGTCCTTGGGGCTACAGGATCGGCGAGAACGGCTCCGTGCCCGGGACCAGCTCGAGGCCGGCGATGCCGCCGTTGGCCTGGGCGTACTGCAGCTCGAGGTTCAGGTCGCCCACGCCGTTCGAGCCGGCGAGCGGCGCGAGCGCAAGGGTGGACAGGGTGCCGAGCGCGTTGCCCTCGTCGTCGAGGAAGGCGCTGCCCGAGTCACCCGGGACCCCTGGGCTGAGCGTGTAGACCGGGTGCGACCAGCCGGCGTCGGCGGCGTTGTCGCCCACACTGATCCCCTGCTTCGGAGAGAGCTGCTCGACGCCCGCGCGGAGGCTGGAGTTCCCGAACGAGAAGACGGTCTCCCCCGCGGCCGTGCCGTCGGTGTTGATCCCGACGGGTCCGCCCCAGAACGGGATCGACGGGTTGACGTCGGCCACGTCCGCGTCGTCGACCTTGACCAGCGCCAGGTCGTTGTAGGCGCAGGCGTTCTCGTCGGTCTCACCCGACTCCTGCATGGTCAGCCAGCTGCTGTAGGCCAGCGTGCCGGTGCCGACGGTCGTCCCCGCGGTGAGCAGGCTGCCGCCCTCGACGAACTCGACCTTGGTGCCCAACGGCAGGGATCCGGCGTCACAGCCGTTGGTGTCGGTGGCCGCACCGAGCCCGGCGCAGTGAGCGGCGTAGCCGACGTACACGTCGCCGGCACCGTCGGTGTAGACGAAGTTCGCGGTGCACTGGGCACCCTCGGTGTACATCTGCACGCCGGGGTGGATGGTCGCCGTGTCGGCCGGCGCCCACGCGGTCTGCGCGCCGGCCGGGGTGGAGACCGCGGCCACGGCGGCGGCCGCGAGCAC
>DATFGA010000333.1:0-2500 GCA_035249775.1 Nocardioidaceae bacterium | reverse complement strand
GGACACCGGCTCTCCGATGACCCACCGCTCGCGCGCGCAGTCGTGGCGGTAGCTCATGAAGAGGTCCATGGTGTCGGGGATATCCTCGGGCAGGATTCCCCACTTCGCGACCGCCCTGGCGATGTTCTCGTGGCAGCCGTCACGCTGTCCGAGCCCATACGATTCGTACAGATACCGGTTGCACATCCGGTTGTGGGTGTCGTGGACGCCCTTCGGCTCCGGCGTCTCCTTGACGAACGTGGCCAGCGGGCGGCAGATGGTCGACATGAGGGTGTCGCCCTCGGTCAGCTTGTCGCGGGGCACGTATTCGGCCCCCGCCCTGGGAACGTAGCGGGTGCGCGAATAGGACGTCGAGAGCTTCTCGCGCGGGTTGTCGGCGTTGAACAGCGCCATGTCGACGACCTGCTTGCCCTCGAGGTCGGTGATCCGCATGATCTGCCCGTGCTTCAGCGTGAACCCATAGCCTTGCTTGGCAGGGATGACGTGCTCGTGGACAAGCGTCATGACTCGTGCTTCCTCTGAAGCATCCGGGCCTTCCGGTCCAGATGCACGGAATCATTCCGTCTCGCGCCCGTCGAGAGTGAACGCAACGTATCCAATCGACAACTCGTTGTCAACGCGCATCAAACCGCGCGCGCGCCCGACGCGGGTGCGACGCATTCGCGTGAACCGCCGTCGGCGATTCCTCAGTCGGGTCACCGATCGCACAACACCGTTGACCTTCCCGGGTGCCTCGCTATACTCGACGCAACCCGAGAGGGTATTTCGTGGCGGCGCGCAAGACTCAGGGATCGACCCCCCGTACGGAGAGGCTCCGCGCCTGCTGGCACGGCGTGGCGTACTCGTCGGCCGTCGGCACCACACCGTACCGCACCCAGCTTCTCGGCGAGCAGATCGTCGTCTGGCGCGATAGCCAGGGTACGGCGCACGCGTTCCGCGACCTGTGCATCCACCGCGGCACCGCGCTCTCCCTCGGCTCGGTGACCGGCGACGAGATCGTCTGTCCCTACCATGGCTGGCGCTACGCCGTCGACGGCCACTGCACGGCGATCCCGCAGCTCCCGGATCCGACGCGCGTTCCTGCCAAGGCGAGGGCGACGGCCTACCGATGCGAGGAGCGCTACGGTCTCGTGTGGGTGGCGATGGACGAGCCGCGCTGGCCGATTCCCGAGCTACGTGAATTGGAGTCGCCGGGGTGGCGGACGGTGTTCTGTGGGCCGTACTCGTGGGAGAGCGAGGCCTCGCGTCAGATCGAAAACTTCACCGACCTGGGGCACTTCCCCTGGGTCCATCCCGGACTCCTGGGTGACCCCAGCAGGGTGGTGGTCGTGCCGCCCGAGGTACGGACGGTCGGGCACGTCCTCCACTACGAGTTCCAGCGCGCGGAGGCCAAGAGCACCCAGATGTACCCCGTCTTCCCCAACGAGAACCGCGAGAACTCGGTGCGCCGCACGCGCTATGAGCTACACCTGCCCTACACGATCGTCGTACACATGGACTGGGGCGGGCGCGAGAAACTCCTCTACCTCTTCGTGTCGCAGCCGGTGGCGGCCGACCGCTGCGCCGGGTACTGCCTCATCGGCCAGAACTACAACCTCGACCAGTCCGAGCGCGTGTTCCAGGAGTTCGAGGACGTCATCTTCGGCCAGGACCGTCGCATGGTCGAGTCGCAGCGTCCCGAGCAGGTTCCGTTCGACCTCAGCGAGGAGCTGCACCTCAAGTTCGACTCGGTCGCCGTCGCCTACCGGCGTGCCATGACGAGCCTTCGGCTCGCGTGATTCCACCACCGCCCGCAGCGTGACCGCCGTTCTCTTGCAGCAGGTCGTCAACGGCGTCGTCATCGGCGTCGTGTACGCCCTCATCGCCGTCGGCCTCACGCTCGTGTTCGGCATCCTGGACGTCATCAACTTCGCCCATGGCGAGTTCTACATGCTGGGCGCGTTCCTCACCTACAGCCTCGTTGTCGGCCTGGGGTTCGACTACTTCCTCGGCCTCGCCGTCGCCATGCTCGGCGCCGCGGCCGTCGGCCTCCTAAGTGAGCGACTCGCGGTGCGGCCGCTGCAGGGGCGGCACATGTTCACGGTGGTCCTCTCGACGCTGGGCCTGTCGATCTTTCTCCAGAACGGCGCTCTTCTCGTGTGGGGTCCCGATCCCCGGGAGATCGACCTCGGCTGGGGCGGGCGACCACTCGTGATCGGGGATGTCGTCATCACCCGCCTGCGCCTCGCCATCCTGGCCACGGGCGTCATCCTGATCGCCGCACTCACGTGGTTCATCAGGCGCGCGCGGTGGGGCATGGCGATGCGGGCGGTCGCGCGCAACCGCGACGCGGCCGCCATCATGGGCATCCCGGTCCAGCGTGTCTACGCGGTCACGTTCGCCGTCGGTACCGGCCTGGCCAGCGCGGCCGGCGGGTTGCTCGGCGCCATGTTCACGATCGAGCCGACCATGGGTGAGTGGGCGGTGGTCAAGGCGTTCTCGGTGGTGATCATGGGCGGGA
>DATFGA010000332.1:0-7988 GCA_035249775.1 Nocardioidaceae bacterium | reverse complement strand
CCTCCGGCAGCCGTGCACGCAGCGTGTCCACGATCCGGGTGTCGAGCTCGAGACCCGCCGCACCTCGCCCGGGCCGAGCCGGTGTCTCTGCCATTCAATTGTTCCCTTCGAACAAAGAACTGCCTCGAATTCACGTCGTACAGACAGGACTTTACCCCTTCCAGCGGGTCATGCTGGAAGCATGAGCACGACTGTCCAGAACCCTGCGCCGACGACCTCGCTGCGTCACCGGGTCCTCAGACTCGCGGAGATGGTCACCACGCCGCTCGTGCCCGCGGACTACCTCGACATCGTCAGCCCACTACGGGCCGGCGCCGACCTGCGCGGTCGGATCGTCGCCATCCACCCCGAGACCCGCGACGCGGTCACCCTGGTGATCCGTCCCGGGGCCGGCTGGAACGGGCACACGCCCGGCCAGTACGTCCGGATCGGCGTCGACGTCGACGGGGTCCGGCAATGGCGGGCCTACTCGCTCACCTCCGCCGGCGACCGCACCGACGGCTGCATCACGATCACCGTCAAGGCCATCCCGGACGGCAAGGTCAGCAACCATCTCGTACGGCGGGCGCGGCCCGGAACGGTGATCCACCTCGACCAGGCGGCAGGCGACTTCGTGCTTCCCGCGGAGGCTCCGGCGAAGGTCCTGTTCCTGACCGCCGGCAGCGGGATCACGCCCGTGATGGGCATGCTCCGCAACCTCTCGACCGTTGCGGCTGGACGCGAACGAGCCCGTCTCGACACCCTCGACGTGGTGCTGGTGCACTCCGCGCCGACTCCGGCCGACGTGGTCTTCGGTGGCGAGCTGCGCATGCTGGCGGCCCGCGACCGGATCCGGCTGGTGGAGCGGCACACCGACGCCGAGGGGATGCTCGATCCCGCCGACCTTGTCCGGCTGGTCCCCGACTACGCGCAGCGGCAGACCTGGGCCTGCGGCCCGACCGGCATGCTCGACGCGGTGGAGGAGCGCTGGACCAGCGAGGGGATCGGCGACCGGTTGCACACCGAACGGTTCCGGCCCAGCGTCGTGGTCACCGGCGAGGGCGGAACCGTCCGCTTCACCGCCTCCGACGTCACCCTCGAGGCGGACGGTGCCACCCCGTTGCTCGATGCCGGCGAGGCCGGAGGCGTACTCATGCCGTCGGGCTGCCGGATGGGCATCTGCTTCGGCTGTGTCGTACCGCTGGTCGAGGGCGCGGTCCGCGACCTGCGCAACGGCGAGATCACCACCGCCGCGCCCCATGAGTCGGGCGCCGGCGGCGTGCCCATCCAGACCTGCGTCTCGGCAGCTGCCGGCGCCTGCGACATCAACCTGTAGCCAGGAGGACCTCCATGACCGTGATCCAGAAGAAGACCGACAACCCCATCGCACACCTGACCGACGAGGACGTCGCGAACCTCGGCCAGGAGCTCGATGCCATCCGCGAGCAGGTGATCGCCAGCCGTGGCGAGGCCGATGCGGCGTACATCCGCAGGGTGATCGACGCACAGCGCAAGCTCGAGCTCGCCAGCCGCGGCGTACTGCTGCTCTCGCTGTTCCCGCCGGCCTGGCTGGTCGGCACCACCGGCCTCGCCTTCTCCAAGATCCTGGAGAACATGGAGATCGGGCACAACGTCATGCACGGGCAGTGGGACTGGATGCGCGACCCGAAGATCCACTCCACCACCTGGGAGTGGGACAACGCCTCGCCCTCGGACCTCTGGAAGCACTCGCACAACGAGCTGCACCACACGTACACGAACGTGGTCGGGCGCGACAACGACCTCGGTTACGGCATCATGCGCGTCGACGAGGACCAGCGCTGGCACCCCTTCTACCTCGCCCAGCCGATGTGGAACTTCCTCAACGCCTGCTTCTTCCAGTACGGCATCGCCGCCTACGACCTGGAGCTCGGGAAGAACCTGCGCGCCGGTCGCAGGAACGACCCGGAGTTCCGTCGGCAGGCCAAGAGCGTGCTCACCAAGATCCGCAAGCACGCGACGAGGGACTACCTCCTGCACCCGCTGCTGTCCGGACCGTCCGCGCTGACCACGCTCAGCGCCAACGCCACCGCGAACCTGGCGCGCAACCTGTGGACCCACTCGGTGATCATGTGCGGGCACTTCCCCGAGGGCGTGGAGACCTTCGAGAAGACCTCGATCGAGGGGGAGACCCGCGGCGAGTGGTACCTGCGTCAGATGCTGGGTTCGGCGAACATCAGCGGGAGCCCGTTCCTGCACCTGATGACCGGCAACCTGTCCTTCCAGGTCGAGCACCACTTGTTCCCCGACCTGCCGAGCAACCGCTACCAGGAGATCGCGCCGAAGGTCCAGGAGCTGTTCGAGCGCTACGGCCTGAGCTACACCACCGGGCCGCTGCCGAAGCAGGTCGCCTCCGCGTGGAAGAAGGTCTTCCGGCTCTCGCTGCCCAACGACTTCGTGGCGAAGTCGGTGTCCAAGGCCGGCAGGGTCCGCAGGACCGGCCCCGCGACGCTGACCCGGCTGGTGCGTCGCGAGGCGGATGCACCTGAGTCGTCCGCCGCCTGATGAGCTCCTCGCGTGTGCCCGTCGAGCGGACCGCCGAGCGCGGCGGCTCCGACGTGCGAACAGGAATCGCGCACGTGGCGGAGGAGATCAAGCCTCGCCTGCGCGGCTGGCTGCACGCGGTGATGGCTCCCACGGCGGCGGTGGCCGGGCTGGTGCTGGTCCTCGTGGCGTCCACACCGGCGGGGAAGATCGGATCCGGTGTGTTCTGCCTGAGCGCTGTGCTGCTGTTCACGGTGAGCGCGACCTACCACACCCGGGTCTGGTCGGACCGCGGACGCGTGCTGCTCAAGCGTTTCGACCACGCGAACATCTTCCTGTTGATCGCAGGCTCCTACACGCCGTACGCCGTTCTGGTCCTGCCGCCCGACGCCGCTCGCAACCTTCTCGTGCTGGTGTGGACCGGCGCGCTGCTCGGTGTCGCGTTCCGGGTCCTCTGGGTCGGCGCACCTCGCTGGCTCTACGTGCCGATCTACATCGGCCTCGGCTGGGCAGCGGTGTTCTGGGCCGGCGACTTCGCTGCCGGGACCAACGCGGCCGTGCTCACGCTGATGGTGACCGGCGGGCTGCTCTACACCCTCGGCGGTCTGGTGTACGGCACGAAACGGCCCGATCCGGCACCGCAGTGGTTCGGCTTCCACGAGGTCTTCCACGGCCTCACCATCGCCGCGTTCCTCACCCACTACGTGGGCGTGTGGCTCGTCGTCTGAACCCGGCGCGACTTCAGAGCAGGCGACCGAGCGGCCCGAGGTCGAGGTTGAGGTCCTCCGGGGTCAGCCCGAAGTGCTCGCGGAGCTCCTCCATCTTCTCCTCGAGCAGCATCAGGGTCGTCCCGAGGTTCTCGATCTCCTCGTCGGTGAGCCCGCCGGCCTCCACGCGACGGATCGCCTGCCGTTCCATCAGCTGGCGGAGCAGCTCCACCAAGGTCAGCACCAGCTGGACGAGGCCCTTCTCCACCGACTCGGGATCGGCTTCCACTCGTCCGCTGAGCCCGGGGACGCGCACGTCCGCCGACTCCGGGAACGGCCACTGGTCGTCGGGGCGGGGACCTGGCTTCACCATGTCTCAGCCTCGCTCTCGGTGAAGCTGAACGGTGGCCACGGTCCGGTCGTGGCCAGGTCCCGGTCCGCGCTGGCCGCCCACTTCTCCAGGCCGGCCCGCAGGTCGTCGACGTCGTCGGTGGCGACCAGGCAGGCGACGCGCACCCCGTCCTTCGACGGGAGCGGCCGCACGTCGCACGCTGTGGGGGACGCCGCGGCGGTGACGGCGACCGCGAGCTCGTGCTCTGAGCGCAGGGCGGCGGCCCGGGAGAGCAGGTAAGCGCGACCGGACCGAGCGGGAGACGGGGGTCGGTCCGGTCGCACGTGTACGACAACCTCCACATGGTCGGTGACGGCCTGCAGACGCTGTTCCCAGTCCACGGCCTTCTCGGCGAGCTGGGTGCGGACGGCGGCGCGGTTGGGCATGGTCGTGCCGAACCGGACGGGAAGCACTGGACCGTGGGCGAACATCTGGTGGACCACGCGGCCGAAGGCGAGCAGGTTCTCCCGGGACGGCTCCGGTCGGTGCAGGCACTCTCCGACGAGCAGGCCGATCCCGTCGTGGGTGATGACCTCGAGCGGTTCCCCGCCGACGCCGATCCCTTCAGGCGGCGGGTCGCCTGCGCGCACCACGGCATAGACGACGAACATCAGGTGCCCGCCGGTCGCTGGGTCAGGCGGATGGATTCCTTGATGTCGTGGGCCGGGGCGAGCACCAGCCGCAGGCCCAGGTAGACGAGGTCGATGTCGGCGATGGAGAGCACCACGTCGCCGGTGACCACGACCCCGCCGTCGATGAGCCGGTCGATCAGGTCGACCAGGGCGACCTCGTCACCGGAGCCGTAGTGCTGGACGCTCATGTTCCGGTCCCGCCCCGGTCCGGCACGGTGACGTCCGCGAAGTTGTACGGCGGCCAGGGGCCACTCGACTCGGTGCTCAGACCGAGCTGGGAGTACTCGTCGCGCAGCTGGTCCACCCGTGCGAGGAACGACTCGTGCTGGTCACGGTCCACGAGGTAGGCGGCGTTGAGCAGCATCGGCTCCTTCCGCCCGGACAGCACCGGATCCTGCGGAGGGTTCGTGACGGCGTCCACTGCTGCGTCGGCGAGCCTTTCGTGGATCGCGACCACCGCATCGTGGCGGCGCTGACGGGATTCGTCGCGCTCCTTGCTCTGCGCACTGCGCTTCATCAGGTAGTCACGACCGCTCTGGGCCGGCTTGGCCTCCTCCGTCGACGGAGCCTTGTCCACCCAGTAGACCTTCACGCCGAGCTCCATCCGGCCACGGACCCGGGACAGGGCCTCCACCAAGGTTGCGCTCTGGGAGGTCAACGCATTCCTCAGGCTCTGCCGGTCCCGGTGCAGTCCCGGCAGCCGGAGGGGCAGGACGTCTACCTGGTCCATCACCTGCTGGATCACCTGGTGGTGCTGCTGCGCGACGTTCCCGAGCCACCGGGGGTCGTCGCTGTGGCGTTCCCACTGGTCGGGACCGAACCGGTCGACGGACAGGGGGGACACCAGCACCGCGACGCCGTCATCCGGTTCCAGGCTGACCGGCGCATCGTCGATCCCGGTCTCGGGCAGGGCGAACTCCGAGTTCGGGAAGACCACTCCGTAGGCGTGCAGGACCGTGTCAGCCGCGCTCATCGGGGGTCCGCTTCTCCTGCCGCTGAGCATCCGCCTCGTCCGACGTACCCACCCGTGCCTCCAGGTCGGCGACCCGCTGCTGCAGCTCACGGGTCTCCTCAGACGACGGCAGCGCCTTGCCCTTGCCGTTGCCCTCCTGCTCCTCGAGAGAGCTGACGAACGCGTCGCCCTCCCACCAGTTGATGCCCATCTCGCGAGCACGGTCGACCGAGGCGACCAGGAGCCGGATCTTGATGGTGAGCAGCTCGATGTCGAGCAGCCGCACCTGGATGTCGCCGACGATCACGATGCCCTTGTCGAGGACCCGCTCGAGGACATCGGCCAGCTGCTGCGGCTGCCCGGTCCGTTGCGGAGTCCGGGACGAGGACGAGTAGATGTCGGTCATGACTCAGTCATCCACCTGTGCTCGGAGGTACCTGCGCAGCCGGCGGTAACCCACGACGTCACCGTCGGCGTCGACCTCGACCTCGTAGGAAGCGAGCACGTCGGTCGTCTCCGGGACCCGCTCCACCTCCAGGACCTCCACGGTGACGACCCAGCCGTCGCTGTTCTTGTGTATCCCGGTGATGCCCTCGGCCGGGCAGCCGATGAGCTCAGCCAGCTCGCTCATCGCCTTCTTGCCCATCGTGACCAGGCCGCCACTCTCAGCCATTGCCGCCTCCTTCGTAGGGGACGGTATACCCCGGTTGCGAGCTCAGGAGCCGGTTGACGATCTCGTCCTCCAGCGCGTCGGCCTCAGCATCGTCGATCTCGCCGGCTTCACGCATCGCCTCGATGTCGCTGAGCTCGGCCTGGAGCACGGCGGGATCCGACCACTGCCGTTGCGCCTCCTCGTCGATCTTCTCGGCAACCCAGATCACCCCGCGCACCGGCGCGAGGGGCAACGTGAGGAGTCCGGTGATCAGGCCCATGTCTGCTCACCTGTGGTCACCGCGTCAAGAAACGAGTACGGCGGCTGCGGCCCGACGTACCTGAGGCGGATGCTCTGCTCGATCTGCGCCCGGAGAGTGCCGACGGCCTCGTCGAACTCCTTGCGGTTGTCACGCCGGACGAGGAACGCGGCGTGCAGCACCTGGTGCTGGCCGTGCGCCTCCTCCTGCGCGACGTCGACAGCATGAGGGACGAGGCGGTCGAGGAGGTACGCCGCGTCCTCGTCCTGCAGCCGCTGCAGCTCGGACGCCACGGCCTCGCCCAGCTGGATCTGCTGCGCCTGGGTCGCCTCGGGTGGTCGCCCGGCGATCTCCTCGCGGAGCCGGACCAGCTCGGGGTGGCGGCGAAGAACCTCGCGCAGGGCAGGCTCCTCGTGGTGGAAGGCCTGCACGCTGAGCTGGACCAGGCCCTCGAAGCGCTGGACGTGGGAGAGCAGGCTCTCACGGTCGTTGTCGAGCAGGCTCCGTCGCACCGCGTCATCGTCCTCGAGGAGGATGCCGAAGCGCATCGGTACGACGGTGTGCTTCTCGACCCAGGCCTCGAGGACGTGCGCGTGCAGGAGCAGGTCCTTGCGGCCGGCGGGAGCGTCGGCGTCGATGTCGCTGACCAGCACCGCCAGGTCGTCGTCGGAGATCAGCCGGAGCGGGGCATCGGCGCGCCCGCGGATGTCCTCGGGCGGGGCGGCGCCCGCGGTGGAGACTCCGTACAGGTGAACTGCCATACCTACTCGTTTCTCGACGACTCTTTACGGCGGGAGGACGGCCGAGGCTTCCGTTGTGGCCGCTCCTCCTTCTCCTCCTCCCGCTCCTCGTCCTGATTCTCCTCCTCGTCCTTGTCCTTGTCGCCCAGCATGTCGGAGAGCTTCTCCTTGGCGCCCTCGATGGCACCGCCGGTCTTCCCCTTGGCGCCGGCCGACGTCATGTCCTCCATCAGCTCCGGGATGCCGCTGGTCTGGGTCTCGGTGAGATCCAGGCGGTTGACTGCCGAGGCGAACCGGAGATAGGTGTCGACGCTGGCGATCACGATGCGGGCATCGATCGTGATCAGCTCGATGCCGACCAGCGAGACACGGATGTAGATGTCGATGACCAGTCCCTTGTCGAGAATGGTGTCGATGACATCCGCGAGACTGCTCGGCGCCGGGCGGTCGAGATAGCGGTTCGAACTCTGGACGGTCATAAAGCGTTCCCCTGTCTACGAGTTGGTGTCTACGGCGGAGGAGGGATCGGCCTGCTCACTGCGCCTCAGCAGATGCTTGCGGATGTAGGAGCGGTTGTTCGAGAGCGACTTTGCGATCGACTTCTTCCCGCAGCCGTGGAAGTAGCCGATGCACCAGTCGACCTGCTGCATCAGATCCTCAGAAGCGCGGCGGTATCTCTCCAGCTGGGCCTCGAGGTCGTCGACCTCCGACTTCAGCTGCTGAACCCGTTCGTCCTGATCGTTGGCCACGGTGCCGTCCTTACGCCGACGAGCTCTTCTTGGCGGTCTTCGCCTTGGAGGTCTTCTTCGCCGCGGACTTCTTGGCCGGTCCGGAGGACGTCGACTTCTTGGCGCGGCTCGACGAGCCGGACTTCTTCGCCGCTGACTTGGACGACGACTTCTTCGCCGCGGGGGACTCCTCTTCGGATGATCCCTCCTCCGAGGACTCCTGCTCCTGGCCGGACTCCTCGCTCGAGCCCTCATCCGTGGTGTCGCCGGAGTCCTCGCCCGAGTCCTCGCTCGAGGTCTCGTCCGTGTCGCTTTCCTCCTCGGACTGTGCGTCCTCGTGGGACTTGGTGACGTTGCCGTCCTTGATCTCGCCGCGCCAGCCCTCGAGCTCCTCCTGCTCCTGCTCCAGCAGCGTGTGCGTGGAG
>DATFGA010000331.1:0-4671 GCA_035249775.1 Nocardioidaceae bacterium | reverse complement strand
TGTCGGGGTTCCGGTTCGTGCGCCATGCCCACAAACGCGGGATCCCGGTGGTGATCGTGAACCGTGGCCCGACCCGCGGCGACGACCTGGCCACCATCAAGCTCGACCTCGGCACCTCCGACTTCCTCCCCGACTTGTCAGCGCGTGCGTCCCTCCCAGGGGGCACACAACCTGACAACTCAGCGAGAAATCCACAGATGTCGTAGGGGACCTTCCGGTCCCGGCCCACCGCCGCAACGCTGACCGACATGTCCGTCGGCGTAGCAGGTGACACACCAGGTGAGCTCTTGCGTGCCCAGAACCAGGTGGCGCGCGTCCAACAGCTGGTAGATGCGGGGTTGACCCGGAAATACATACAGTCCCAGGTGGATGCACGGCGGTGGACCAGGTACGGCGATCACTGCGTCGTCACTCACAACCATGTCCCGACGCGGGTCCAGCGAATGTGGCTCGCGGTGCTCGAACCGGCCGGCCCGGTATGCCTGGCGGCGTGGACCTCATTGGAGACGGCCGGCTTCAAGTTCTTCGGCGACGAGTTGAAGCCGATCCACATTCTCGTCGTCCGTGGGAACACGTCCGGTCGCGCGGACGGGATCATCGTCCATGAGTCCCGTCGCTTCTCGGCCGAGGACGTCGACGAACGCTTCGTTCTGCCTCGCACCAGACTCCCCCGGTCAGCGCTCGATGCCGCGGCATGGCAACCCAGTCGCCGTTATGCGACGGGCCTCCTCGCGGCCGTCGTACAACAGCGCGTGTGCACGGTCGGCGAGCTGTTCGACCAGATGCAGTACGTCGGACGCATCAGGCACAAGGCGGCGATGCGGCTGGCTCTGCACGACATCGCGGGCGGTGCTGAAGCACTGAGCGAACTCGATGTGGCGGCGATGTGCCGCCGCTTCGGGCTTCTTCTCCCGGATCGTCAGGTCATCCGTCGTGACCGGAACGGTCGAAGGCGTTACCTCGACTGCGAGTGGCGCCTGCCCAACGGCTCGATCATCGTTCTCGAGGTGGATGGAGCGCACCACCTCGAGGTTGAGCAGTGGGAAGCCGACGTGAAACGCGAGCGCGGGGTGGTGATCACCGGGCGCCGGGTGCTGCGCGCGACGGCGAACGAGGCCCGTCACGACCAGGCGGAGCTCGCCGCGGACCTCGAGGCCATCGGCGTCCCCCGACTTGTCAGGGTCTAGTGCCCCCATAGGGGAAACACACCCTGACAAGTGGGTCAGGAGACGTCGCGGCGGGTGGAGAGGATCAGGCCGAGGGCGGCCAGGACCAGGCCGTAGACCACCAGCATCAGCCCGCCGGCCCACCAGTCGAGGTAGTCGAGCAGGGTGTCGCCCGGCGCCATCAGCGCCGCGGACACGTTCGTCGGCAGCCACTTGACCACCCAGTCGAGGTCTGCGGCCGACAACGCGAAGGTGAGGATCGGCTCGATCAGGAAGGTGATGAAGATGGCGATCAGGATGGCCGCGATCTGGTTCCGGATCAGGGTCCCGATGCCGATCCCGACGAGGGTCCAGATGGCCACCGCCAGCACGGCCAGCCCCATCGTCGGCCAGAGCCGATCGGCACCGTAGCCGAGGTCGAACCCCCGGACGCTGATCACGATGCTGCCGACCGCAAGCGCAGCGACCAGCGCGACGAGGCCGTAGACGACACCCATCACCATGTGCGCGAGCATCTTGGCGACCACCACCCGGCTGCGCCGCGGCGAGACCAGGAACGTCGGGGTGATGGTCTGGTAGCGGTACTCGCCGGTCATCCCGGTGATGCCGAGGATCAGCGCGAAGATGTAGGTGCCGCTGAACGCCGACATCGCGTAGACCGACCGGATCGCCTCGGGGGTGTCCAGGCCAGGGGTGGTTGGCTGGCCCGCGCCGGGGTCGACACCGGCGAAGGCCGCGCTGGCCAGGGCGCTGACGCCGGTGAACACGACCGCACCGATCAGGAGCCCCCACCAGAGCCGGGTCGAGCTGATCTTCTTGAACTCCGAGCGCACCAGTGTGCTGACGGACGTGTTGCTCACGATGCGGGAACTCCTTCGGTGAGAGCGCCGTCGCGGCCACCCTCGGTCATGTCCAGGAACGTCTTCTCCAGGTCGCTGGCCTCGGCGACGAGCTCGTGCAGCTCGATCCCGTGCGCGAACGCGGTGTGCCCGACCTGCTCGGTGGTTCCGCCGACCACCCGGATCTGACCGGCCTCGGTGCGACCCTCGGTGGACAGCGCGGTGGCGGCGAGCGCGTCGAGGAGCTTCTCCGGCTCCGGGGTGCGCACGAGTACGCCGCGCGGGCCGCTGTCGAGGTCGGCGAGCTTCCCCTGCTTGATGAGCCGGCCACGAGAGAGCACGACCACGTCCTCGACGGTCTGCTGGACCTCGCTGAGCACGTGGCTCGACACCAGCACGGTCCTGCCCTCGGCGGCCAGCGCCCGCAGGAACGTGCGCAGCCAGGCGATCCCGGCCGGGTCGAGGCCGTTGGCCGGCTCGTCGAGGATCAGCACGTCGGGGTCACCGAGCAGGGCCGCGGCCAGGCCGAGCCGCTGGCGCATGCCCAGGGAGAAGCCACCGACGCGCTTGTCGGCCACCTCGGCCAGGCCCACCTGGGCCAGCATCTCGGTCGCCCGGGCCGGCTCGATGCCTGCACCGAGCGCCATCACCTCGAGGTGCGCCTTCGCGGACCGGCCGGGGTGGAAGCTGGACGCCTCGAGGGCGGCACCGACGGTGCCGAGCGGGTCGCTCAGGTCACGGTAGGGCTTCCCGCCGATCGTCGCCGAGCCGGCCGTAGGCGCGACCAGCCCCAACAGGCAGCGCAGCGTGGTGGTCTTCCCAGCGCCGTTCGGCCCGAGGAAACCGGTCACCACACCGGGGTCGACCCTGAACGTCAGGTCGTCGACGGCCTTGAACGTGCCGAACATCTTGGTCAGACCGACGACGTCGATCCGGAGTCCCTCCCGCATCATGAGCCTCATCCTTCCAGACGCCCGCAACTAAATAAGACGCGGGAGTCCGGGTCGGGCCTAGAGGCGTTTGACGAACATGTGCGAGGCGGAGTCGTAGTCGATCTCCGCGGACTCCCCGCCGCTGCCGACGAGCACGCCCTCGGCCCCGGCGGCCACCGTGACCACCTTGTCCGGCACCGCCCCGACCCGGCGCAGCGCCGACATCAGCGACTCGTCGTTCTGGATCGGCTCGCTGATCCGGCGCACCAGCACGCGGATCTCCTCGGACGTCCGGGCGACGTCGCTCAACGACTCGACGCCGTCCATGAACTCCTCGCCGTCGCTGACCTCACCGAGCTCCTCCAGGCCGGGGATCGGGTTGCCGTAGGGCGACTCGGTCGGGTGGTCGAGCAGCTCGACCAGTCGCCGCTCGACGGTCTCCGACATCACGTGCTCCCACCGGCAGGCCTCGGCGTGCACCAGCTCCCACTCGAGCCCGATCACGTCGGTCAGCAGCCGCTCGGCGAGCCGGTGCTTGCGCATCACCCGGGTCGCCAGCCGGTGGCCCTCGTCGGTGAGCTCGAGGTGCCGGTCCCCCTCGACGGTGAGCAGGCCGTCGCGCTCCATCCTCGACACCGTCTGGCTCACGGTCGGGCCGCTCTGGTGCAGCCGCTCGGCGATCCGGGCGCGCAGCGGGACGATGCCTTCCTCCTGCAGCTCGTAGACGGTGCGGAGGTACATCTCGGTGGTGTCGATCAGGTCGCTCACGCAGCCATTCTTACCCATCCGCCACCGGCCCTGGCACAGTGGAGCCCCGTCGACCCGACCGACCACGAACCAGGCAGAAGGTCATGAGTGCTCAGCTGACGATCGCGTCCCGCTACTGCGGCCCGGCTCGCTCCGGAAACGGCGGGTACACCGCCGGCAGCCTCGCGGAGGTGGTCGCCCGCGCCGAGGGCGGCGATCCCACCGACCTCGACCGGCCGGTCGCCGAGGTCACCCTGCGCCAGCCGCCTCCACTCGACGTGGCGATGCACGTGCGGCAGCTGGCCGCCGACGACCCGGCCAACGTGGCCGGCACGGAGGTGACCGTGCTGCTGATGGGCGGGGCCCGGATCGCCGAGGCCAGATGGGTCGACGACGACCTGGAGCCGGTCGAGCCGGTGTCGATGAGCCAGGCGACCGATGCGATGGCGCGCTTCCCGGGTCTGGTCAGCCATCCCTTCCCCACCTGCTTCGCGTGCGGGCCAGACCGCGCCGAAGGTGACGGGCTGCGGATCTTCCCCGGCGCGGTCGCGGCCGGCCGCGTCGCCTCGCTCTGGCTGCCGCACGACAGCGTCGCCGAGTCCTCGGACCTGCTCGACCCGGATGTGCAGCGGGTGGGGCCGGGCACCGCCTGGGCAGCCCTCGACTGTGTCGGCGGCTGGGCCGGCGACATGGAGGAACGGAAGATGGTGCTCGGCCGGATGACGGCACGGGTCGACGCGCTGCCCGTGGTCGGCGAGCCGCACGTGGTGGTCGGCGAGGCCCGCGGCGAGCAGGGGCGCAAGACGTTCACCGCGAGCACGATGTACGACAGCGACGGCCGGATCGTCGCCCGCGCCCAGCACGTGTGGATCGCCGTGGATCCGGCCGCGTTCGGCTGAGGACGCCTCAGCTCGCCGGGACGCCCTCGGCCGCGCTGCGCAGGGCGGCGATGTCGAGCTTGCCCATCTGCAGCATCGCCTGCATCGC
>DATFGA010000330.1:0-4867 GCA_035249775.1 Nocardioidaceae bacterium | reverse complement strand
TTCCGGTCGAGCAGTGCCTTGATCACCACCGCGCCGAGGTCGTCGGGGCGGACCTCGGCCAGCGCGCCGCCGAGCCTCCCGACCGGGGTCCTCACCGCGTCCACGATGAATACGTCTCGACCGTGCACTGTGTGCCTCCTCTTCCGAACCGGTGATTTTGCAGGAAAGTGCAGTGCAACTTCATGAGGAGCCGTTTGGCTGCATATCCCTGCAGGAGTAACCCACACTAGTAACACGAGGCCAGCAAGTCCGGCCGAGACAAATGAAGAGCTTGAGACGAAGGCGAACCAGTGCCAACCCCCCCGGCCGGTTCCAACCTTAGAGCCAACCCCCCCGGCCCGTCTCAACCCCACGAGGGCGGTCCATCCCCATGGACCGCCCTCGCGAATTTTCCAGTGCGAATCTCCCCCGGGCAGAAATGCAACCTTGTGCGGCCCGGCCGCGTCCTTGGTCTGACAACTCAGAGCAAGGAACCCAGCCATGAACCGACTTCTCTCCCGACCCGGACGGCTGACCGCCGTAGCCGGGCTCGCCACACTGGCCCTGGTCGCCGCCACCCCGGGCACCTCGGCAGCGGCACGGACCGCCCCGGCCGGCGCCGGCACCATCGAGCTCGTCTCGCTGCACGACGCCGACGGCACCCAAGCACCCGCCAAGAGCCGCACCAACGGCTCGGCGACCGTCGCCTCGGCCGACGGGCGGTACGTGGTGTTCTCCACCGAGGCGGCCCTGGTGCGCCGCGACACGAACGACCTCGACGACGTCTACCTGCGCGACACCCGGGACGGTACGACGACCCTGGTCAGCACCGACCGGGCAGGAACCATCGGCAACGACTACAGCGTCGAGCCGACGATCTCCTCCGACGGCCGGTTCGTCGCGTTCACGACCTGGGCCAGCAACCTCTTCCCGGACCGCAACGGTCACGTTCTCGACGTGGTGGTCAAGAACCTGGCCACCGGCCGGCTGCGGCTGGTCTCGGCCGGGCCGGACGGCAGCCAGACCCGGCGCAACAGCTTCTTCCCGGTCATCTCCGGCAACGGCCGGCACGTGGCGTTCCAGACCTTCGGCAGCTTCGCGCGGACCGATGCGGACCGTCGCGAGGACGTGTACGTGAAGAACCGCCGTACCGGCGAGATCCGGCAGGTCACGCTCGACCGGAACGGCAAGGACCTGCCGGGGCACTACGTGGTCGGCGGGATCTCCGCGGACGGCGGGCTGGTCACCTTCGGTGACGACAACAGCGCCTGGGTCCACGACGTCGCCCGGCGGCGGACCGTCCGCTTCTGGCACGAGCCGAACCACCCGGACGCACCGTTCCCGGCCGGAACCGTGGGCCGGCCGGTGATCTCCGGCAACGGGAAGTTCGTCGCGTTCTCCACCGCGAACCAGTTCGTCGTCGACGAGGACGAGGGCTCCTGGTCGGACATCTTCCGGCTGAACCTGGTCACCGGCCGGTTCGCGCTGGTCACCGTGGCCCGCGACGGCGGTCCGGCCGACGAGCACAGCTTCATCCCGAGCCTGTCGCACACGGGCCGCTACGTCGGCTTCTCGTCGTTCGCGGGGAACCTGGCGGCCGGCGAGAGTGCGGGCAGCGACACGTTCGTGCGCGACATGGCGACGGGCACCACCCTGCTCGCCTCGGCCGGGCTGTCGGGACCGGCCGACGGTGAGAGCGGCCGCAGCGCGGTGGCGATCTCCGCGGACGGCCGGAGCCTGGTCTACGAGTCCTACGCCGCGAACCTGGTCCGCGGCGACCGGAACGGGCAGGCCGACGCCTTCGTCTGGCGGGCACCTGCCGACTAGGCTCGCTCCATGACCCAGATCCTGGCGGTGCACGGCCAGCTCCCGAAGCACCGGTACCGCCAGGATGAGGTCACCGCCGGCTTCGCCGACCTGATCGTCACCGCCGACGGCCTGGACCGGTCTCTGCTCGAGCGGTTCCACGGCAACGCCGGCGTCAGCACCCGCCACCTGGTGCTCCCGCTCGAGGAGTACGCCGCGCTCGACGACTTCGGCCAGGCCAACGACATCTTCATCGAGAAGGCCGTCGACCTCGGCGCGGACGCGATGATGGGGGCGTTGGCTGACGCCGGGCTGCGTCCTCAGGACGTGGACCTGGTCCTCTCCACGACGATCACCGGGCTCGCCGTACCGTCGTTGGAGGCCCGGATCCAGGGCCGGATCGGTCTGCGCGAGGACGTGAAGCGCCTGCCGCTGGTCGGGCTCGGCTGTGTCGCCGGGGCGGCCGGCGTCGCCCGGGTCCACGACTACCTGGTCGGCCATCCCGGTGACGTGGCGGTGCTGCTGTCCGTCGAGCTGTGCTCGCTGACGGTGCAACGCGGTGACACCTCCACCGCGAACCTGGTCGCCAGCGGCCTGTTCGGTGACGGTGCCGCCGCCGTGGTCGCCGTCGGGGACGCGCACCCGCTCGCGGACGGAGGGCGGGCCGGGGTGCTGGACAGCCGCAGCCGGCTCTATCCCGACTCGGAGCGCACGATGGGGTGGGACGTCGGCGCGACCGGTCTGCGGATCGTGCTCGACGCGGAGGTCCCGACGCTCGTGGAGCGCTTCGTCGGGTCCGACGTGGACGGCTTCCTCGCCGACCACGACCTGAAGCGTGACGACATCGACTGGTGGGTGTGCCACCCCGGCGGGCCGAAGGTGCTCGAGGCGATGCAGGCCACGCTCGGCGTGGACCGGGACGCCCTCGCGGTGACCTGGGACTCCCTGGACCGGATCGGCAACCTGTCCTCGGCGTCGGTGCTGCACGTGCTCGCCGACACCCTGCGGGATCGCACGCCGGCAACCGGGTCGTTCGGCGTGATGATGGCGATGGGACCCGGCTTCTGCCTCGAGCTCGTCCTGATGCAGGCCTGAGCCGATGGCCGGCGCCGGCGTGTGGCTGTTCACCGCTCTCATCGTCCTGGTCGGGCTCGAGCGGCTCGTCGAGCTCATCGTCTCCAACCGCAACGCCCGGTGGAGCCTGGACCGCGGCGGGGTCGAGGTCGGCCGCGGCCACTACCTGCCGATGGTGGTGCTGCACACCGGCCTGCTGCTCGGCGCGCTGGTGGAGGTGTGGGTGCGCCGCCCCGACACCACCCCCGCGTTCGCCGGGACGATGCTGGCGCTGGTGTTGGCCTCCCAGGCCCTGCGCTGGTGGTGCATCGCGACCCTGGGCCGGCAGTGGAACACCCGCGTGATCGTGGTGCCCGGCCTGCCGCTGGTGCGCCGCGGGCCGTACCGCCGGCTGCCGCACCCGAACTACGTGGCCGTGGTCGTCGAGGGGTTCGCGCTCCCGCTCGTTCACTCGGCCTGGATCACCGCGGTCGTCTTCACCGTCCTCAACGCCGCGCTGCTGACCGTCCGGATCCGCACCGAGAACAGGGCCCTGAGCCGGTTCGCCGTCACCGCGGGGACCGGCTGATGCACGACCTGGTGGTTGCCGGGGGCGGTCCGGTCGGGCTGGCCACCGCGCTGTACGCCGCGCGCGCCGGCCTGGACACGGTCGTGCTCGAGCCCCGTGACGGGGCCATCGACAAGGCCTGCGGTGAGGGGCTGATGCCCGGCGCTGTCGCGATGCTGGCCGAGCTCGGTGTGTCGCCCACCGGGGTCCCGTTCCGTGGCATCCGTTACGTCTCGGGCGAGCGGCGTGCCGAGGCTCGGTTCCGTGCCGGGACCGGGCTCGGCGTACGACGCACGACGTTGCATGCTGCACTGCGCGATGCCGTGGCCGATGCGGGGGTGCCGGTGATCCAGGAGGCGGTCTCCGTCGTGCGGCAGGACTCCGAGCACGTGGTCGCGAACGGCACCCGGGCCCGGTTCCTGGTCGCCGCGGACGGCCTGCACTCGCCGGTGCGCCGGCAGCTCGGCCTGGACCTGCCGGTGCGGGGGAGCCGTCGCTACGGTCTGCGGGCCCATGTCGAGGTCGCGCCGTGGACCGACCACGTCGAGGTGCACTGGTCGACGAACGCCGAGGCCTACGTGACCCCGGTCGGGCCGACCACGGTCGGCGTCGCCCTGCTCACCGCGACCCGGGACGGGTTCGCCGACCAGCTGCGCCGGTTCCCGGAGCTGACTGCGAGGGTCGGCGATCTCGGCTGGTCACCGGTGCGCGGTGCCGGCCCGCTCCGGCAACGAACGCGTCGCCGGGTCGCCGGCCGGGTGCTGCTCGCCGGTGACGCCAGCGGTTACGTCGACGCGCTCACCGGTGAGGGAATCGCGCTCGGTCTGCGGCAGGCCCGTGCCGCGGTGGACGCCGTCGCCGACGGTGACGCCGGCCGCTACGAGTCCGCCTGGCGTCAGGTGACCTGGCGCTACGAGGCGCTGACCCGGGCGCTGCTCGGTGTCGCCGGGTTCTCGGCCTCGCGGCGGGCCCTGGTGCCGGCGGCGGCCGCACTGCCGCGGGTCTTCGCGGCCGCGGTCAACGAGCTCGGGCAGGGCTGATGAGTGCGACGGTGGAGCAGGTGGTGCTGCTCGACGAGGACGGCAACGACATCGGGTCCGCCCCCAAGCGAGAGGTGCACGACGCGGCGACCCCGCTGCACCTGGCGTTCTCCTGCTACGTCTTCGACTCCGACGAACGGCTGGTGCTGACCCGCCGGGCCCTGGACAAGGCCACCTTCCCCGGCGCCTGGACCAACACCGTCTGCGGTCACCCGGCACCCGGCGAAGACATTGCCGCCGCGGTGGTCCGGCGTGCGCGGCAGGAGCTCGGGATGGGCCTGCACGGGTTGCGGCTGGTGCTGCCCGGGTTCCGCTACCGCGCGGAGGCCAACGGCGTAGTGGAGAACGAGATGTGCCCCGTGTTCACGGCGGTCAGCGACGACCTGCCGCGCCCCGACCCGGTGGAGGTCGACTCGGTGCG
>DATFGA010000329.1:0-2112 GCA_035249775.1 Nocardioidaceae bacterium | reverse complement strand
CGGGATCGACCCGGCCGACGTCCTCGCGGATCCCGCATCGGTCGTGGCCGCGCTGGCCCGCTCCACGCGCGCGGTCATGGTCTGCGGCGGCCAGGAGAAGACCATCGGCCACCCCGACGGCGACGTGTGGGTGGTGCAGGGCGGCGGCCCCGGCCTGGGCGTCTCCGGATCGGGCGACGTGCAGGCCGGGATCGTCAGCGGGCTGAGTGCCCGCGGCGCCGGACCCGCGCAGTCGGCGGTGTGGGGTGCCTACCTGCATGCCGGCGCCGGCGACCGGGTCGCCGCATCGACCGGGTCCCTCGGGTTCCTCGCCCGCGAGCTGCCCGCCGAGGTGCCGCGGATGCTGGCCGAGCTCGCCTGACCCGCGTGCTGGGGACACATCCACGGAAAACGCCTTGCTCGGTCGGGGTGATGTCTGTTGGGTGGCGCCCATGCACCTCGAGATTGCGCAGCCACACCACTGGGCCGGGATCTGGCCGATCATCCGGGAGGTGAGCACGGCCGGTGAGACCTACCCCTATCCGACCGACCTCGACGAGCACCAGGCCAAGGACCTCTGTCGGCCCGCACCTGATGTACCAGCGACTGACCTGACCGATCACTGTTCGAGCGTGATGGGAGTTCGTCATCGAAGGCTCAGCCGGCGAAGCGGTTCGTGGCCTCGACGAGCAGCTGGTCGGTGAGGTCCGCACCACCGTGGGCTTCCTCTTCGACCACGTGCAGCTCGGCCAGTGGGAGCTGCTGCGCGAGGCGCCACGCCACACCGAGCGGCGAGGCGATGTCGAGTCGTCCGCGCACGAACACCGCCGGGATGTCGACGATGCGATCGAGCCGTCCCGTGATGCCGTCCGGAGGCAGGAACGCGTGCTCGCCGAAGAAGTGGGTGACCAGGCGAGCGAAACCGAGACGGAACGTCGGATCGGCATACCGCGGGTTCACCTTCGGTGGTCCCGACAAGGTGGCGATCCGGTCCTCCCACGCACACCACGCCCGCGCCGCCCGATCGCGTTCATCCGGATCATCGCTCATCAGCAGCCGGTTGTACGCGACGGGCAGGTTGTCTCCGCGCTCCAGGTCGGGCACGAGCGCGCGCAGCTCCGCGAATGCCTCGGGGTAGATCTCCCCCATGCTCCACGTCAGCCAGTCCACCTCGTGCGGGGTCGTCGTGACGACGGCCCAGAGCACGAGCTCGCTCACGCGGGCGGGATGGTCGACGGCATAGGCCAGGCCCAGGGTGGATCCCCAGGACCCGCCGAAGACGAGCCAGCTGTCCACGCCATGGAGCTTTCGCAACGCCTCGATGTCGTCGATCAGGAACTGCGTGGTGATCGTGGACAGGTCGATGTCCGGGTCGCTGGCGAGCGGACGGCTACGGCCGCACCCACGCTGGTCGAAGAGCGTCACGCAGTAGCGGTCGGGATCGAAGTACCGGCGCCACCAGGCCGCAGCGCCCGAACCGGGTCCGCCGTGGAGGACGACTGCGGGCTTGCCGTGGGGGTTCCCTACCCGTTCCCAGTAGATCTCGTGGCCGCCGGTGACCTCCAGGCGTCCTTCGTCGAACGGCTCGGTGACCGGGAAGCGCATGGGCTCAGTATGCAAGGCCCTCCGAGATCCATCCGCCTGGGACGCAACCCGCAAGGCACCAACGGCGTCTATCGGATGTGAGCGGACAGGCCGCTCCTCTCGTTCGAAGGACATCCGCCATGAGCACCACCCGTCGTACCGCCGCCCTCGTCGCCACCCTCGCCGCCTCGGCCTCCGTCCTGACCATGGCACCAGCCGATGCCGCGCCGACCGCCGACGCCGCGAAGAGCCGGATCACGGTCCGCGCCTCGGACTACGAGGTGGACCCCGGCGCCCAGTTCGTGCTGCGAGGCCGGATGATCTCCGACGGTGACGCCGTCGAGGGTGCACGGGTCAGGGTGCAGGCCTTCCGCGACGGCGGCTGGCACAACCTGCGCGGCGCGGTCGTGAGCACCAACGACGAAGGCCGGTACCGGGTTCGCGTCGTGCTGTCCTCCGGCGGCGACCGCGACCTGCGCGTGGTCGGCAACCCGGCCGGCGACACGATCCGCAACGCCCGCGGCTACACGGTGGTCCGCGTCCTCGGTT
>DATFGA010000328.1:0-5256 GCA_035249775.1 Nocardioidaceae bacterium | reverse complement strand
GTCGAGGGCGCGAACATGCCGACGCTTCCCGAGGCAGAGGTTGCTCTTCGCGACAGGGGCGTGCCCGTCGTACCCGACTTCCTCGCCAACGTGATGACCAACGCCTGGTGGTGGTGGGTCGTGTTCGGCGATGTCGCACCGACCGCCGAGTCGTCGTACACGAAGATCGACGCCACCATGCGCCGACTGGTGGAAACCGTGACCGCGGACGCCGAGGAGTCCGGCCGGACGCTGCGCGAGTGCGCGCAGGCGCTCGCCGACCGCAACTCTGCGGCGGTCACTGACCGCGCCGGTGTCACTGCATGACCCTCCCCGAGTGGACACGCGCCGAGGTGTTCATCGGCGGGGCGTGGAAGGCCGCGTACGACGGGCGCACGGTGACCGTGGAGAACCCCGCGACGGAGACCGCCGTGGGGACCGCGGCCAACGCCGGCACCGAGGAGGTCGACGACGCCGTCGCAGCCGCAGGTTCGGCGTTCGACGACTGGTCGGGTCGACCGCTCGCGGAGCGGCTGGCGCTGCTGGAGGACTGGTACACCGCCCTGGTGCAGCGGCGCGACCTCCTGGTCGCGACGACCATCGCCGAGGTGGGCGCGCCTCGGCGCGTGGCTGAGGAGGCTCACGTCGACACCGGTCTTGCGGTGCTTCGCGGCTACCTCGACGCCGCGGATGAGGTGGTGTGGGAGGAGCGGGTCGGGAACTCGCTGGTTCTCCGCGAAGGCGCTGGTGTGGTCGCCTGCATCACGCCGTGGAACTACCCGTTCTACCAGGTGATCGCCAAGGTGGGCGGCGCTCTCGTGGCGGGCAGCACCGTGGTGCTGAAACCGGCGGAGCTGACGCCGCTCTCGGCGTACCTGCTCGCCGATGCCGCCCAAGAAGCGGGGCTGCCGGTCGGGGTGTTCAACCTCGTGCCCGGTGCCGGCCGGGTCGTCGGCGAAGCACTGGTGACCCACCGCGGCGTCGACGTGGTGTCGTTCACCGGCTCGACTGCTGTCGGTGCGCGGGTCTCCGCACAGGCCGCCTCCACCATCAAGCGCGTCTGCCTGGAGCTCGGCGGCAAGTCCGCCAGCGTCGTGCTTCCGGGCGCAGATCTGACGACGGCGGTGAGGACGAGCGTCGATGCCGCGATGCTCAACTCCGGTCAGACCTGCACCGCGTGGAGCCGGCTGCTCGTTCCCCGCGACCTGCTCGACGCGGCAGGTGAGCTCGCCGCCGAGGCAGCCGACCGGCTCGTGGTCGGTGATCCCAGCCTTGAGGCAACCGACATCGGCCCGGTGGCCTCGGCGGCCCAGCGTCACAGCGTGCTCGAGCTGATCCGGCGGGCCGTCGATGCCGGAGCCACCGTTGCGGCGGGCGGCCTCGAGCGTCCGTCGGGCATGGCGCGGGGTCATTTCATCCGCCCGACCGTTGTCACCGACCTCAAACCGGACGCCGAGATCGTGCTCGAGGAGGTCTTCGGACCGGTGCTCACGGTGCAGGGCTACGACGACGAGACCGAGGCCCTGGCGATGGCGAACGCCACCGACTACGGGCTCGCCGGAGCGGTGTGGGCCGCGGACACCGACGCGGCGTTGTCCTTCGCGCGCGGCATGCGCACCGGACAGGTCGACCTCAACGGCGCCGCCTTCAACCCGTCGGCGCCGTTCGGCGGATACCGCCACTCCGGCAACGGCCGCGAGCTCGGCCGGTGGGGGATCGAGGAGTTCCTCGAGACCAAGTCGGTGCAGCTGTGACGCCGCATGGCGGCTAGTCCGACCACCGGTCGTCGGACTCTCAGCTCCGCCTTGTTCGCGCTGATCGTCGTCACCGCGATCTGGGGATCGACGTTTTCCTTGTCGAAGGACCTCCTCACCCGAATGGCGGTCACCGACTATCTCGCGCTCCGGTTCCTGACGGCAGCTCTCGTCATCGGCGCCGCGAGACCGCGCGTCCTGCTGCGGTTAGACCGTCGGATCGTCGCGATCGGCGCCACCTTGGGCCTCCTCTACTTCACGGGCCAGCTCTTGCAGTTCATCGGGCTGCAGCACACCGCGGCGACGGTCTCGGCGTTCGTGGTGTCGATGTATGTGGTGTTCACGCCGCTGATCACTGCGGTCCTGCTGCGCCGCCGACCCGATCGGATCACCCTCGCCGCCACGGGCCTCGCGATTGCTGGTGTGGCCGCCATGTCGCTGCGGGGGTACGCGCTCGGCCCTGGGGAGCTGCTCACGCTGGTCGCAGCCCTTGTCTATGCCATGCACATCCTGGCCCTGGGTCGATGGACGACGGGACGGACGGCGTACGCCCTCACGTTCGTCCAGCTCCTGACGATGGGGATCTGCTTCCTGGTCGTGTCATCCGTGGACGGCGTCCAAGGCCCGGAGCGCGGAGACTGGTTCGCGTTCCTCTATCTCGCCGTGGTCGCCGGCGCGGTCGCGATGCTGGTGCAGACCTGGGCACAGGCGCACGTTCCCTCGTCCCAGGCGGCGGTGCTCATGGTTCTGGAGCCGGTCTGGGCGGCCGTCTTCGGGTTCGTGCTGTGGCAGGAACAGGCGGACCTGCGCACACTCATCGGTGCGGCGCTGGTGCTGGCCGCGATGCTCCTCATCGTGGCCGGACCCCGTGGCACCCTCGCGACTGCCGGCGCTGCTGACGCTGCCGGCGTCGGCGCACCGTTGTCGGCCGTGGTCGGCGGCGACGTTGCTGACCTTTCTGACGACGCCGACTCGACAAGCATCCAGTCGTTTGAGCACTCTCCGGCGGACAAACGGTCACTGAATGCGGGGGATGCGCCGGCCGACGCGCGGCACCGCTAGCCTCCGGTCGATGCCGGAGTCTCGCTGGTGCCACTGTCCGGGCAGGGGCCGGATTCCAAGGCGAGGGTTGCCCGGGCGATCAGGCTGCGATCGCCGGACAGAGTCCTCGCGACCAAGCCCCGCAGCCGTCCACGTCGCGCTGGCGCAGCGCCCGGGCGATCTCGGCGAGATCATCGTCCCGACCCGTGAGCGGCCACGTCCGCTCCACCTGGCGACGGTACCGAGCCAGGTTGAGTAGTGGAGTACTCGCACGAGGCCCGGCCGGTCGGTGGATCGTCGTACCGACGGGATCATCGAGGAGGACGTCATGTCGATCTCACCGCTGCCCAAGCCGCCACTCCGGACAAGCAGGACCCACCCGCGTTCAGTGCTCGTCACCGGCGCCGGCCGCGGGATCGGCAGAGCGATCTCCTCGCGGTTGGCCCAATCCGGCTGGGACGTCTATGCCGGGGTGCGCACCGACGCAGCGGCCCACGAGCTTGCTGCCGAGTCCGACCGGATCACTCCGGTGACGCTGGACGTGACCGACGACGAGCACATCCGTGCCCTCGGGGACGTCCTGCCCGCACGGCTCGACGCGCTCGTCAACAACGCCGGCATCGCGGTCCCGGGTCCGGTCGAGACTCTCGACCGTGCCGCCATGCATCACCAGTTCGACGTCAACCTGATCGGCCCGCTGGCCGTCACCCGCGCGGTGCTCCCGCGCATCCGGGCGGCCGGGACAGGGCGGATCATCTTCATCTCGTCGTTGAACGGTCGGGTCTCTTTCCCGTTCACCGGGATGTACAACGCCTCCAAGTTCGCGGTCGAGGCGATCGCGGACTGCCTCCGGGTCGAGCTGCAGCCGTGGGGAATCCGGGTGGTGCTGATCGAGCCGGGCGTGATCGACACCGATCCGTGGCACGAGATGGAGGACCTGATCGCCGAAGTCGAGACGGGGATGACGCCCGACCACCGGGCTCTCTACGCCCAGCACCTCGCCGGTGAGCGGGAGATCATCGACAAGCTCCGGCGGGGCGCCGCCCCGCCGGACACCGTCGCGCGCGCCGTCGAGCGTGCGCTCACCAGCCGTCGACCCTCGGCCCGGGTCCCGGTCGGCCGCGACGCCCGGATGCTGCTGGCCATGAGTGCGATGCTTCCCGCGAAGGGACTGGACGCGGTGTGGGTGCGTGGACTCGGACTCGGAGAACCGCCCATCGCGATGCAAACAGGGCAGGACGAAACGCAGACAGACGTCGCGGTCGGAAGTGGCTGACGGCGTGCGGGTCTGTTCCTGTTCGGGTCGCGGTATCCGGTGCTAGCTTGAGCATCTGTCGGCCTGAATCGGGAGATGCCCATGGCGCACACCCGGGCGACGCGTGTGGTCGCGGTGCTGCTGCTGGTCGGCGGTGCATTCAACTGGACGCTGCTGACCGGATCGATTCCCGGGATGGACGCGGCCAGCGTGATCATGTTCGAGCACCCGAGCTACGACTACCAGACCGATCCCGGCGACGGTCAGCTGCAGGTGATGCTGTTCGACGCGCGGATGGCTGCGCTGCTCGTCATGGCAGCCGGGGCAGCCGCGCTCGCCGCACCCTGGGTCCGGACGAAAGGGGACGTGGGGTACGTCGTGCTGGTGTCCCTAGGTGGCATGCTCTCCGCCGGTGCGCTGCTGACCTGGTTCGGTGGCTGGTCGATGGCGGCGGCCGCCGTGTGCGGCGGCGTACTTGTCATCGGCACGTTGGTCGTGATCGCCCGGTCACGGAGCCGGCCGGCCTCGGTCGCGGTGGACACCGCGCCCGACGAGACAGCAGCCCGCGGGGTGCTGGCGACCATGGCGCTGCTGGTGGCCGCAGCTGCCCCGGCGGTGGGAACAGCGGGCCCCCAACCGGATCGGTGGCTCAGCGAGCTGCTTCCGGAGGCGTACCGCGTGGGTGTCGCTCTGACCGAGGCGCTGCTGTGCCTCACGGCGCTCTCCCTGGCCGGGCTGACGCTACGGCGTCCGCGGGTCGCCGCAGTGATCGCCGGGGCACTCGTTGCTGGCGCCGGCGGCTGGCTGGTGGCCGCACCGCCGGTGCCGTGGGACAGGCCATGGCTGATGCTGCTCATCTCCGGGGCGATGGTCGGGGGCACGGCGATGCTGGTGGTCAGCGGCGTGCGGAACGCGGATGGCAGCGGTCCAGGCGCTTGGCGGCTGTTCGGCACCCTGTTCGGTGCGGCCGCCGGCTGCGCAGCGTTGGTGATTCCGGCGTTCGCGCTGGGTCTGCCGTTGGGGATGATCCTGCTCTCCATGTCTGGCGGCGAGCTGGGTGCGGACGGGTTGCCGATCCTGCTCGGTGCGCCGATGGCAGGACTGGCCGGTGTTGCGTCCTACTGGCTGGCGGCGCTGGCCAGTGAGGACAGATCCCTCCGGCGCATGTACACGGAGAGGGTCACGTCCGAACGCCATACCAACACTTCTTGGGGTCCGTACTGAGCC
>DATFGA010000327.1:0-4337 GCA_035249775.1 Nocardioidaceae bacterium | reverse complement strand
GACCGGATCGACGCGAAGTACCTGAACACCCCCGAGAGCCCGATCTACAAGAAGAGCCACGTGCTCTACGGCATCGACCTCGCCCGGCGCGACATCGCCCGGTCCTCCCAGGCAGTCGTCGTCGAGGGCTACACCGACGTGATGGCGTGCCACCTGTCCGGTGTGGGCTCGGCCGTCGCCACCTGCGGCACCGCGTTCGGCGAGGACCACGCCCGGGTGCTGCGCCGGCTGCTGCACGACCATGAGGAGTTCCGCGGCGAGGTGATCTTCACCTTCGACGGTGACGAGGCCGGCCAGCGGGCGGCGCTGCGCGCGTTCGGCGGTGACCAGCAGTTCGTCGGACAGACCTACGTCGCGGTCGAGCCGGACGGGCTCGACCCGTGCGACCTGCGGCTGCAGAAGGGCGACGCCGCGGTCCGCGAGCTCGTCGCCCGGCGGATCCCGCTCTACCGGTTCGTGCTCAGCAACGTCGTCTCCCGCTACGACCTCGACCGCGCCGACGGCCGGATCGACGCGCTGCGCGAGGCCGCCAAGCTGGTCTCCAGCATCCGCGACAGGTCCAAGGTCGACGCCTTCGCGCGCGAGCTCGCGGGCATGGTCGGTGTGGACGTGGACCAGGCCCGGTCGGAGGTACGACGCGCGGCGGCCCGTCCCGCGAAGGAGGAACCTGCACGTCGAGCGGGGGCCGCGGGCGGTCCGACGTACCCACCGGGGGCGGAGCCGCCCACCCAGCCCGCCGCCCCACCGCTGCCCGACCTGCGCGACCCGCGGTTCACCCTGGAACGGGAGACGCTGAAGCTCGTCGTGCAGCATCCGCTCGCCGTGGGGACGATGGCCAAGGACATCGACGGGGACGACCTCACGCACCCCACCTACCGCGCCGTGTGGGACGCGGTCACCGCCTGCGGCGGGCCGAGCGCCGCACCGGCCAGCGAGGTATGGGTCGGCAAGCTGCAGGGGAACGTCTCCGAGCAGTCGGTGGCGCAGGCGCTCAACGCGCTGGCGGTCGAACCGCTGCTGTCCTCCAAGGAACCGAACGCCGCCTACGTCGCAGCCCACGTCTACCGGCTGCAGGAGCTGACCGTGATGCGCCGGATCGCGGACCTGAAGTCACGGCTGCAGCGCACCAACCCGGTCGACGACGCGGTTGACTACAACCGGATGTTCGGCGAGCTGGTGGCGCTCGAGCAGCACCGGCGCAACCTGCGGGAGAGCGCGATCGGCAGCGCCGGGTAATGGCGCGGAACCCGTTCAAGCGGTCGGTGTCGGTGCCCGCCGCGGTGCTGGCGCGGGCATCGCTCGACAGGAGCGAGAAGGTGCTGGCCGGGATCCCCGCCCGCGACGGTTCGTGGCTGCTCGGCACGCGTGATGCGCTACTTCTGGTCGCAGGCGAGGACGTCGCTGGTGATCCGACTCGGATCCCGTGGCAGCGGATCGAACGCGCCGACTGGAACCGGGACGAGGAGCTGCTCGTGATCACGGAGGTCGGTGAGTTCGGCCAGGTCCGGCCCGAGCACTCCTTCGTGATCGAGGACCCGGGGCTGCTCCTCGAGCTGGTCCGCGAACGAGTCACCGCCAGCGTCGTACTCCAGCGCCGGGTCGTGGTGGAGGGCAAGCGAGGGCTGTTCGTGATCGCCCGGCGCGCGCCCCACGGGGCCGGCGAGGTCACGTGGGCGTACCAGTTCGACCCGGGTGTCGACCCCTCGGATCCGGCGGTGATGGCGGCCGCCGAGCGGGGTCTCGAGGTGGCCGCGGAGGAGCTCGGTCTCTGAGCGTGGCCGATTTAGCAACTCGGTAGATCACTTGCTAACCTATCCGGGCTGCTGCACGGATCGCGCGTGCACGGTCCCCTGTAGCTCAATTGGCAGAGCATTCGGCTGTTAACCGGAGGGTTGTTGGTTCGAGTCCAACCGGGGGAGCTGAAGGAGGGCTCGTGATCTGAGGAACGTCCAGGTCAGGGCCCTCTTGTTTTGAGCCCAGTGCCGAAGGTGTCCACAAGCCGTCCATGACCTGGGAGACTCCTGGCCGGGAGTGCCCGCGGGATGAACTGAAGCACCGCCAGTTGGCGCTGTCAGGAGGGTTTGCTCGAGGGCGGCGTCCCGGCCTTCAGGGGCAATGGGCGCTTCAATCATCGAACGAGGCGTCTGGATCCGTCGAGCATTGCGAATGTCGTAACACTGTCACTAGGACATGTACGGGCCGTTGCAAGTCCATTGCGGTGTGGCCCACACCCGTCTGGCCGACATGGGTGTGGGCACTGAAGTCATGAGGGGATCCGAGAAGGGAGCAACTCATGATGGACACAACGGCACGAGAGGCGGCGGAGGAGACCCTTCTGCAGTCCTACAAGCTACTGCTCGAGTGTGGCCCCCAAGCCTGTTTGAGCAAGCGGGAACTAGACGCCTTCGAGGTGGGCGTGTACTTGGCTCATGCGGTCACCGTTGACCAGGTGAGCGACTCATGAGCCAACGCGATGGACGGCGAGGCTGCGCTTGATCTTGATGGCGAGCCGAACGAGCGGGGGTGGACCGATCGCCGGGATCAGTCACCCCAGCCCATCCGGAACACCTCGAACGGCGCGCCGTGCGCGACGCCCATCCGGCTTCCGGTCGCCCGTGACATCCCCTCCAGGAACTCGGCCGGGTCGAAGTGCTCCCAGCCGAGGCCGTCGATGTAGGCACTATGTGCCTTGAGTGACTGCACCCCCGCGTCGAAAGTGTCGGTGATGTCTGCGCCGTGCTTGGAGTACGGCGACCCGGCGGCCCACACCTGCTTGACGCCGCCCCACGGCTCCACGCCGCCCTCGAGCTGGTCGGCGAACACCCACCGGTTCCCGGCGTCACGGACTGCGTCCAACGTTGCCTTGCCGGTCGCGATGTGGTCTGCCTGGTTGAGCGACTCACCGCCCCAGGAGTCGCGGAAGTTGTTGGTGATCACGATGTCGGGACGGTGCTTGCGCACGACAGCGGTGATCACCCGGCGCAGGTGGACGCCGTACTCGAGGATGCCGTCCGGCTCCTCGAGGAACTCGACCACGTCCACGCCGACGATGCGCGCCGACTCGACCTGCTCGGCCTCCCGCACCCGCTTGCACTCGGTGGGATGCATCCCGTCGATCCCGGCCTCACCGCTGGTCACCATGCAGTAGACGACGTCCTTGCCCTGGTCTGTCCAGCGGGCCACGGCGGCCGCACCGCCGAACTCCATGTCGTCCGGATGCGCAACGACGCACAGGGCGCGTTGCCAGTCCTCGACGACGTGGGTCAACGCGGGCGGGGCCTGCTCCATTGCCTGATCGCTCATGGCACGAGCATGGCACGAGCCACCCTCATCTGCGATGAACAGCTTCGGACCGGGTGCGTGCGCCGAGGCCGTTCGGTATCTGTCTCGATCGGCTCGATATCCGTCTCGATCGGCGCTCACACAAGACTCCTGGAAGTTTTGCCCGAGCGGTGTCCCTTGCGTCCAGATACGTTCCGACGGCCCGCGTTATTCTGCGTCATGGCCAGCATGCGGCGACGGCTCGACCGCAGCGTTGGGGGGCGCGGGGCCGACGTGTGCCCGCGGCCCGGGAACGGCGACGGGGTCCTCCGCACACCTACTGGCGGACGGGCTTCGGTCACTGCTCGTCTGTCCACCGCGGCCGTCCTGGTGCTGGGATCGGTCGTTCTGGGCGTGGGCAGCGCGGTCCCTGCTGAAGCTGCGATCGTCCCGATTCCGGGTCCGGCGATGGCCCTGCTTGACGGCGGCGACACCGACAACTCCAACAAGGGACCTGGTGGCGGCGGTTCCGGCGATTCCGACGATGAGCCGGATGAGGAGGAGACGGACGAGCCGGACGACGTCGAGACCGACGAGCCGGACGAGCCCGATGAGCCGGACGAGCCCGATGAGCCGGATCTGCCGGACGTTCCCGACGGACCGGGCACCGATCCCGACGACAACGGCGAGCCAGTCCAGCCCGATGATCCGGACCCGGTCACACCCGACGAGCCGACAGGGACGGATCCGGACCCGGTCGGGCCGATTGCGCCCCCGACTCAGACGCCGGACCAGAACGCCGGCGAGACGCCGGCAAAGCCGGACAAGGGGCCGGTCAAGTCGGACAAGGGGCCGGGGAAGCCGGCGCAGACACCGGACCAGCAGCCGGACAAGAAGTCCGATGACGAGCCAGCCGGCACCTCCGGCAATGGACCTCGGGGTCAGTCCGGGGGAGGCGGCTCGTCCGCATTGCCGCCGACCGGCCCGTCCTCGTCGGGAGCAGCGCAAGATGCCGCATCGCCTCGCTGTGCGAACCCGGGACCGCCACAGTGCGCTACGGCCGCGGTAGTCGACCG
>DATFGA010000326.1:0-14656 GCA_035249775.1 Nocardioidaceae bacterium | reverse complement strand
GCCCGTCGCTGGGGCGTGCCGCGCACCGTGGGGTTCGCGCTGCGCACGCTGAGCCACGTCGCACCCCCGGACCGGACGATCCCGCTCCTGCGCGAGTCGGTCCACCTGCTCGAGCTGTCGCAGGCCGTGGACTACCTCGCGCGTGCCCGCGCCGACCTCGGTGCGGTGCTGATCCGATCCCACAGCGGCCGGGCAGAGGGCGTATCGCTGCTGCGGCAGTCGCTCGAGTACGCACGCGAGACCGACGTGCCGTTCCTGGTCCAGCAGGCGACCCGGGTCCTGAACCGGCACGGGGTGAGCGTCGACGCGGCGGCCGACTCGCCCCTGCACCTGCTCACCCCCGGTGAGCGCCGGGTGGTCGAGCTAGCGGTGCTCGGGCACACCAACCGGCAGATCGCCCAGGAGCTGTTCGTCACCGTGAAGGCCGTCGAGTGGCACCTGTCGAACGCCTACCGCAAGCTGTCGATCTCCTCGCGCGCGCAGCTTCCGGACGCGCTCGCCGGTCAGCGCGTCGACCCGGACCTGGCGCCGAGCAGCAGCTCGGCGAGGTGAACCGCGCGCACGCCGGCCAGGTCCTCCAGCTGCGTGCGGCACGAGAAGCCGTCGGCGAGCACGACGCCCTGCTCACCTGCGGCGCGCACCGCGGGCAGCAGCGCCTGCTCGGCCACGGCCACCGACACGTCGTAGTGCCCCTTCTCCACCCCGAAGTTGCCGGCCAGCCCGCAGCAGCCGCCGACCCGGGTCACCCGGGCACCGGTCCGTTCCAGCAGCCGGGCGTCGGCCTGCCACCCGAGCACCGAGGCATGGTGGCAGTGCGGCTGCGCGACGACGTGGGTGCCGGTGAGGTCCGGCGGCTCCCATCCGGCCAGGCCGCTGAGCAGCTCCGCCAGCGTCCGCACCCCCTCCGCGACGTCGCCGGCACGCGGGTCCGCGGTCAGCTCCAGCGCGTCGGAGCGGAGCACCGCCAGGCAGGACGGCTCGAGGCCGACCACCGGCACGCCGGCGGCGACGTAGGGGTGCAGCACGTCCAGCGTCCGGGTCAGGGTGCGGCGGGCGCCGTCGAGCTGGCCGGTGCTGATCCAGGTCAGCCCGCAGCACGCGGGCTCGGCGATGACGCCGACCCGCAGCCCCGCGGCCTCGAGCAGCTCGACGGCGGCCTGCCCGGAGCGCACCGCGAAGTGCTCGGTGAACGAGTCGGCCCACAGCATCACGTCGTACCTCTGCCGCACCGGCCTGCGTCGCGCCCAGCGACGGAACGGAACCGGCGCGAACCGGGGCAGCCCACGGCGCTGGTCGATCCCGGCCAGGGACTTCAGCGTGCGCTGCACCGCGGTGGAGCCGAGGGCCCGGTTGGCCAGCGGAGCCAGTGGCTGGGTCAGCCGCGCCCAGCGCGGCAGCTGCCCGAGGGCGTAGTGGCTGCGCGGCCGCAGCCGACGCCGGTAGGTCTGGTGCAGGACCTCCGCCTTGTACGTCGCCATGTCCACCCCGGTCGGGCAGTCACCGGCACACCCCTTGCAGGCCAGGCAGAGATCGAGGGCCTCGTGCACCTCCGGTGAGCGCCACCCGTCGCGGACCACCTCGCCGTTGAGCATCTCCTGGAGCACCCGGGCCCGGCCCCGGGTCGAGTCCTTCTCGTTGCGGGTGGCCAGGTAGGACGGGCACATCACACCGCCGGAGCCGGTGTTGTCGGCCAGGCACTTGCCGACACCGGTGCACCGGTTCACCGCCGCACCCAGCGACCCGCCGTCGTGCAGCAGCCGCAGCGAGGTGCGCGGCTCGTGGCGGCCGGAGGCCAGCCGCAGGTCGGCGTCGACCGGCCGCGGCGCGACCAGCACTCCGGGGTTCAGCACGTTGTCCGGGTCGAGCACCCCCTTGACCTGCTCGAACAGCCTGAGGGCGGCGGCGGAGTACATCGCCGGCAGCAGCTCCGAGCGGGCCCGGCCGTCGCCGTGCTCCCCGGACAGGGTGCCGCCGTACGACGCGACGAGTCCGGCGGCCTCCTGCAGGAAGGACCGGAACCGGGCACGCCCCGGGCCGGACCCGACCGCGAAGTCGATCCGGACGTGGACGCAGCCGTCTCCGAAGTGCCCGTAAGGGACCCCGCCGTAGCCGAAGGCGCCGAGCAGGTCGTCGAAGCCGCGCAGGTAGTCACCGAGCCGCTCCGGGGGCACCGCGGCGTCCTCCCACCCGGACAGGGCGGGCCGCTCCAGGCTGCGGGCGGCCAGGCCGGCACCGTCCTCACGGATCCGCCACAGCGCGAGCATCTCCGCGACGTCGTCGACCACCCGGTGTCCGGTCGCGACCGCGTCCGCGATCACCGCCTCGGCCGCCGCTCGCGCCTCCGCGCGGGTGCTGCCGGTGACCTCCGCGAACAGCCACCCGTTCCCTCGCGGGAGGTCGGGCACGGTGCCGGCCCCGCGGCGCTCCCGGACCACGTCGACGATGCGGGAGTCGAGGCCCTCGCAGGCGACCAGGGGGTGGTGCAGCAGCAGCGGCACCGCGTCGGCCGCCTCGGCCATCGACGGGTAGCCCAGCACCGCCAGGGCCCGGTGCGGCGCGTCCTCGACCAGGTGCACGGTGGCACCGAGCACGACGGCCAGCGTGCCCTCGCTGCCGACGAGGAACCGGTCGAAGCGCCTGCCGTGCTCGGGCAGCAGGTGCTCCAGGCTGTAGCCGGAGGCCTGGCGGGAGAACCGGCCGAACTCGGTGCGGACCGTGCCGAGGTCGGCGTCGACCACACCGGCCAGCCGGTCGAGCACCGGTGACCCGTTCAGGGCGTCCGGCCCGAGCAGCAGCCGCTCCCCCGACCCGGTCACCACGTCGAGCGCCGCCACGTTGTCGACGGTGCGGCCGTAGCCGAGCGCCCGCGACCCGCAGGCGTTGTTGCCGATCATCCCACCGACCGTGCACCGGGTGTGGGTGGACGGGTCCGGCCCGAACCGGAGGCCGTGGCCGAGCGCGGCCTGCTGCAGGCGTGCGTGCACCGTCCCCGGGTCCACCACGGCGGTGCGGGCCTCCGGGTCCACCGAACGCACCTGGTTCAGGTGTCGCGACACGTCGACGACGATCCCCTCCCCCACGGCGTTGCCCGCGATCGACGTACCGGCGCCCCGCATCGTCAGCGGCGTGCCCGACTCGCGGGCCACCGCGACGGCGGCGAGCACCTCGTCGACGTCGCGCGGCCGGACCACCACCGCGGGCACCACCCGGTAGAGGGAGGCGTCGGAGGAGTACATCGCCCGGGCCAGCGAGGAGTCGTCGACGTCGGCGAGCCCGTTGCGGCGCAGGGCATCCGCTATGTCCGGCCCGGTGCTCACCACAGCTCCAGGGACCGGCGCAGGATCCCCGCCAGGTCGTCCTCGGTCGCCTCCCGTGGCGCGGTGGCCAGCAGCCGCTGCTGCTTCAGGGTGCCCGCCACGAGGTCGTCCACGTCGGCCTCGGCGTAGCCGACCGCCCCGATCCCGTTCGGGAGGCCGATGTCGCGCATCAGCGAGGTGAGCACCGCCGGGAGCAGGTCCGCGCCGTCACCCGCCCGGGACCCCTCGCCGTCGAGGAGTGCCGCCGCACGCAGGTGCCGCTCCGGCGAGGCCTCGAACGTGAACCGGAACGCCTCCGGAGCGGTCAGGGCCACCGCCATTCCGTGCGGCACCATCGGCTCCTCGGCGGGGTAGCCCTCGGGGTGGAAGCCCCTGACCCGGCCCGCGATCGGGTAGGCGTTGGCGTGCGGGATGTGCACCCCGGCGTTGCCGAACCCCATGCCGGCGAAGGTGGCGGCCAGCGCCATGTCGCCGCGGGCCTGCTCGTCGTCGCCGTCGCGCACCGCGGTCCGGAACGCCTTGGCGAGCAGGGTCATCGACTTCTCGGCCCACATGTCGGCGATCGGGTTCGCACCGCAGTAGGGCACGCGTTGCTCGGGCTGCTTGCGCTCGTAGGAGTCGTAGGGCCGGGCGGTGTAGCTCTCCAGCGCGTGGCACAGGATGTCCATCCCGGCGGCGGCGGTGACACCCGCCGGTTGGGTCAGGGTCAGCAGGGGGTCGACGACGGCGAGCGTCGGCCGCAGCCGCGGATGGCTGATCCCGGTCTTCACCTTCAGCGACAGCACGTCGAGCACGCAGATCGTGGTGCTCTCGCTGCCGGTGCCGGTGGTGGTCGGCACGGCGACCAGCGGCCGGAGCGCGTTGACCGGGGCGGCGCCGCCACCGACCGGGACGTTGATGTAGTCCATCAGGTCGCCGGGGTTGGTGGTGAGCAGGTTCACTGCCTTCGCGGTGTCGATCGCCGATCCGCCGCCGACGGCGACGTACGCGTCCCACGGCCCGTTCGCCCGGGCGAAGTCGACCGCGGCGCGCAGGCTGTCGTCGGTCGGCTCGACGTGCGCCCGGTCGTAGACGACGGCCTCGATCCCGAACCGGCTCATCTGGTCGGCGACGCGTTGCGGGTGGCCCGTGGCGGCCACCCCCGGGTCGGTCACCACGAGGACCCGGCGCGCGTCGTACTGCGTGAGGTCGAACCCGATCTCGTCCGAGGCGCCCGGCCCGAACTTGAGCACGGGTGCGCCGTAGGTGAACACGGTCTCCGCGTGCTCGGGGTGCATGTCAGTCCTCCCGGACCATCGACAGCGCGTGCCTGGCCGCGCTCAGCAGGTCGAGCCGCTCGGTGGCGGCGATCGGGAGCCACTCGGCGTGGTCGGTCGAGGAGTCCTCCTCGACCACGTGCGGCTCGACGTCCTGGGACTCCTCGGCGATCTCTGCCTCGAAGATCAGGTGGATGCCGTGGTAGTCCTCCACCCGGCCGTCGGCGCGCGCACCGACGAAGTGGGTGGCGTGCACGTCGATCACCCGGCCCGGCTCGACGTGCAGGCCGGTCTCCTCGTAGACCTCCCGGCGGAGTGCGTCGCGGGGGTCCTCGCCGTGGTCGATGCCGCCGCCCGGCAGCGTCCAGCGGCCCTTGATCCGGGTGCGCGACGACATCCGGGTGAGCAGCACCTGGTCGCCGCGGGTGAGCAGCGCGTACGCCGCCACCCGCTGGCGGTGCGGTGGTGCTGCGTCGACGGCCATGCCGGGAAGTCTAGGGCGGCCACGGTCGGTCCCGGTGGGAGGGACCACGCAAAGGTCACAGTTTGGTCACGGCCGGAGCTGGGCACGGTTGGGCACGATGTCCGCCACCGTTGACCTCCGCCCGGCCCTTCGCACCGCCGCCGCCGAGCGGCCGACCAAGCGGCGCGACCCGTTCTACGACAACGCCAAGATGCTGCTGGTCACCCTCGTGGTGGTCGGCCACACCTGGACCCTGCTGCCGGAGAACCGGCTGGACACCTGGGCCTACGACTTCTTGTACCTGTGGCACGTGCCGGCGTTCGTGATGGTCACCGGCTACCTGTCCCGCTCGTTCACCTGGTCCCGGCAGAGCCTGACCCGGCTGCTCACCGCCGTCGCGCTGCCCTACCTGGTGTTCGAGGCGGCACTGGCGGGGTTCCGGATCTGGTTCGGGGGCGAGGAGCTCGAGCTGCTCTTCGCGGACCCGCACTGGCCGATGTGGTACCTCGCCGTGCTGTTCCTGTGGCGGCTGGCCACACCGCTGCTGCGCCGGTTGCCCGGGGCGCTGCCGGTCGCGGTCGCCGTCTGCCTGCTCGGCGGTCTCACCACCGGGGACGTGATGGACACGGCGCGGGCGATGGGCCTGCTCCCGTTCTTCGTGCTGGGCCTGCTCGCCCGTCCCGAGCACGTCGCGCTGCTCCGGCGCCCGGCCGCCCGGCTCACCGCCCTGGCCGCACTCGGCACCGGGTTCGGGATCGCGTTCTTCATCGACGGCCGGATGGCGACCGAGTGGCTCTACTGGCGCTCGAGCTACGCCGAGCTGGGCGCGACCACCTTCGAGGGGATGGCGCTGCGGGCCGGTCTGCTCCTCGGCTGCGGCCTGCTGGCGGTGAGCTTCTTCGCGCTCGTCCCCCGGACCGGCGGCTGGTTCTCCCGGCTCGGTGCGGCGACGCTGGTGGTCTACCTCTTCCACGGCTTCCCGGTGCTGGCCGTGGAGTACGCCGGCTTCCCCGGCTGGGCCTCGGCACATCCGACCCTGGCCTTCACGACCGCGACCGCCGCGGCCGTCGTACTCGCGCTGCTGCTGGCGTGGCCACCCGCCGCCCGCCGGCTCAACGTGCTGGTGGACCCGGTCGGCGCCTGGCGCCGGGAACGCTGAAGGCCCGGCCCCCTGTGCGGGAACCGGGCCTTCTGCTGACCTGAGATCAGTTCTGGTAGGAACCGAAGTCGAAGTCGTCGAGCGCCACGGCCTGACCACCGGCGCTGTTGCCGAAGTCGTAGTCGTAGTTCTCGTAGCCGGTCACGGAGTACGCGTTCGCACGCGCCTCCTCGGTCGGTTCGACCCGGATGTTGCGGTACCGCTCGAGGCCGGTGCCCGCCGGGATCAGCTTTCCGATGATCACGTTCTCCTTCAGGCCGAGCAGCGAGTCGGACTTGCCGTGGATCGCCGCGTCGGTGAGCACCCGGGTGGTCTCCTGGAAGGAGGCCGCCGACAGCCACGACTCGGTGGCCAGCGAGGCCTTGGTGATCCCCATCAGCACCGGACGGCCGGAGGCGGGGGTTCCGCCCTCGGAGACCACGCGACGGTTCTCCTCCTCGAACTTGATCCGGTCGACCAGGTCCGAGGGCAGCAGCTTCGTGTCACCGGACTCGATGACCGTCACCCGGCGCAGCATCTGCCGGACGATGATCTCGATGTGCTTGTCGTGGATCGACACGCCCTGGCTGCGGTACACCTGCTGGACCTCGTCCACCAGGTGCTCCTGGGCCCGACGGACGCCGAGGATGCGGAGCACGTCCTGCGGGTCCTCGGTGCCCTGGGTCAGCCGCTGACCGACCTCGACGTGGTCGCCGTCGGCCACCAGCAGGCGCGAACGCTTGCTGACCGGGTACTCCTGGACCTCCGAACCGTCGTCCGGGGTGACCAGGACCTTCTTGGCCTTGTCGGTCTCGTCGATCTCCACCCGGCCGGCGGCCTCGGTGATCGGGGCACGCCCCTTGGGCTGGCGGGCCTCGAAGAGCTCGACCACGCGGGGCAGACCCTGCGTGATGTCGTCCGCGGAGGCCACACCACCGGTGTGGAAGGTACGCATCGTCAGCTGCGTGCCGGGCTCACCGATCGACTGGGCGGCGATGATGCCGACCGCCTCACCGATGTCGACCAGCTTGCCGGTGGCCAGCGAGCGGCCGTAGCACTTCGCGCAGGTGCCGGTGCGGGCGTCGCAGGTCAGGACCGAGCGGACCTTGACCTCCTCGATGCCCGCGGCGACCAGCTCGTCGATCTTCACGTCGCCGAGGTCCTCGCCGGCGGTGGCGAGGATCTCGCCGGTCTCCGGGTGGGCCACGTCGACCGCGGCGGAACGGGCGTAGGCCGCGGTCTCCGCGTTCTCCGCCTTCACCACCACGAACGAGCCGTCCGTCGGGTTCTCGATGCGCTCACCGATCTTCTTCGGCAGGCCGCGCTCGGTGCCGCAGTCGTCCTCGCGGATGATCACGTCCTGCGAGACGTCCACCAGACGACGGGTCAGGTAGCCCGAGTCGGCGGTCCGGAGCGCGGTGTCGGCCAGACCCTTGCGGGCACCGTGCGTGGAGATGAAGTACTCCAGCACCGACAGGCCCTCGCGGAAGTTCGACTTGATCGGCCGCGGGATGATGTCACCCTTCGGGTTGGCCACCAGACCACGCATTGCGGCGATCTGCCGGACCTGCATCATGTTTCCGCGGGCACCGGAGTGGACCATCATGTAGATGGGGTTGTCCTTGTCGAAGGTCCCCTCCATCTCCTCGGCCACCTTGTTCGACGCCTGCGTCCAGATCTCGATGAGCTCCTGGCGCCGCTCGTCGTCGGTGATCAGACCGCGCTCGAACTGCTTCTGGACCTTCTTGGCCTGCTCCTCGAACGTCTCGAGGATCTCGCCCTTGCGCGACGGAGTGACGACGTCCTCGATGGACACGGTCACACCGGAGCGGGTGGCCCAGTGGAAGCCGGTGTCCTTCAGGGCGTCCAGCGACGCGGCGACCTCGACCTTGGTGTAGCGCTCGGCCAGGTCGTTGACGATCACCCCGAGCTGCTTCTTGCCCACCTCGTAGTCGACGAACGCGTAGTCGGCCGGCAGCGCCTCGTTGAACAGCGCGTGACCCAGGGTGGTCTCCAGGATCAGCGGCTGACCCGGCTCCCAGCCCTCCGGGGTCTCCATGCCGATCGGCGGCACGATCTCGGGGAAGCGGATCCGCACCTTGCTCTGCAGGCTGATCTCACCGCGGTCGAAGGCCATGATCGCCTCGGCCGTCGAGGAGAACACACGGCCCTCACCCGGCTGACCGTCCCGGTCCAGCGTCAGGAAGAAGATGCCGATGATCATGTCCTGGGTCGGCATCGTCACCGGACGACCGTCCGACGGCTTGAGGATGTTGTTGGTCGAGAGCATCAGGATGCGCGCCTCGGCCTGGGCCTCCGCCGACAGCGGCAGGTGCACCGCCATCTGGTCACCGTCGAAGTCCGCGTTGAACGCCGAGCAGACCAGCGGGTGGATCTGGATGGCCTTGCCCTCGATCAGCTGCGGCTCGAACGCCTGGATGCCCAGCCGGTGCAGCGTCGGTGCGCGGTTCAGCAGCACCGGGTGCTCGGTGATGACCTCTTCCAGCACGTCCCAGACCACCGGACGGGCACGCTCGACCATCCGCTTGGCGCTCTTGATGTTCTGCGCGTGGTTCAGGTCGACCAGGCGCTTCATCACGAACGGCTTGAACAGCTCGAGCGCCATCTGCTTGGGCAGACCGCACTGGTGCAGCTTGAGCTGCGGACCGACCACGATGACCGAACGGCCGGAGTAGTCGACGCGCTTGCCGAGCAGGTTCTGGCGGAACCGGCCCTGCTTGCCCTTGAGCATGTCGGACAGCGACTTCAGCGGGCGGTTACCGGGACCGGTGACCGGGCGGCCGCGGCGGCCGTTGTCGAACAGCGAGTCGACGGCCTCCTGCAGCATCCGCTTCTCGTTGTTGACGATGATCTCGGGAGCACCGAGGTCGAGCAGCCGCTTCAACCGGTTGTTGCGGTTGATCACGCGGCGGTACAGGTCGTTCAGGTCCGAGGTCGCGAACCGGCCACCGTCGAGCTGCACCATCGGGCGCAGGTCCGGCGGGATCACCGGGACGGCGTCGAGCACCATGCCCTTGGGGCCGCTCTCGGTCTTGCGGAACGCCTCGACGACCCGGAGCCGCTTGAGCGCCCGGACCTTGCGCTGGCCCTTGCCGGTGGCGATGGTCTCGCGCAGCGACTCCACCTCGGCGTCGAGGTCGAAGCTCTCCAGCCGCTTCTGGATCGCGGCGGCACCCATGTGGCCCTCGAAGTACTTGCCGAACCAGTTCTTCATCTCGCGGTAGAGCAGCTCGTCGCCCTCGAGGTCCTGGACCTTGAGGTTCTTGAACCGGTTCCACACCTCGTCGAGGCGGTCGATCTCGCGCTGGGCGCGGTCACGGAGCTGCTTCATCTCGCGCTCCGCGCCGTCCTTGACCTTGCGTCGCGCGTCGGCCTTGGCGCCCTCGGCCTCGAGTGCCGCGAGGTCCTCCTCGAGCTTCTTGGCGCGCTCGTCGATGGAGGTGTCGCGACGGTTCTCCAGGCGCTTGCGCTCCAGGTCCACCTTGGCCTCGTTCGAGGACAGGTCCCGGTGTCGCGCGTCCTCGTCGACCGCGGTGATCATGTAGGCCGCGAAGTAGATGACCTTCTCCAGGTCCTTCGGGGCCAGGTCGAGCAGGTAGCCGAGCCGGCTCGGCACACCCTTGAAGTACCAGATGTGGGTGACCGGCGCGGCGAGCTCGATGTGGCCCATCCGCTCACGGCGCACCTTGGAGCGGGTGACCTCGACGCCACACCGCTCGCAGATGATGCCCTTGAAGCGCACGCGCTTGTACTTGCCGCAGTAGCACTCCCAGTCCCGGGTGGGACCGAAGATCTTCTCGCAGAAGAGTCCGTCACGCTCGGGCTTGAGCGTGCGGTAGTTGATCGTCTCCGGCTTCTTGACCTCACCGTGGCTCCACTGACGGATCTCGTCAGCGGTCGCCAGGCCGATCTTCAGCTGGTCGAAGAAGTTCACGTCGAGCACAGTGGCTTCTTTCCTCTAAATGTTGTCTGTATCGCGGTGCGATGCGGGTCTGTGGACTGAGGGGCGGGCGGTACGACGGACGGGGTGACCCGCGCTCGTCGTACCGCCACGGCGACTCAGACTTCCTCGACGCTGCTCGGCTCTCGACGGGACAGGTCGATGCCCAGCTCCTCCGCGGCACGGAAGACGTCCTCCTCCGCGTCGCGCATCTCGATCGCGGAACCGTCCTGGGACAGCACCTCGACGTTGAGGCAGAGCGACTGCATCTCCTTGACGAGAACCTTGAACGACTCGGGGATACCGGAGTCGGGGATGTTCTCGCCCTTGACGATCGCCTCGTAGACCTTGACGCGACCGGGCACGTCGTCGGACTTGATGGTGAGGAGCTCCTGGAGGGCGTAGGCGGCGCCGTACGCCTCCATCGCCCAGACCTCCATCTCACCGAACCGCTGACCACCGAACTGCGCCTTACCACCGAGCGGCTGCTGGGTGATCATCGAGTACGGACCGGTCGAACGGGCGTGGATCTTGTCGTCGACGAGGTGGTGCAGCTTCAGGATGTACATGTAGCCGACCGACACCGGGTCCGGGAACGGCTCGCCGGAGCGACCGTCGAACAGCTTGGCCTTGCCGTTCTCCTTGACGACGCGGACGCCGTCGCGGTTCGGCAGGGTCGAGCCGAGCAGACCGGTGATCTCGTCCTCGCGGGCACCGTCGAAGACCGGGGTTGCGACGTTGGAGTCCGCCGGGGCCGACTCCGCGTGGATCTCGATCAGCCGCTTCTTCCAGTCCTCGTCGTCACCTTCGACCTCCCAGCCGGTCTTGGCCAGCCAGCCGAGGTGGATCTCCAGGATCTGCCCGATGTTCATCCGGCCCGGGACACCGAGCGGGTTGAGGATCACGTCGACCGGGGTGCCGTCCTCGAGGAACGGCATGTCCTCGACGGGCAGGATCTTGGAGATGACGCCCTTGTTGCCGTGACGACCGGCGAGCTTGTCACCGACCGAGATCTTGCGCTTCTGGGCGACGTAGACCCGCACCAGCTGGTTCACGCCCGGAGGAAGCTCGTCGCCCTCCTCGCGGTCGAAGACCCGGACGCCGATGACGGTTCCGGACTCACCGTGCGGCACCTTCATCGAGGTGTCGCGGACCTCACGCGCCTTCTCGCCGAAGATCGCGCGCAGCAGCCGCTCCTCCGGGGTGAGCTCGGTCTCGCCCTTAGGGGTGACCTTGCCGACCAGGATGTCACCGGTGGTGACCTCCGCGCCGATCCGGATGATCCCGCGCTCGTCGAGGTCGGCGAGCATCTCCTCGCTGACGTTCGGGATGTCGCGGGTGATCTCCTCCGGCCCCAGCTTGGTGTCGCGGGCGTCGACCTCGTGCTCCTCGATGTGGATCGAGGTGAGGACGTCCTGCTGCACCAGCCGCTGGGAGAGGATGATCGCGTCCTCGTAGTTGTGGCCCTGCCACGGCATGAACGCGACCAGCAGGTTCGTGCCGAGCGCCATCTCGCCCTCGTCGGTGCACGGGCCGTCGGCGATCGGGCTACCGACCTCCAGGCGCTGCCCCTCGGAGACCAGCGGACGCTGGTTGATGCACGTGCCCTGGTTGGAGCGGCTGAACTTCTGCATCCGGTAGATCTGGTGGGTGCCGTCGTCGTTCATCACCTGGACGGAGTCGGCCGACACCTCTTGGACCACACCGGCCTTGTCCGCGACCACGACGTCACCGGCGTCGACGGCGGCACGGAACTCCATGCCGGTGCCGACGAGCGGGGCGTCGCTCTTGATCAGCGGAACGGCCTGACGCTGCATGTTCGCGCCCATCAGCGCGCGGTTCGCGTCGTCGTGCTCGAGGAACGGGATCAGTGCGGTCGCCACCGACACCATCTGGCGCGGCGAGACGTCCATGTAGTCGACCTCTTCGGCCGGGATCACGTCGACCTCGCCGTGGCGCTGGCGGACCAGCACCCGCTCCTCGGCGAACCGCTTGTCGTCGGTCAGCGCAGCGTTGGCCTGCGCGATCACGAAGCGGTCCTCCTCGTCGGCGGTGAGGTACTCCACCTTGTCGGTGACGCGGCCCTTCTCCACCTTGCGGTAGGGCGTCTCGACGAAGCCGAACGGGTTGATCCGTCCGAACGTCGACAGCGAGCCGATCAGACCGATGTTCGGGCCCTCAGGGGTCTCGATCGGGCACATCCGGCCGTAGTGGGACGGGTGCACGTCGCGGACCTCGAAGCCGGCGCGGTCACGGGAGAGACCACCCGGGCCGAGCGCGGAGAGCCGGCGCTTGTGCGTCAGACCCGCGATCGGGTTGGTCTGGTCCATGAACTGCGAGAGCTGGGACGTGCCGAAGAACTCCTTCAGCGCCGCCACCACGGGCCGGATGTTGATCAGGCTCTGCGGGGTGATCGCCTCGACGTCCTGCGTGGTCATCCGCTCCCGGACCACCCGCTCCATCCGGGCCAGGCCGGTGCGCAGCTGGTTCTGGATCAGCTCACCGACCGTGCGCATCCGGCGGTTGCCGAAGTGGTCGATGTCGTCGGCGTGGACCTCGACGGTGCCGGCCGGCATCTCGAGCTCGGCCTTGCCGTCGTGCAGGGCGACGATGAACTTGATCGTCGAGACGATGTCGTCGATCGTCAGCGTCTGCTGGTCGAACGCCTCGGTGACCCCGAGCTTCTTGTTGATCTTGTAGCGACCGACCTTCGCCAGGTCGTAGCGCTTGCCGTTGAAGTAGTAGTTCTCCAGCAGCGTCTGCGCGGCCTCACGCGTCGGGGGCTCACCCGGGCGCAGCTTGCGGTAGATGTCGAGCAGCGCGTCGTCCTGGCCGGACGTGTGGTCCTTCTCCAGGGTGAGCCGGATCGACTCGTACTCGCCGAACTCCTCGAGGATCTGCGCCTCGGTCCAGCCGAGGGCCTTGAGCAGCACGGTGACGTTCTGCTTGCGCTTGCGGTCGAGGCGTACGCCGACCATGTCGCGCTTGTCGATCTCGAACTCCAGCCAGGCACCCCGCGACGGGATGATCTTCGCGGTAAAGATGTCCTTGTCGGAGGTCTTGTCCGCGTTGCGCTCGAAGTACACGCCGGGCGAACGGACCAGCTGGGAGACGACGACGCGCTCGGTGCCGTTGATGACGAAGGTGCCCTTGGGCGTCATCAGGGGGAAGTCCCCCATGAAGACGGTCTGGCCCTTGATCTCACCGGTGTCGTTGTTGGTGAACTCCGCCGAAACGTAGAGCGGCGCGGAGTAGGTGAAGTCCTTCTCCTTGCACTCGTCGACGGAGTACTTCGGGTCGTAGAACACGGGGTTCTCGAAGGAGAGGGACATCGTGTCCGAGAAGTCGGAGATCGGGGAGATCTCCTCGAAGATCTCCTGGAGACCCGACTTCTGGCTTACGTCCTCCCCGGCTTCCATGCGCCGGTCGACGTCCTGCTGCCAGCGCTCGTTGCCGACCAGCCAGTCGAAGCTGTTGGTCTGGAGCGCGAGAAGCTGCGGAACTTCGAGGGGTTCCTCGATCTTTGCGAAGGAGATGCGGCGGGGCGATTCAGTCTTGTTGCTGGCGTTGCGCGAGGCGGCCAAGAGGGGTCCTTCCGAAGGCTCGCGGACTCATCTGGTTGATGGCGCCGACCAACCACTGACCGGCCATGGGTCGGCAGGAGAGCATTTGAGGGCAGGCGCAAAGAACGATATTAGCCTACGGGCAGGTCCGCCCACAACACAGCCGAGCCGCCGTCTTTGTGTCCTCGATCGCCGGACCCCTATTTGAACGGCGAGAGAACCACACCGGTGGCTCATGAACTGTCAGGAAGCATGAACCGATCCGGTTCCCGAGTCAAGCAAGTGCCGCTTGTTTTGGGGATAAAGTCCCCTTTCTCCGCCTGAAAAGGCGTTCTGGCGGGCCGCTGCGCGCTGATGGAACCCGTCCCGGGCCGGACCGGCTCCGGTGCAGCAGCCGCCTCCCAGGGACTGTGGGCAGGATCACGCGGCGTCCGGGCGCCGACCCACGACCGTTCCCGTTCACGTGCGCCGCAACGGTAGTGATCTGCGCGATCGGACGACCGTTCGCGTTCACGTGCGCCGCAACGGTTGTGATCTGCGCGCGCGGTCAGGGACGCTCTCTTGAGGGGCCGCACGGACGTGCGGCCTGCTCCCTTGAAAGCCGCATCCCGGGTCAAACCGGACGGAACCGTTGAGGGTTGCACGTCCGAACGGCCTCTGGCCCCGGCTCGCGGCGGACGACCAGGTGTACGGCGTTCCTCGGGTCGCGAGCTCTCGTGGGGCGGGTCACGGGGCGCCCGTGCCTCACTCAGTTGCAACGGCATCTTTCCGGCGAGACCTCGATGCCGTTGCGACCGAGTGAACCCGGGACCAGTCCTGAGCCGTGCCTGGCGCCGCCGGACAGATCGAGCGCGCCGCGCGAGCTACCCCGCCCGGATACGACGTGACGAGATGCGCCCGGATACGACGTGACGAAATGCAGGTTTTCCTGCGCCGGAGCACGCGTCTTGTCACGTCG
>DATFGA010000325.1:0-4160 GCA_035249775.1 Nocardioidaceae bacterium | reverse complement strand
CGTCCGCCCGGGCGTCGTAGCTGTTGGCCCAGACGAGGAAGTGGAGGCGGTCGGCCCACGGCTCGAACCCGGCGCCGAGGCGCCACGGCTCCTCGTGGTGGGCGGGGGGCCTCCGGAACCCGGCGGGGTCGACGGCCAGCTCGATGACGATCGGCTCGCGGCCCGCCCAGGCCCGGTGCAGCCGGTCCACCGCCGCCGCCGGATCGGCCAGCGCCGCCTCGTCCACGACCACGCGGACCGCCTCGCGCCACCCCTCGGGCGCGGCCTCCCCGGCGCCGACGAGCACGGCGCGCCCGCGCTCCGGGGGACCGGGGGTGTCCACCTGGGCCACCCTAGGCAGGACCTGTGACAGCGAGATGGACCCACCCGACCATGCCATCGCTGACAGGGTGTGTCCGGTTTCCGGCCGGTAGCCTCCGGCCGGCATGGGCGTGCACACCACGGTCGAGATCGACTCCCTGCTCGGCGCGGACGGGGCGGCCGCGATGGTCGAGCTGTGCGAGCGCTTCGGGCGCTACGGCATGTACAGCCAGGAGCACGTCGACAGCCCGGTGGGGGTCGGACTCCCCCAGCGCTACGACGCCCTGCGCAACTTCCTCCGCAGCGGCGGGCGCACCGGCAACCCGGCCGGCGAGGACCTCCGCACGCTCGGGGCCCGCACCAACTACTTCCGCGAGGAGTACGCGTACGGGCTGGAGCCCCGCATCACCGGCATCGAGCCGTTCCTGCGCCACGACGCGTTCGTCGATGCCGCCCGCGCGATCTTCCCGGACCGACCGGTGGTCGAGCCGGCGATCGCCTTCGCCAACCTGATGGTCCCGGGCCAGGAGCTGGCCGTGCACACCGACGTGCCCGAGTTCCGCGGCTGCAACCGGAAGGTCATGCCGCAGTGGCTCCTCGTGGCGATGCACCACAGCGGGCTGTTCGAGCCGTGGCGCCTGCCGATCGCCACCGGCGTGTCGTGGTTCCACGACTGCGCGGGCGGGGAGTTCGCGTACTGGCCCGACGGCGCCGACGGCCCGGTCGCGCGGCACGAGGTGCGGTACGACACGGCCGTCGTGCTCGACGCCGACTCGGTCTTCCACGGCGTCGACCGCATCGCCTCCACGCTGCCGGAGATGGCCCCGCTGCGGCCGGGCATGGGCCTCGAGCCGGTGGGCGACGGCCGCTGGGTCGTGCGGGAGGGGGACGCGATCGCCGCCGAGCACCACTGGGACGAGCTGCGGTTCTCGGTGTCGTGGAAGGCCTACTGCTTCGCCGACGAGGAGGAGCAGGCGACCTGGCGGGCCCACGCCGACGACCTCACCCTCGACCGGGTCCTCGAGGTCCTGGTGGCCGACCTGCGGGAACGGGGCGCCATCGACGGCGAGGTGCCCGCGGACCCCGAGCTCTCGGTACTGATCATCGACAGCTACATCCGCTTCCCGTAGGAGGCGGGCCTAGCCTGGGGGCATGTTCGGACGCGACAAGACGCGGCTGGTGGGGCCGGACGAGGCCCTGCCCGGCCGCACCGAGACCATGCCGGTGCCGGCGACCCACGACGTGCTCGGCACCTCGCTGACCCCGCCCTTCCCCGAGGGCACGCGCACCGCGGTCTTCGGCATGGGCTGCTTCTGGGGGGCAGAGCGCAAGTTCTGGGAGCTCGGCGAGGGCGTGGTGACCACCGCGGTGGGCTACGCCGGCGGGCACACGCCGAACCCGACCTACGAGGAGGTGTGCAGCGGCCGCACCGGCCACACCGAGGTGGTCCTCGTCGCCTACGACCCGGCGAAGGTCACCTACGAGAAGCTCCTGCAGACGTTCTGGGAGAACCACGACCCGACCCAGGGGATGCGCCAGGGCAACGACGTCGGCACGCAGTACCGCTCCGCCATCTACGTCGACGGGCCCGACCAGCTCGAGGCCGCCGAGGCCAGCCGGAAGCTGTTCGCCGACCGGCTCCAGGACGCCGGCTACGGCGACGTCACCACCGAGATCCGGGACGCGTCCGAGGCGCCGTTCTTCTACGCCGAGCCGTACCACCAGCAGTACCTGGCCAAGAACCCCATGGGCTACTGCGGCATCGGCGGCACCGGCGTCTCGTGCCCTGTCTCGACCGGGCTCGCTTGACCGGACCGGCACCCGCCGATCTATAGTCACAAGGAGTGCCACTTTCTCGCGAGGGGGACCCTTGATGGACGCGCTGCGCACGCCGGACGACCGCTTCCAGGACCTGCCCGGCTACCCGTTCGAGCCGCACTACGCGGAGGTCCCCGACGGGGAGGGCGGCACGCTGCGCGTCCACCACGTGGACGAGGGGAACCGTGACGCGCCGGTCGTGCTCCTCCTGCACGGCGAGCCGTCCTGGAGCTACCTCTACCGGCACATGGTCCCGGTCCTCGTGGACGCCGGGCTGCGCGCCGTCGCGCCGGACCTCGTCGGGTTCGGCCGCTCAGACAAGCCGGCCAAGCGGACCGACTACACGTACGCCCGGCACGTGCAGTGGCTGTCCTCGCACGTCTTCGACGCGCTCGACCTGCGCGACATCACGCTCGTCTGCCAGGACTGGGGCGGCCTGCTCGGCCTGCGCCTCGTCACCGCGCAGCCCGACCGGTTCTCGGCGGTGGTCGCGGCCAACACCTTCCTCCCCACGGGCGACGGCACCCCGAGCGACGCGTTCCTGGCCTGGCAGCAGTTCTCGCAGACGGTGCCCGAGATGCCGATCGGCCGCATCGTCAACGGCGGCTGCACCACGGACCTCGACGAGTCCGTGATCGCGGCGTACGACGCACCGTTCCCCGACGAGACCTACAAGGAAGGGGCACGTCAGTTCCCCACCCTGGTGCCGACGTCGCCCGAGGATCCGGAGGCGCCCGCGAACCGCGCCGCCTGGGAGGTGCTCGCCGCCTTCGACCGTCCGTTCCTCTGCGCGTTCAGCGACCAGGACAAGATCACCGCCGGCAACGAGCGGCACCTGATCGCCCGCATCGCCGGTGCGAAGGACCAGCCCCACACGACCATCGAGGGCGGTGGGCACTTCCTCCAGGAGGACCGCGGCCCCGAGCTCGCCAAGGTCGTGGTCGATCTGGTCCACCGGTAGGAAATCCCCATAGGGGGTACTCTCCCCTGGCTGCGCACGCCGACAGCTGTCGCGTGCCGAAGTCAGGGGAGCAAACCCATGCGAGCACTCCGCCGTGCCGTCGCCGTCGCCGGCCTGTCCGCGCTCGTCGCCGGAGGGCTCGTCACCCTGGCGGAGCAGCCGGCCAGCGCGGCGGGCGTCGACTTCTACGTCGCACCGGCCTCGGCCAGCCCTGCCGGCAACGACACCCCGACGTGCGGCCCGAGCGCCACCCCGTGCCGCACGGTCGCGTACGCGTACGCCCGGGCGGCCGAGAGCGACATCATCAACATCCGCCCGGGCACGTACCTGATGAACGCCGCCGCCGTCGCCGGCACGCCCGTGGCCAACACGAACACCAACCGCCTCAGCCTGACGAAGTCGATGACGATCCGGAAGGACCCGGCCAGCGTCGGCACGGTCGTGCTCGACGGCGGCCCCTCGGCGGTCAACTCCCCGATCATCACCTTGGCCACGGTAGGCAAGAGCCTCACCCTCATCGACCTCACACTGCAGGACGGGTTCGGCAGCTTCGGCGGCGCGATCACCCTCGGCAACGGCACCGGCACCACCGTCAACGCCACCGACGTGGTCTACCTGAACCACCTCGGCATCGTCGGGGGCGCGATCGACGTGGGCAACACGGCCACCTACACGCAGACGGGCGGCTCCTTCACCGGCAACACCGCCGGCGCGACCACGAACGGTGGTCTCGGTGGCGCGGTGTTCGTGACCGGCAGGGTCGGCGCCGCCGGCGTCCCCGGCTCGGCGTCGTTCACGAACGTCACCTTCACCGGCAACCGGGCCCTGGGCGGCCCCACCGCCAACACCGGCAACGGCGGCGCCCTCTGGAACGCCGGCCTGCTGTCCGTCAGCGGGAGCACCTTCGGCACCAACGGCGCGCTGCAGGGCACCGCAGGCACCATCCGCGGGTTCGGTGGGGCCATCTTCAACGGCGCCCTCGACGGCGACGACGCCCCGTCGCTCACCGTCTCGAGCACCACGATCAACGGCGGACTCCCGTCGGGCACGCCCGCCTTCAGCACCAACGCCACCCACGGGG
>DATFGA010000324.1:0-10657 GCA_035249775.1 Nocardioidaceae bacterium | reverse complement strand
TGTGCGCGCGGGCGTACTCGAGGGACTTCTCCACGGTGCCCGGATCGAGCTTGTCGGGGAGGCCGGCGCCGCGAGCCAGGTCCCAGCAGTGCACGGTGAGGTCGACCAGCATCTGGCTGGCGTACACCTCCACGGGCACGGTTCCGAACGACAGGTGCACGTCCTGGTCGTCCGACGCGTCGGCGAACGCCGGCAACGAGGCCGCCATCGCCCGGTCCCAGGCCGCCGCGGGATCGTCGCCGAGCAGGTCACCGTCGAAGCGGTCGCCGACCTGCTCGATGGTCTGGCCGGCGAGCAGCGGCGGCGCCCAGAGGTGCTCGCTGACCAGGTGGTTGACCAGGTCGCGGACCGACCAGTCGGCGCAGGGTGTCTCGGCGTCCCAGCGGTCATCCGGCACGCCGTGCACCGCGTGGGAGAACCGGTCGGCGGCGACGGGGATCAGCTCGCGAGCAGTGGAGGTCATGGGTCAGGGGTAGCACGGCGCGGGTCGGCGGCACCACCCCGGCCGCCGGCTCAGGCGAGCGTGCCGTCGCCGAACCGGTAGTCCATTCCGTTGATCGTGTAGACCACCGCGACGCCCGTCGACGGCTTCTCCACGAGCAGCGTGACCTCCTTGCCGGCGAGTCCGGCGAGCTCCTCGGCGTTGGTGCCGGTGGTTCCGCTGTCGTCGAAGTCGTCCGCGGCCGCGGCGCCGAGTGCCACTGGGCCGAGGTCGAGGGTGGTGCCGCCGACGCACCAGGTGTCGGTTCCGCAGGACGCGAACGCACCGGCGAGGGTGGACAGCTGCGGTGCGGGAGGGGTCGTCGGTTCCGGAGTCGGCTTCGGGCTGGGCGACGGAGTCGGCTTCGGTGACGGGGTGGGGCTTGGCGTCGGCTTCGGCGTCGGCTTGGTGGTCGGCGTCGCGTCCGGCTTCGGCTGCGGCTTCGGGTCCTGGGTGGCCCCGGAGGTCGTTCCGGTGGGGCGGTCGCGATCCCGCTCGCGGTCACGCTGGGCGTCCTTGCGCTTGCCGTCCCGGTCCCGGTTCTTGCGGCGCGGCTCCTGCTCCTCCTCGACCACCGGCGGGGGCGGCATCACGAAGACGCCGGTGCGGTAGCCGCGCTCGAAGGCCATTACCAGCGCCACGTAGTAGTCGTCCTGGTTGTATCGGTAGATCGCGGCTGCCATCGCGGCGTCGCCGAGCACGCTGCCCGATCCGGAGCAGAGGTAGGCCGCGGCGGCGAGCGCGGCGTCGTCGAGGTCGTTCGGGGATGCCTCGCCGTCGCCGTCGCCGTCGCGGGCTGCGAACGCCCAGGTGGACGGGATGAACTGCATCGGCCCGACCGCCCGGTCCCAGACCCGGTCCTTGTCGAGCCTGCCGTTGTCGGTGTCCCGGATCGCCGCGACCGGGCCGGCGCCGTTGAGCTGGACGCCGATGATCAACGGGTGCGAGACGCCGTCGGTGCCCAGGACGGAGCCGCCGTACCGGCCGTGGTCGGACTCCACCCGGCCGATGCCGGCGAGCAACGTCCAGGGCAGCTGGCATGCCGGGTCGGTGCGGCTGATGATCCGGGCCGCGTTCCGGTAGGCGTGCTCGGCGGCGGTCGGTACGCCGTGGTCGCTCATCGCGCTCTCTGTCCACACCCGGGTGCCCTTGGGGCCGGAGATCTTGACCCCGCGTCTCGTCGCCTGGTCCTCGGCGGCGACGCGCAGCGCGACCACCGTTCCCCCGGGCTCCACGTGGGTAGCCACCTGCTCCAGCACGGCGAACCGGGCACTCGACCTGCTCACCGCAGGAGGCGCCAGATCCACCGTGATCGGGGCGGTCCGGGCGACGGCAGGCGACCGGTCGGCGGGCGGCGTGCCGGCGGTCAGCAGCAGCGGCACCACCGCCAGGGAGAGCACAGCGAAGTACGGCGCCTTGCGGCGTGAGGTGATGCGTGAGGCCATTGCCGAGCTCCCAGTCGTCCTCGTCCGACCCTAGGAGAACCGTGCCCCACGCTCACCCGTTCTGCGACGAAATGACCCGGACAGCACCGCCCAGATGACCCGCTTGGGGGGTGAACCGGACATCCGGGCCGTTTCAGCCCTGATGAGGTCGTCGGCGCTACTCGGCGCGGGTCTCGACCGTCTCCTTCTCGAGGACCTCGAACCGGATCCCGGCCCGCACGAGTCGCTCGGTGAGGTGCTCGCCCATCGCGACCGCCGTGGTGACCTGCCCCGACGTCTCCGGGTTGTCGTCGAACGCCAGGCAGAGTCCCGCCTCACCGAGCATCTTCGCGGTCTCACCGTAGCCGGGGTCGCCGCCGGACACCTCCGTGGTGACCCGCTGCCCGCCGCCCTCACCGATGAACCGGACCGCGAACCAGGACTTCTCCCGGCGGGCCTGGTCCGGCCCCTCGCCCTGCGGGACCCTGCTGAGCAGCAGGTTGCGCAGCGGTGGCACCTGCGCCACGGCGGCGAGCGCCCCGACCCCGACCACGCCACCGACCACGACCGGAAGGCGGCGGACACCGGCGTAGTGCGCGTACTCGAACTCCGGGCCGTAGCGGTCGAGCGCCGCGGCGGAGCGCCGCACCACCAGCGGGTCGACGGTCGGCAGCGGAACCAGCCAGTGGCCGAAGTCGCTGTCCCTGTGCGGCGGCCTTGCGGACAGCCGGACCTTTCGACCGGCCGGACGGGCCTCCCTCTTCTTGCGCTGCGTGGACACCTGCTTCATCTGTCTGCCGCGCGACATCGCCCGGACCACGGTGTGGAACGTGCCACCGGAGATCTTGGCGCCGGCGCGGACCATGCCCTTGATCCGCAGCGGCACGCCCTCCGGCAGCTGCAGGACGGTGAACCTGACCCCGAGGTCGTAGGGAATCGAGTCGAAGCCGCTGCAGTGCACGATCCGCGCCCCGGTCTCGGTGGCGCGCCGGTGGTGCTCGACGTACATCCGGTCGACGAACTCCGGCTCCCCCGTCAGGTCGAGGTAGTCGGTGCCGGCCTCGGCGCAGGCGGCGACCAGCGGCTCGCCGTACTCGAGGTAGGGGCCGACGGTGGTGATCACCACGCGCGTGGAGGCGGCCACCTTCTGCAGCGAACCCGGGTCGGTGACGTCGGCGTGCAGCAGCGGCATCGCCGCGAGTTCGGGATCGATCGCCGTGAGCCGGGAGCGGACCGCCTCGAGCTTCGCCTGGTTCCGGCCCGCGAGTGCCCAACGGCAGTCCGCGGGGGCGTTGCGGGCGAGATACTCCGCGGTCAGTCCGCCGGTGAAACCGGTGGCGCCGAAAAGGACCAGGTCATAGGTGCGCTGTGCGTCGGTGGCCATGGCGCCCACTCTGCCCAGTGGAACCGCGAAGCCACAACGTGCGTCCCACCACAGAACATGCGGACCACCGGACGGGGAGACCATGCGACGACGTACCTTTGCCGCTCTCGGTGCCGGCGCCTCGGTCAGCGCAGCCACCTGCGCGCTGCTCACCACCGGGGTGGTCGGCGCCTCCCTCGCCGTCCTGGTCGCGCCGCCGGCACCCGCCGCGGCCGAGGAGCTGCAGCCGTTCGAGCGCTGCGAGGAGCTGCGTCAGTGGTACGTCGACGCGGCCCTGCCCCTGGTCGGCCCCTGGGGACTGGGTTGGCCGGGCGTCTACGCGGAGGGCGGCGCCGTGCTCACCGTCGCCCGGGACGTCCGCGCGGCTGCGCCCTCCCCGGCCGAGGCGGTCGGCAGCGGCGACACCGGCACGAACGTGCAGGAGGCCGGGGTGGACGAGCCGGACGTCGCGAAGACGGACGGGGCCGTGGTGGTCCACCTCGACCGAGGCGATCTCGTGGTCAGCGATGTGCGCGGCGAGCCCCGCGAGGTGTCCCGCACCGAGCTGCCGGGGCGGTTGACCGGTCAGGAGCTGCTGCTCGTCGACGACACGGTCGTCGTCCTCGGCCAGGACGGCTTCTTCCACGGTGGGCCGGTGGTGCGCGACATCATGCCGTCGTACGGCGGCGTCGCTACCACCCACATGATCACGTTCGACATCACCGACCCGGCCGCACCCCGCCTCGAACGGCACGACCGGATCGACGGCGCGCTCGTGTCGGCGCGTGAGTACGACGGGACGGTCCGCGCCGTGATCTCCACCGGAGCCCCGACCCTGGACTTCGTCCATCCGACCCGGCGCAGGTCCGCACGCGAGGCGACGCGGGAGAACCGGAAGATCCTGCGGGACAGCACGATCACCGACTGGCTGCCCCAGGTCCACACGGGCGACGACTCCACGCCGCTGGTCGCGTGCACCGACGTCCGGCATCCCGAGGAGCACTCCGGGACCGGCACGATCAGCGTGGTCACCTTCGCGGCCGCGACGCCGGGCGAACGGTCCGCGACCGCGGTCACCGCCGGCGGCCACATGGTGTACTCCTCGACCGACCGCCTCTACATCGCGACCGCCGCCGGCGGCTGGGGCCAGCCGATCCCGCTGGCGGGCCGCGGCGCGGGACGCCGACCGGCCCCGCCCACCACACAGGTGCATGCCTTCGCGATCGACGGACCGAGCACCGCGTACGTCGCCTCGGGCGACGTCCCGGGCACGGTCCAGGACCGCTGGTCGTTCAGCGAGCACGACGGGCGTCTGCGGGTGGCCACGGCTCTGGGCGACTCCTGGAACCCGCGGGAGAACGCCGTCGTCGTCCTCGAGGAGCGCGACGACGACCTGGTCGAGGTGGGCCGCGTCGACGAGATCGGTGTCAACGAGCAGATCCAGTCCGTTCGCTGGTTCGGTGACCTGGCGATCGTGGTCACCTTCCGTCAGGTCGACCCGCTCTACACGGTGGACCTGTCCGACCCGGCCGCACCCCGGGTGATGGGCGAGCTGAAGATCCCCGGCTTCTCCTCCTACCTGCACCCGGTCGGCAACGGACGGCTGCTCGGCCTCGGCCAGGACGCCACGTTGCGCGGCTCGACCAGAGGCGCCCAGGCGTCGCTGTTCGACGTCTCCGACCTCGCCGATCCGCGCCGGTCCGGGACCGCCGGCTTCGACCGGCACACCGAGTTCACCACCGCCTGGGACAGCCGCGCGTTCACGTTCCTGCCGGAGCGGGGCATCGCGCTCGCGCCGGTGCAGGACTACCGCAGCGGCCGGACCCGGATCGCCGTGCTGCAGGTGCACGCCGACGGCAGGTTGACCCGCACGCTGACCGAGCAGGTGGCCGGGTGGCGCTCGGGCTTCGTGCGCACCCTTCCGCTCGGGGACGGCCGGGTGGCCCTGGTCGTCGGCGGCGACGTGGGGCTGCTCTCGGTCTAGGCTCGAGGTATGTGCCGCAACATCAGACCCCTGCACAACTTCGAACCGCCCGCCACCCGCGACGAGGTGCGCGCCGCGGCGGAGCAGTACGTCCGCAAGGTCAGCGGGACCGGCAAACCGTCCCAGGCCAACCAGGCCGCGTTCGACGAGGCCGTCCAGGAGGTGGCCGCGGCCACCCAGCGGCTCCTCGACCGGCTGACCACCACCGCACCGCCCAAGGACCGTGAGGTCGAGGCGGCCAAGGCCAAGGCGCGTTCGGTGGCGCGGTTCGGATGACCGCGGGCAGCGCGCCGGACCGGGTCGAGGCGGCCTTCGAGGCGGTCCGTCGCGACGACTTCCTGCGACCGGAGGAGCGCGGCTTCGCCGGCCAGGACCGGGCGATCCAGATCGGCTACCAGCAGACCAACAGCCAGCCCACCACGGTGCGTGCGATGTTGCGCCTGCTCGACGTCCAGCCGGGCCACAAGGTGCTCGACGTGGGCTGCGGGTCCGGGTGGACGACCGCTCTCCTCGGCAGCATGGTCGGCCCGGCCGGGTCCGTGCACGGCGTGGAGATCGTCCCGGAGCTGGTCGAGTGGGGGCAGCAGAACCTGGCGGCCTATCCGATGGCGTGGACCAGCATCACCCAGGCCATCCCGAACGTCCTCGGCATCCCGGACCGGGCCCCGTTCGACCGGATCCTGGTCTCGGCGGAGGCGGCGTCGCTCCCCGGTGAGCTCGTCGACCAGCTCCGGGTCGGCGGTGTGATGGTCATCCCCGTCGCAGGCCGGATGACCGTGGTCCGCCGTACCGACGGTGAGCCGACCGTGGAGCGGCACGGCCACTACGCGTTCGTGCCGCTGGTCGAACCGGACTGAGTCTCAGGCGGTCAGCCGGCGAAGCTCGGCCCGGTGCTCGGGCGAGCTGGCCCGGGTGGCGACGCCGGTGAACGCCGCGGCGAGCGCCATCAGCTGGATCGCCGACCCGGCTTGTCCCAGCTGGGACGCGATCGGCATCATCGCGAGGAACACCAGCATCAGGATGGGCACCCAGACCGCGGTCTGGCGCGCCCGGAACAGGGCGATCGCGATCAGCAGGATGCCGAGCAGGAAGCCGCCTATCCAGACGTAGAGCATGGTCGCCAAGCCGGCTTCCTGGGCCACGTCGTCGATGGCACTCGGGTTGCTGATCACTCCTTCGGTGAGCAGCGCCTTGTAGAAGACGAGCAGCATGCCGAAGCCCGCCAGGCCCACGATCCCGATCGAGAAGACGGCAACGCCGAGCAGGCCGATGCTGCGTCCGCGGCCGGTGAACAGCGACAACAGCGTCGGCATCCCCAGCGTCAGCGCCACCGAGCCGAGGAAGTACATCACGGCCATCGCCAGCCACCGCGCACCCTGCTCGTTGGCCACCCGCAGGGTCTGCGCCGGGGTCGCGTCATCCATCAGCGGGTTCAGCAGGGCGCCGAGCACCAGCGCCATGACGCCGGTGACCAGGGCGGCAGCCGACAGCGGGATCCACTCGGTGCGCATCCGCACACACTATGCCCGCGGAGGCGGTCTCCGGGGTTAGTTCGCAAAGTCAACTATCGCGTCCGGGTCCTCGTCGTCCCACTCGTCCACCATCGCCACGAGGTCCGCGACGGAGTCGACCACCTGCGTGGGTCGGTAGGGGAACCGCGGCACCTGGTGGCCCTGGGTCGAGCCGGTGAGCACGAGGACCGTGCGCATCCCCGCCTCGAGCCCGGAGATGATGTCGGTGTCCATCCGGTCGCCGACCATCACGGTGGTCTCCGAGTGCGCGTCGATCCGGTTCAGCGCCGAGCGCATCATCAACGGGTTCGGCTTGCCGACGAAGTACGGCGCGACGCCGGTCGCCCGGGTGATCAGCGCCGCCACCGACCCGGTCGCCGGGATCGGCCCCTGCGGGGACGGCCCGCTCGGGTCCGGGTTGGTCGCGATGAAGCGGGCGCCCTTCTCGATCAGCCGGATCGCGGTGGTGATCGCCTCGAAGGAGTAGGTCCGGGTCTCGCCGAGCACGACGTACTCCGGGTCCCGCTCGGAGAGCACGTAGCCGATCTCGTGCATGGCGGTGGTCAGGCCGGCCTCGCCGATCACGTACGCGGTGGCGCCCGGCCGCTGGTCGTCGAGGAACTGCGCGGTGGCCAGCGCGGAGGTCCAGATCGCCTCCTCCGGTACGTCGATCCCGGAGCGGGCCAGCCGGGCCTTGAGGTCGCGGGCGGTGAAGATCGAGTTGTTGGTCAGCAGCAGGAACGGGCGGCCGCGCTCCTGGAGGCGCTTGACGAAGTCCGCGGCACCGGGAATCGCCTCCTCCTCGTGCACGAGCACGCCGTCCATGTCCGAGAGCCAGGTGCGAACCGGTTTCGTGGGCGAGGTCATGGCCTCATCGTCCCGCACCTGTCCAGGGGCGGATCAACCGGCGGCGCCGGCATCCTCACCGGCGGCCGCGTGCAGCCCGTCACCGAACGCGCAGAAGGCGAGCTCGGCCAGGTCGGCGTCGTTCGCCGCGTGCTGGGGAGCCTCCATCGCAACCAGCGTGTTGAGCAGCATGCCGTTCGCGATGAACGTGCGCACCTGGTCCGGGGTGGCGCCGGAGCGGTCCCGGAGCTCGGTGTAGATCCTGGTCATCCAGGTCCGCGCCTGCGCCCCGATCTCCGGCGTGGACCCGGCCGCGAACCCGTGCATCATCACCAGCAGCAAGTCGCGGTCGTCGAGGAGCAGCTCGGTGTACGCCGCGCCCATCTCGCCCCAGAGCTCCTCGTTCTCCGGGTCCGCGGAGATCTTGTCCAGCACCGGCTCGAACTCGGTCATCACCCGCTCGACCGCGCGCGCGAACACCTCCCGGAACAGCTCGGCCTTGGACCCGAACATCCGCACGACGTAGGGCTGCGAGACACCGGCCTCACGGGCCACCGCGTCCGTCGTCGTCCCGTAGAAGCCGCCGCGGGCGAATGCCTTCGACGCGGCGGCGAGCACGAGCTTGCGGCGCTCGGCGGCGTTCATCCGGGTCTTCGACGGGGTCGGGGAGGAGTTCATGCTTGACAGGTTATCACTTGATTACTTATCGTCGTGGGATAAGTAATCAGTCGATGCTTACTCCGTCTCTCCACCTTCTCCAGGGATCGCCATGACCACGACCTCTCCCCCGCCCGTCGTCGAACCTCCGGCCCTCCGACCGGTCCCGGCCGAGCGGGGCGCCCGCCGTACCGTCCCTGTCTGGCTGGCGCTGGTCGCCGCCTCGCTGCCGATGTTCATGGCCACCCTGGACAACCTGGTGATGACCAGCGCACTGCCGGTGATCCAGGCCGACCTGGGGGCCTCGGTGGGACAGCTGCAGTGGTTCATGAACGCCTACACGCTGGCGTTCGCGACGCTGATGCTGTCCGCGGCCACGCTCGGTGACCGGCTCGGCCGGCGCAGGGTGTTCCTGTGGGGCATCGGGCTGTTCACGATCGCGTCGATCGCGTCGGCACTGTCCACGGACCCGGGGATGCTGATCGCGGCCCGGGCGTTCCAGGGTGCCGGCGCGGCGGCGATCATGCCGCTGTCGCTGACCCTGCTCGCGGGCGCGGTCCCGGTGGCCAAGCGGGCGCTGGCGATCGGCGTCTGGGGTGGCGTGTCCGGCCTCGGCGTCGCGCTCGGGCCGGTGCTGGGCGGGGCCGTGGTCGACGGCGTGTCGTGGCAGGCGGTGTTCTGGATCAACGTCCCGGTGGCGGTGGTCGCGGTGCCGCTGGCGATGTACGCGCTGGCCGAGTCGCGCGGGCGCCGTCAGCCCCTGGACCTGGTCGGCGTGGGCCTGGCCGGGGTGGCGGTCTTCCTCGGGATCTGGGGCATCGTGCGCGGCAACGACGACGGCTGGGCGAGCACCCCGGTGCTGGCCGCGCTGACCGCGTCCGTGCTGCTGCTGGCCGGGTTCGTGGTGCACGAGACCCGGACCCGGTTCCCGGTGATGCCGCTGCGACTGTTCCGCTCGCGGCAGTTCTCGATCGCCAACGTGATCGGGCTGACCTTCACGCTGGGGATGATGGGCGCGGTGTTCCTGCTCGCGCAGTACCTGCAGATCGTGATGGGCTACAGCCCGTTCGACGCCGGCCTGCGCACCCTCCCGTGGACGGCGGCGCCGATGGTGGTCGCTCCGCTGGCCGGCATCCTGGCTCCGCGGGTCGGGCTCCGCACCCTGCTGGTGACCGGCCTGGTGCTGCAGTCCCTGTCGTTGGTGTGGATGGCCGTGCTGATCGAGCCGGGCGTCTCCTACGCCAGCCTGGTGCCGTCGTTCGTGATGGCCGGGGTCGGCATGGGGCTGACCTTCGCGCCGAGCGCGACCGCGGTGCTCGCCGACATGAGGGACGCCGACCACGCCACCGCGAGCTCGGCGAACGCGACCCTGCGCGAGACCGGTGTGGCGCTCGGCATCGCGGTGCTCACCGCGGTGTTCCTCGGCGCGGGCGGTGCCCTCACCCCGACCGGCTACACCGACGCGCTCGCCCCGGCCCTCCTGGTCGGTGCCGCCTTCGTGGCGGTCGCGGTCGTCGCGGCGCTGATGATGCCCGGGCGGGTTCGGACGCCGCACGTAGAGTTGGCGCGTGCATAGCGGCTCGCTCAGCTCTTCACGTACGTCGGACGCGGCGATCGACCTGCTCACGGGCGGGTCGATCGTCGCGCTCACCGGGGCCGGCCTGAGCACCGACTCGGGGATCCCCGACTACCGCGGCCCGAACTCGCCGGCGCGGCTGCCGATGACCTACCAGGAGTTCGTGTCCGGTCCGGTGGCGCGGCAGCGCTACTGGGCGCGTTCGCACATCGGCTGGGGCCGGATGAAGCGGGCCCTCCCGAACGCCGGGCATCGCGCCCTGGCCGCGCTCGAGTCGTCGGGCGCCGTGCGGCTGCTCGTGACCCAGAACGTGGACGGCCTGCACGAGGCCGCCGGCAGTCGGGCGGTGTGCGCGCTGCACGGCCGGATCGCCGACGTGATCTGCCTGTCCTGCCGCTCCCGGACCAGTCGGGCGGCGTTGCACGGGCGGATGGGCAGGCTCAACCCGGGCTTCGCAGAGACGCACGCCGCGTCCGTCGTACGCCCCGACGGCGACGTCGAGCTCTCCGACACCACCGGGTTCGTCGTACCCGAGTGCACCTCGTGCGGCGGCGTGCTGAAGCCAGACGTGGTGTTCTTCGGCGAGAACGTCCCCAAGGACCGGGTGCAGCGGTGCTTCGAAGCCGTGGACGCGGCCTCGGCGCTGCTCGTCGCCGGGTCGTCGCTGACCGTGCTGTCGGGGTTCCGGTTCGTGCGCCATGCCCACAAACGCGGGATCCCGGTGGTGATCGTGAACCGTGGCCCGACCCGCGGCGACGACCTGGCCACCATCAAGCTCGACCTCGGCACCTCCGACTTCCTCCCCGACTTGTCAG
>DATFGA010000323.1:0-6403 GCA_035249775.1 Nocardioidaceae bacterium | reverse complement strand
AGCAGCACCTGCCCGGCGCGGAACCCGCCGTGCCCCAGCACCTCCACGCCGGCAGCCGGAATCCGGGCGGCGAGCCGGTCGAGCACGGCGTCGAGCCGATCTGCGAGGTGGGCATCGACCGCGCGGGCCGCGGCTGTCTCCACCGTGAGCTTGGTGAGCTGCTCTGTCGCCGACCGTCGCGGGGCGCCGGCGACCTGCTGTTCATGGAAACGGGCCAGCAGGTCACCGAGGCGGTGTGCGAGCCTGGCACGCCGGCCGGCGGGCACGGCCGGGTCGCCGAGCACCGCCGAGACCGTCCTTCCGTGGATCCCCGCGCCGACCGTCACGTGCAGGCCGGGCCAGACCGCAACCAGCTCGGGGACGAGCCGGAATCCGTCAGCTGCCCCGGCGAGGGAGCCGCCGAGACGTGCCACCTCGGCGAATCGGTCCGGTCGGAAGGCCTTCGCGTAGAGCCGTCTGGTGCCGTCGGCGGTCTCCAGGTCGTAGCGCAGCACGCACCTCGACCCCGGGCGGTACCTCACCGGCTCGACCGTGAGGCGACGGACCGGGACATCGAACAGCTCGGCGAGCAGCGGTCCGACCGCAGTCGGGTCGGACGCCGACGTCAGGCCGGGCAGCATCGGGTCCTCGCGATAGTCGTGCTGGATCGACCCCCGTCCGGTGATGTTGACGGCCACGAACCTCGACGACGTGGACGTGCGGACCCGGTAGGCCAGCCGACAGCTCTCTCCGGGTGTCCAGCGGACGTCGTGGAGCTCCCAGGTCGGTCCGGTCGCTGCCCGCGGCAGGAAATCGGGCAGCTGGGAGAGGACCGGGTCGAGACGGGCGAGCCGGGCGGTGGACGAGTCGTCGAACAACAGCGAGGTGGGCATCAGGCACTCGCCGTCTCGCGCAACGCCGCGCCGGCCGCGGCGATCCGGTGCCGGACCTGCGCCTCCCAGTGCGTGTCGTGAACCGCGCAGCGCCTTGCCGCGAGCTTCAGCTGGAAGAGCACCGCCAGCAGCTCGGCGCGGTTCCAGCGGGCTGGGTCACAGCTGCCGTAGCCCGCCCGGAACGCGGCGGAGAGCGCGTCGGCGTCGTGGCCGAGCGGGCACCACCACCGCAGGTCGGCGAGAAGCTTCCCCAGGTCCATCGCCGGTTCGGCCCAGCACGACCGGTCGAGGTCGAGGACCCGCACCTGCCCGTCGTGGACCAGGAGGTTGTCACACTTGAAGTCACCGTGAGCGAAGGTGGCGGTCTCGGCCGGCATCCGGTCGAGGCAGTCGACGACCGCCTGCACCAGCGCGACGTACGTCCGGCCGACCGACGGAAGCAGCGCCGTGATGTGCTCGCCGGCCCGCAGCGTGGACGTCGCCTCGAGCTGGACCGTCCGCTCTCCGATCCGGTCCAGCGCCGGGTCCGGTCCGGCCACAACAGGGATGTCGTGCAGCGCCCGAAGGACCCGCCCGGCACGCTCGAGTGCCGGCGGCGACTCGGCTGCCTGGCGCGCGAGCTGCCCCGACAACGGCTCACCGGCGGCGTTCCACCAGAGCGCGGCGGAGTCGTCCGCGGCGTAGCCGACTGGTTCGGCGACGTGAGCACCCGGGCACCGTGCGGACAACGTGTCGGTCAGTAGCTCGGCCACCGGGACCGCCCGGGCGCCGGAGTCGTCGCGGTCGGTCTTGACGTAGACGCATCGGCCGTCGCCCAGCAGGGCCACCAGGACGTGTCGCTGTCCGGGACGGTAGCGAAGGATGCTGATCCGGATCCGGTCCGCGGACCCGACCTTCCGGCCGGTGAAGGCTTCGAGCAGGCCCACGAGATGTCCCGGCTTGGTCAGCCGTCGCAGCTGCGGCATCGCGGGATCCGCCGGAGAGAGGAGGGCGGTGATGCGACTCTCCGGCGGTGTCCCGGCTGACCAGCTGACCGCCAGATGAGCAAGAGCCGCACCGTCGCCGTCGGCGGAGGCGTCGGCGGCGATGGCGTCGGCGGCGATCCGGTAGTACGCCGTCAGCTTCCGCGACGGCTTGTACTTGGTCCGGAGCAGCTGCAGGTCCCGCGACCGGACATGTGCGAACCTGCTGTCCAGGAGGTCGGCCAGTCCGTGCGGCAACGGATCGACGGCGATCTGCCGAAGCACACCGGGGCCGACGTGGCCGTCCAGGATCTCGTCGAGTGTGTTCACGCTCCGACTGGGTGCAACGACCATGGTCATCCTTCGCCGAGAAGCTCGTTGACGGCACCGGCGGGCTGCTCGGAGACCGAGGACATGACCAGGTCCGGGCCGGCGCCGTTGGCCGACTCCCGGACTCCCCCGTTGAGCAGGTGGGAGGCCGCACGCTGGCGGCCACGGAGGTCGGGCTGCACACGTCCGGGCGTGCAGGGTGCGTCGAGTGCCGCCAGCATGGTCGTCGCCAGGGACGCGGCGGACAGCTCCCCAGGGGGAAGCCAACGGACCCACCCGCGTTCGGCGAAGCTCCGGGCTCTCATCTGCTGCTCGGCGCTCGGACCGGCCCGGGGCACCAGCACAGCGGGCTTCCCCAGGCTCAGGATCTCCGCGGTGGTGTTGTAGCCGGCCATTCCCACGACGAGATCCGCTGCGCTCAGGTAGCTCAGCGAGTCACTCACCGTCGAGACCAGCTGGACCGGCAGGCCATCGCCCAGCCGCTGCAGCTGAACCCGCTCGGCGTCGGGCAGGAAGGGACCGGTCACCACGACGACGGTGCAGGGACACTCGGCGGTCAACGCCGGGACCGCGCGAATCAGGGTTTCGAACAGCGGGTAGCCGTCCGCGCCGCCACCGGCCATCGCCACGACGAGCCTGCGGTCCGTTGCATCCGCGAGGTACAGGCGTCGTACCAGCTCCGCCGCGGTCACCGCTGTGGGTGAGCAGACGTAGCCGCAGTACCGCAGGCGGTCCTTGATCTGCGCGGGCCAGGCGTACTGCGCCCCGACATCGAAGACGTCTTGGGAACCGTAGACGAGCACGTCCTCGAAGTGCCGCTCGACCGCCTCGAAGGCTCCCTCGAGCCGCCAGCGGCGACGCACGGTCGCCGGCGCGTCCAGGATGTCCCGCAGGCCGAGGACCATCCGGGTCCGTGTCGACTCGAGCGCCTCCAACGTTGGGACCAGCTCCCCCATCGCTCCATGGGGCATGTGGTCCACGAGCATGACGTCAGGATCGAAGGCCAGCGCAGCGGTCCGGATGGTCTGGGCGCGGAGGGCCAGGACATCGACGAACGGCGACGACAGCGACACCGGGGACCACTGTCCAGGACCCAGCTTCCGGATCGACGGCAGCTTCAGGTAGTCGTGCCCCGCAGTGGCGGAGAAGAACTGCCCGATCGGGGAGTCACAGACGGTGAGCACGCTTCCGTTTGGCCGCGCGGCCAGGAACTCGGCAGCCAGCAGGGTCGTCCGACGCAGATGTCCGAGCCCGAGCCCGTCCTGGGAGTAGATCAGCAGCCGCGGCTCGAACGTTGTCGCGTTCATGGCTCATCGTTCTCCGCCGGACGCCGGAAGCAGAGCCCCGTGGTCGGTCCCGTCCTCGCCGGCCGCATGACGGCTGCGCCTGTGCCAGGCGACCTGTTGCATCAGCCCCACGCGTAGATCGGTCGTGGGCGACCAGTCGAGCTGCCGGCAGGTGATGGCGATGTTGCCCTCGGTGCGCGGCACGTCTCCGGGACGCTCGTCGTGCTGCTCGAGGTCGGCATCCGTGCTTCCCACGAGATCCCGAAGCTCACTGATCAGGGTCGTGACGGCGGTCGGACGGCCACTTGCCACGTCGAGCACGGTGCCCGGCGGAAGGTTCGCGAACAACGCCCGCACCGTTGCATCGACCACGTCATCGACGTACGTGAAGTCCCGCACCTGCCCACCGTCGCCGAACACCTTGAGCGGCCGGTTCTCGAGCAGAGCCTCGATGAACCGGTGCGCTGCCATGTCCGGTCGTTGACGCGGACCGTAGACGGAGAAGTAGCGGAGCGACACTCCAGGCACCCCGTAGGAGTGTGCGTAGGCGCCGACCAGGGTCTCTGCCGCAAGCTTGCTGACGCCGTAGGGGCTGGCCGGTCGGGGCTCTCCACCTTTCCTCGACGAGTCCGCCCCCACGCCGTACACAGACGAGCTGGAAGCGTAGACGAAACGCTGGGTGCCGACCGCGGACACGGCTTCGAGCAGTCGCTGCGTCGCGAGGACGTTGCGGTCGAGGTAGCGACCGAAGGACGCGCCCCACGACGTGGAGACGCCTGGCTCCCCCGCGAGGTGAGCAACCAGGTCGACACCCTCGAGCAGGTCGTCGAGGCGGGTGGTGAGAAGGTCTGCGTGAAGCAGCTCGAACCGGGGTTCTTCGAGCAGCAGCTGGAGGTTGCCGCGTTTCCGCCGGGGGTCGTAGAAGGACGTGAAGGCATCGAGCCCACGAACCTCACACCCGAGCCGCAGCAACGACTCGCAAAGGTGACTACCGATGAATCCTGCGGCACCGGTCACGAGGACGCGTGTCATGGAGGAACCCCGATCCGGGGGTGGTGAACAGCGAACTAGGAATGAACGTCGGATACACGTCCTGTAGACAGTCTGAGAATTTTCCGCCCTCTTCTTAACTTTTTACTTCCGCGGTCGAATCTCCGCCATGGCCCGTTGGGGGTATCCCGACATGGCCCGTAGTGAGCATCCTTGCGGGCTTGTCCGTTATGCCCGCTGAAGGATCTGGCTCACAGGAGAGCGCGGGCGTATCGTCGCGGTGTCGAGCAACCAATGTTCACGGCAGGTGACTGAGTTCCGCCCTCCTGGAACCGACCACTGACCGGTTGCCGATGGCTCCTAGGAGGGCGCCCCATGCCCCTACGCGTGACCGTTATCGGCACCGGCTACTTGGGCGTGACGCACGCCGCTTGTCTGGCGGAGTCGGGCTTCGACGTGCTCGGGCTCGACGTCGATGCCACGAAGATCGCTGCGCTCGCAAGCGGTGCGGTCCCCTTCCATGAGCCCGGACTCGCCGACCTCCTCTCCCGGCACGTGGCCACGGGCCGACTGAGGTTCACGACCTCGTTCGCCGAGGCCGGTGAGTTCGGCGACGTGCACCACCTGTGCGTGGGAACCCCTCAACGCTGGAACGGCCTGGGAGCGGACCTCCAGTATCTCGAGGCTGCCGTGGACTCGCTGGCTCCGCACCTCCGCGTCCAGTGCCTGGTCGTCGGGAAGTCCACGGTCCCGGTGGGCACCGCGGAGCGACTCGCTGCTCGACTCTCGGCGAACGCGCCGGCGCACGGTGATGTCGAGCTCGCCTGGAATCCGGAGTTCCTTCGCGAGGGAAAGGCGGTCGCCGACACGCTGCGACCGGATCGGATCGTCGTCGGAGTGCGCTCGGAGATCGCGGAGAAAGTCCTGCGTGAGGTCTACGCGGCCCAGATCGATGCCGGGGTCCCGTTCATCGTCACCGACGTGGCCACGGCAGAGCTGGTGAAGGTGGCCGCGAATGCCTTCCTGGCAACGAGGGTGTCGTTCATGAACGCCATGGCGGACCTGTGCGAGGTGACCGGCGCAGACGTCGCCGCCCTCCAGGACGCCATCGGTCGGGACGGGCGGATCGGTCCGCGGTACCTCCACGCCGGGCTCGGCTTCGGGGGCGGCTGCCTCCCCAAGGACATCCGGGCGCTCATGGCCCAGGCCGAGGAGCTCGGTGTCAGCGAGGCGGTGACGTTCCTGCGGGAGGTGGACGGAATCAACATGAGTCGTCGTACACGGATGGTGGCACTCGCCCGGGAGGCCTGTGGCGGAACGGTGCTGGGCAGACGGATCGCCGTACTGGGGGCTGCCTTCAAACCCGACTCCGACGATGTCCGCGACTCACCGGCCCTCAACGTGGCTGCCCAGCTCCAGCTGCAGGGGGCGACGGTCTCCGTCTACGACCCCGCAGCCCGGGCGAACGCCGAGCGAGCATTTCCCTCGCTGCACTACAGCGGCTCAGCGGTGGAGGCCGCCGAGGGAGCACACGCGGTCATGCATCTCACGGAGTGGGAGGAGTTCCGCCGGCTGGACCCTGCCAGCCTCGACGGAGTCGTGACACACAAGTTCATCCTGGACGGCCGGAACGCGCTCGACGCCGATCGCTGGCGCCGTGCGGGATGGACCTATCGGGGGCTGGGCCGGCCGATGACGGCCGACCGGTCCGCGAACACCAACGCAACATCAACGGCGTAAATGGAATGAGGTGGGCCGGATGGTCCCCATCCGCGTAGCGATCGTGGGAGTCGGCAACTGTGCGTCTGCCATCGTCCAAGGGGTGCACTACTACAAGGGCGCCGACCCCGCAGGCTCGGTGCCGGGCTTGATGCACGTGAAGTTCGGGGAGTACCACGTCTCCGACGTGGAGTTCGTCGCCGCGTTCGACGTGGACGCGAAGAAGGTCGGCTTCGACCTCTCC
>DATFGA010000322.1:0-20406 GCA_035249775.1 Nocardioidaceae bacterium | reverse complement strand
TCCGCTGCCCCGAGCAGCAGGTGGATGCTGCTGAGGCCCTGGGTGAGCGTGTCGTGGATCTCGCGGGCAAGGCGTTCCCGCTCCTCGAGCACTCCCCGACGTGCGCTCTCCCGTTCGACCAGGCGCAGGCCCAGGACCGTGGTGAGCGCGACGAGTGACCCCAGCGTCGGTCCGATCACCGTGCCGACGGTCAGCTCGTGTCGGTGCCAGCCGAAGCCGAGTATGGCGGCGAGTGTCAGCAGGCCGACGCACAGTGCGGCCGGTCGGTCCGGCAACAGGAACGCGGTGAGGAAGAACAACGGGAACGCCAGCCAGATGCCCTCCGGTGTCAGGAGCATGAGGGCGATCCAGCTGAGGACCAGCACGGCCAGCCAGCCCAGCGTCACGCGACGGCTGCGGCGGACCACCGGCAGCAGTCCGGCCACGTAGACCGCGCCGAGCAGCCCGGCGACCAGCAGTGTCGGGACCCGCGACGGTCCTGCTTCGCGGACGGAGTCGATCACGACCAGCGCTAGCAGCAACCCGACCAGCAGGTGGAGCCCGAGCCGGAGCGACTGCCAGGCGGAGGTAAGCGGAGGGGTCACGGTGCCACCAGGATAGGCGAGCGCCGCGCGCTCTCCATCAACCGAAAGGTGTAGCGCCGGATGCGTCCTCCGGTGCTTCGGGACCCATCCGCCGCGCGATGCCGGTGATCGTCCTTGGCGACAGGCTGGAAGCGCCTGAACTGAGCTGGACGATGAGGAGATGTGCTGGTGTTCGTCGCATGGCGTGACCTGAGGTTCGCGCGTGGAAGGTTCGCGCTGATCGGCGGCGTGGTGGTGCTGATCACGATGCTGGTCGGCCTGCTGTCCGGGCTGACCGCCGGCCTCGGCAGAGAGAGTACGTCGGGCATCACCGGACTGTCCGCGGACCGGCTCGTCCTGTCCGAGCGGGCCGAGTCCTTCGCGGACTCCTCGTTCACGTCGACGGCCTGGGAGCAGTGGGCAACGGAACCGGGTGTGCTGGACGCGGAGCCGATCGGTATCTCGCCGGGCCGGGCCACGTCCGGGGAACGATCGACGGCAGTGACCGTCTTCGGTGTGGAACCGGGGAGCGACCTGTCCGGACTGGCGAGCACCGTCTCCGCCGGGAACGTGGTGCTCTCCGAGCCGGCCGCGGAGGACCTCGGCGTGGTCGCCGGTGGCGGGCTGAGCATGGCCGGGCTCGACCTCGCCGTGCAGGCCGTGGAGGGGCAGGCCTGGTTCAGCCACACGCCGGTGGTGTGGGTGGCGCTGTCCGACTGGCAGCGCCTGCAGGACGCGACGACCGAGGCTGCCACCGTGGTCGCGCTCCGGACGGATGCATCCTTCGATGGGGCCGCGGCGAGTGCACCGGGGGAGGCGCTCAGCGTCGACGAGTCGCTCTCGGCGATCGGGTCCTACACCGCGGAGAACGGTTCGCTCCAGCTGATCCGCGGGTTCTTGTTCGTGATCTCCGCGGTGGTGGTCGGCGCCTTCTTCACCGTGTGGACGATCCAGCGCAGCGCGGACGTGGCGGTGCTCAAGGCCCTCGGTGCGTCCGACGGCTACCTGACCCGGGACGCGCTGGGCCAGGCGCTGGTGCTGCTGGTCGCTGGCGGCGTCGTCGGGACCGGGCTCGCGGTCGCCGCCGGCCGGCTGGCGCAGGGCACCGTGCCGTTCCTGCTCGATCCGGCCACGATCGGCCTGCCCGTGCTGGCGATGGTCGCACTCGGCCTGCTCGGTGCCGCGTTGTCGGTACGTCGGATCACCTCGGTCGACCCGTTGACGGCCCTGGGGAGCGCGCGATGAGTCTGCTCCTCGAACACGTGACATTGACCTATCCGGACGGCGTCGGCAGGCTGACCGCGCTGGACGACGTACACCTCGAGGTCGGGGCGGGCACCCTGACCGCCGTCGTCGGCCCGTCGGGCTCCGGCAAGTCGAGCCTGCTGGCGGTGGCGGCCACGCTGATCGCCGCGGACAGCGGACGGGTGGTCGTGGACGGGGTGGACACCACCGGTCTGCGGCGTGCGGAGCTCGCCTCCCTGCGGCGGGACCGGATCGGCATCGTGTTCCAGCAGGCGAACCTGTTGGCATCGTTGACCGTGGTCGAGCAGCTGCTGGTGATGACCCACCTGCGCGGGGACTCCGTGACCGGTTCCCGGGAGGCGGCGATGGAGCTGCTTGACTCCGTGGGGCTGGCCGACCTCGCCGGACGCAGGCCGCACCAGCTCTCCGGCGGGCAGCGGCAGCGGGTCAACATCGCCCGGGCCCTGGTGAACCGGCCGAGCGTGCTGCTGGTCGACGAGCCGACGAGCGCGCTCGACCGGGAACGGGGCGCGGAGATCGTCGACCTGCTGGCCGCGGTCACCAGGTCGCACGGGGCGGCGGCGGTGCTCGTCACCCACGACACCGCCCATCTCCCGGTGGTCGACGACGTGGTGTGGTGCGAGGATGGCCGGCTGCTCGAGGCGGGGAGCCGCCAAAGGTGACGGCTCGGCCCGCCAAAGGTGACGGCTCGGCCCGCCAAAGGTGACGGCTCGGCGGGGAAGTAGGTTCGGGGAGGCGGTTTCCGGAGCAGGTGAGCGAGAGGTTCGGCGGATGCGGGTCCAGGGGCGGCACGGGCCGGCGCAGGAGCCGGCGGTGCGTGCGGTGCGTGCTCGCAACGCAGTGGCGGTCGTCTTCGGGCTCAACGGGTTCGCGTTCGCCAGCTGGGTGGCCCGGATCCCGGAGGCGCGTACCAACCTCGACCTGAGCCCGGGACAGCTCGGCACCCTGCTGCTCGCACTGTCGGTCGGCTCGGTGGTCTCCCTGCCGTCGGCCGGGTTCTGGGTGCACCGGTTCGGGGCCGCGAAGATAGTGGCCGCCGCCGCGGTGATCGACGCGGTCGGTCTCGCGCTGACCGGGTTCGGGGCCGGCGCCCTTGAGCAGGTGTGGGTGACCGCGGTCGGGCTGCTGCTGCTCGGCTTCGGCTCGGGCACGTGGGACGTCGCGATGAACATCGAGGGCGCCGCGGTGGAGCGCGAGCTGGGCCGCAACATCATGCCGCGCTTCCATGCGGCGTTCAGCCTGGGCACCGTGGCAGGTGCGGCGATCGGTGCGCTCGCCGCTGGGCTCGACCTGCCGATCGCCGGGCATCTGGCGGCCGCCGCGCTTCTGGTCGGGCTGATTCCGGCACTCGCCGTACGGGCGTTCCTCGCCGCGGGAACCGAGGACGAGCCGGCTGAGAAGCCGGGCAACGTGTTCCGCGCCTGGACCGAGCCGCGCACGCTCACGATCGGCCTGATGGTGCTCGCGATGGCGCTCACCGAGGGCGTCGCCAACGACTGGCTCGCGGTGGCCCTGGTCGACGGGTACGACGTGCCCGCGTGGGTCGGCGCGAGCGGCTTCGCGCTGTTCGTGACCGCGATGACCATCGGCCGGGTCGGCGGCACCGTGGTCCTGGACCGGTTCGGCCGGGTCCCGGTGCTGTGGGGCACGATGGCGCTCGCCGGTGCCGGCGTGCTCGTGGTCGTGTTCGGGCAGGTGCTTCCGGTGGTCGCGGTCGGCATCGTGATGTGGGGGATCGGCGCCTCACTCGGCTTCCCGGTGGGGATGAGTGCCGCGGCCGACGATCCCGACCATGCCGCTGCCCGGGTCAGCGTGGTGTCCACCATCGGCTACACCGCGTTCCTGGCCGGCCCACCGGCGCTCGGCTTCCTCGGCGACCACGTCGGCGTACTGCTGGCGCTGCTGCTGGTCGCGGCGCTGCTGGTGCCCTCGGCGCTGGCGGTCCCGGCCGCCCGGCCGCAGCGGCGGGAGTGACCCGGTCCTCTGCCGCAGCGCCTCGGGGCTAGGTTAGGCTTGCCTCACTTGTCTGCAGTCCATGCGCCGCGTGCGTTGTCAAAGGAGAGTCTCCGTGCGTCGACCTTCCCTGATCGCGGCAGTCGCCGTCCTGGCCACCACCGTGTCCGGGTGCGGCTTCCTCGGCATCGGTGAGGAGCCGGCCGACCTGCAGATCTACTCGGCCCGGCACTACGACCTCGAGGGCGCGTTCGGCCAGTTCGAGGAGGAGACCGGCATCTCGGTGGAGTTCCTCTTCGGCGACGACGCCGAGCTGCTCGAACGGCTCAAGGGGGAGGGCGACGACACTCCCGCCGACGTGTTCATGACCGTCGACGCCGGCAACCTGTGGAACGCCGCCCAGCAGGGCGAGCTGGCCGCGCTCGACTCCCCGGAGCTGGAGCAGTCGGTCCCCGAGGACCTGCGTGACCCCGAGGGCCGCTGGTTCGGCCTGGCGATGCGGGCCCGCACGGTGACCTACAACCCCGACAACGTCGACCCGGCGGAGTTCGACACCGAGGAGACCTACGCCGGCCTCGCCGACCCGAAGTGGCAGGGGCGGCTGTGCATGCGCGACGCCACCGCGTCGTACACCCAGTCGCTGGTGGCCAGCCTGATCGACCTGCACGGCCGGGAGAAGGCGCTCGAGATCGTGCAGGGCTGGGTCGACAACGACGTCGAGATCATGAGCAACGACATCCTGCTGCTCGAGGCGATCGACGCCGGCGCCTGCGACGTCGGGATCAACAACCACTACTACCTCGCGCGCGAGCTCGAGGAGAAGCCGGACCTGAACGTCGACCTGTTCTGGGCCAGCCAGGACGGCGCCGGCACGCACGTCAACATCTCCGGCGCCGGGGTGGTCGCCTCCTCGGACGCACCGGACAAGGCGCAGCGGCTCATCGAGTGGTTGGCGGGCCCCGGCCAGAACGCGTTCGTCGACGGGAACCACGAGTACCCGGTCAACCCCGACGTGCAGCCGGAGCCGATGATCGCCGAGTTCGGGGAGTTCGAGCGGATGCCGCTGAACGCCGAGGCCTACGGCGACCTGAACGCCGAAGCCCTCGACGTGTTGGCCGAAGCCGGCTACCAGTGAGCCGACCCGCGGTCCTGGAACCCGGGACACGCCGGCCCGTGCGACCACGCCGGGCGACCGTCTCCGGTCGTCCGACGTGGTCGTTGCTGATTGTGCTGACCGCGGTGCTGGTCGCCACCCCGGTGCTCGCCGTCGTCGTCGACGGGCTGACCGAGGTCTCGACTCCCGAGCTGCCGCGCGGCCTCGGCGCGATGGTGCTCACCACGCTCGCGCTGATGCTCGGCGTCGGTCTCGGCACGCTGGTGATCGGCGGCGGCCTAGCCTGGCTGGTGACCGCCTACCGGTTCCCGATGCGCGACGTGCTGGTCTGGCTGCTCGTGCTGCCGCTGGCGATGCCGGCCTACATCCTCGGCTTCGTGTTCCTGTCCACGTTCGACGTCTCCGGCCCGGTCCAGGGCGGGCTGCGCGCGTTGTTCGGCCGCGACGTGTGGGTGCCCGACGTGACGTCGCTGCCCGGCGCGATCCTGGTGATGTCGCTGACCCTCTACCCCTACGTCTACCTGCTCGCCCGCGCGGCGCTGGTGGAGCAGTCGCCGAGCACGTACGACGCCGCGCGCACCCTGGGTGCGAGCCGCGCCCGGGCGTTCCGCAAGGTGCTCCTGCCGCTGGCCCGGCCCTCGCTCGCCGCGGGCCTGGCGCTGGTGATGATGGAGACGCTGACCGACTTCGCCACCGTCCAGTACTTCAACGTGCAGACCGTCTCGGTCGGGGTCTACCTGGTCTGGAAGGGCAGCTTCGAGTTCCACACCGCCACCCAGCTCTCGGTGCTGGTGCTGCTGTTCGCGGTCGCCGTGCTCGCCGGTGAACGGCTGATGCGCGGCCGGGCCCGCTACCACCAGCGCGGTGGCAGGGGACAGGGGCTGCAGCCCGAGCGGATCGCCGGATGGCGTGGCTGGGCGGCGACCGCCGTGTGCGGCGCAGCACTTGCGGCAGGGTTCGTCGTACCCGTGCTCCAGCTGTTGATCTGGGCGGTCGGCAACGCGGTCGAGGACCCGGCCGGCGTGTGGGACCCGAGGTTCGCCGACTACCTGGCCAACAGCGTGGTGGTCGCGCTGATCGCCGCGGCCGCCTGCGTGCTGCTCTCGTTGATGATGGGCCACGGCCTGCGGCTCGGCGGAGGACGGTTCGTCCGCTCGGCCGCGCAGCTGACCACGTTCGGTTACGCGGTCCCGGGCGCCGTGGTCGGGATCGGGGTGCTGCTCGCGTTCGCCGGGATGGACAGCGCCCTGAAGTCGCTCGGGGTGGAGGGCGGCACCGGCCTGCTCGTCACCGGCTCGGTGCTCGGCATCCTCTACGCCTACGTGGTGCGGTTCCTCGCGCCGGCCTACCAGGCGGTCGACGCCAGCTTCACCAAGGTCTCCCCGACGATGACCTTGTCCGCGATGAGCCTGGGCGCCAGCCCGCGCCGGATCCTGCGCCGGGTGCACATGCCGCTGGTGCGCCCGGGGATCGCCGTCGCCCTGGTGCTGGTGATGATCGACGCGATCAAGGAGCTGCCGATCGTGCTGCTGCTGCGCCCGTTCGGGTTCACTACCGTGTCCGTGTGGGTCTACGAACTAGCCTCGGAGAACTTCTGGGAGCAGGCGGCGTTGCCGGCGCTGGTGATCGTCGCCATCGCCGTCGTACCGGTGTTCTTCCTGTTCCGTCAGGTCCGGCTCGTCGACACGCGTCGGAAGGTCGGCTGACATGGCGAGGCTCGAGCCGATGACGGCTGCCCCGGCGAGCGCTGCGGCGGTCGGTCACCGTCCGGCGGCCCTGGTGCTCGACGAGGTGACCAAGCGGTACGGCGCGGTGGTGGCTGCGCGTGCGCTCGGGCTCGAGGCCGCACCCGGCGAGCTGCTCACCCTGATCGGCCCCTCCGGCTGCGGGAAGTCGACGACGCTGCGGCTGGTCGCGGGCCTGGAGCGTCCCGACGACGGCACGATCCGGATAGCCGGGGACGTGGTCGCCGACCGTCGGCACTGGCAGCCGCCGGAGCGCCGACGGGTCGGCCTGGTGTTCCAGGACCATGCGCTGTTCCCCCACCTGAGCGTCGCCGACAACATCGGCTTCGGCCTGGACCGGCAGCCGCGGGCCACCCGCCGGGCCCGGGTCGGCGAGGTGCTGGACATGGTCCGGCTCGGTCACCTCGCGGGCCGCTACCCGCACGAGCTGTCCGGCGGTGAGCAGCAGCGGGTCGCGCTCGCCCGTGCGCTGGCCCCGAAGCCGGCGGTGATCCTGCTCGACGAGCCCTTCTCCAGCCTCGACGAGAACCTGCGCGCCCAGGTCCGCGCGGACACCGTCGCGGTGCTCCGGGACACCGGGACCACGGCGATGCTGGTAACCCACGACCAGACCGAGGCGCTCGCCGTGGGGGACCGGGTGGTGGTGATGCACGGCGGCGTGATCGAGCAGATCGACACCCCGCAACGGGTCTTCGAGTCACCGGCGACCCGGTTCGTCGCCGCGTTCATGGGTGAGGCCGACTTCCTCCCCGCGCACGTGCACGACGCGTTGCTCAGCTGCGAGATCGGTGTGGTGTCGACCGTGCCCGGCTGGGCGCACTGTGACGCGGACGTCGACGTCGTGCTCCGGCCGCACGAAGTCGCACTCGCGGTCGATCCGGCCTCGTCGGCCCGGGTGGTGGCGGTGGAGTACCACGGCGCGTTCGTGCTGCACACGGTCCGGCTCGGCTCGGGCCGCACCCTGCGGTCGTGGCAGTCGCACTCCGTGCGGCACCCGGTGGACACCCCGGTCGCCGTCACCGTCGTGCCGGGGATCACGCCGACCCTCCTGGTCGGCGACAGGGCGGTCACCTCCCCGCCCGGCTCGCCCGGCTGACGTCATACGTCCTGGTCGCCATAGGAGCCGGGTTCGGATGACGTCATCGGGCAGAATCGACGGCGATGTCCCTCTCACTGATCACCCCCGACCCTGCCCTCGACGAGGAGCGTCGCCGCGGACTACGCAAGATGCGGACCCTCGCGGTGTCGCTGCTGCTGTTCGCCGCGGTGGTCTACCTGCTGACCCTGGGCCAGGACGGCTTCCTGGGCTTCGTCAACGCCGGCGCCGAGGCGTCGATGGTCGGTGCGATCGCGGACTGGTTCGCGGTGACCGCCCTGTTCAAGCACCCGCTCGGGGTCCCGATCCCGCACACAGCGCTGATCCCCAGGCGCAAGGAGGAGCTGGGACGGAGCCTTGAGGAGTTCGTGGGCGAGAACTTCCTTCAGGAGGAGATTATCCGGGACCGGATCGCCGTCGCGCAGATCAGCCGCCGCGTCGGCGAGTGGCTGGTCCGCCCGGAGAACAGCCGCCGGGTGGTGGACGAGGCCGTGAGCGTGCTGAAGATCGGGCTGTCCCGGGTCCGGGACGAGGACATGGTGCTGCTGGTCCAGGAGGCGCTGCTGCCGCGGCTGATCCAGGAGCCGATCAGCCCCGTGGCCGGCAGCCTGCTCGAGGAGATCGTCCGCGACGGAGCGCACCACGGGCTGGTGGACCTGGCCCTCGACGAGGCGCACCGCTGGCTGGTGCAGAACGAGGAGATCTTCACCGAGGTCGTCGGCGAACGCGCCCCGTGGTGGTCACCGCCGTCGCTCAACGACCGGGTCACGCACCGGATCCACGTCGAGGCGGTGGCCTGGGTCGCCGACATCCGCGACGACCCCTACCACCATGCTCGCGATGCCCTCGACAGCATGCTGAAGCAGCTCGCGCACGACCTGCTGCACGACCCCGCCACCCAGGAGCGCGCCGAACGGCTGAAGAACCGGGTGCTGTCGCATCCGCAGCTGGTGGTCACCGCGACTTCGCTGTGGAACGCGTTCCGCAAGGCCCTGCTGTCGTCGCTCGACGACCCGGACGGGCCGGTCCGGCAGCGGGGGGTGCTCGAGCTGACGAAGTTCGGCGCCAGCCTGGTCGCGGACGAGTCGCTGCGCCGGAAGCTGGACGGTTATGCGGCTGACCTGACGGTGTTCGTGGTCAGCAGGTACGGCGACGAGCTGACCGCGGTGATCACCCACACCGTCGACCGGTGGGACGGCAAGGAGGCCGCCCGCAAGATCGAGCTGCACGTCGGACGGGACCTGCAGTTCATCCGGATCAACGGCACGATCGTCGGTGGCCTTGTGGGCGTGCTGATCCACACGGTGAGCGTCCTGGTCGACTGACCCGTGCGTGATCGGGCTGCGCACGGTTGGCCGGTGCGCATAGGTTGGTGCCCATGAAGTGTCCCGTGGACGAGACCGTCCTGCAGATGACCGACCGGCAAGGCATCGAGATCGACTACTGCCCGCAGTGTCGAGGTGTCTGGCTCGACCGTGGTGAGCTCGACAAGCTCATCGAGCGGTCGATGACGGTGGCGCCGGCCCCGCAGTCACAGGCACCCGCTCCGGCGTACGACGAGGACCGCTCGCGCCGCCCGTCGTACGACGATGACCGCTCACGCCGCCCGTCGTACGACGATGACCGGACGGGCCGCCCGTCGTACCCGCCGCAGTCGTACGACGACCGCCGGCGCGACAGCGGCTACTACAAGAAGCGGAAGAAGGAGTCGTTCCTCGGCGACCTCTTCGACTTCTGAGCCAGGGGATGGCAGACGTGCCCGAGCCACGTGAGGTCGAGATCCGCGAGCAGAGCATCCGGCTCGGCCAGTTCCTGAAGCTCGCCGACCTCGTCGACGCCGGGGCCGACGCCAAGCCGCTGCTGATGCAGGGCCTGGTCTTCGTCAACGGTGAGATGGAGACCCGGCGGGGACGCCAGCTGGTCAAGGGCGATGTGGTCAGCATCGACCACGAGTCGGTCCGCGTCACCTGAACCCCGAGTTGTCAGACGCCGTGCGCGCTATAGCGCCCGCAGCGTCTGACAACTCAGCGGACGTCGAGCAGGTCCACCACGAAGATCAGCGTCTCGCCCGGCTTGATCACGCCGCCGGCGCCACGGTCGCCGTACCCGAGGTGCGGCGGGATCACCAGCTGGCGTCGACCGCCGACCTTCATGCCCTGCACACCCTGGTCCCAGCCGGAGATGACCTGGCCGGTTCCGAGCCGGAACGACAGCGGCTCGCCGCGGTTGTAGGAGGCGTCGAACTCCTCACCGGTCGAGTGGGCCACGCCGACGTAGTGCACCGACACGGTCTTGCCCGCGATCGCCTCGGCGCCGTCACCGGTGCTGACGTCGGTGACCTCGAGGTCGTTCGGCGGGGGAGCGGCGGGGAAGTCGATCTCGGGCTTCTCGGGCTGGTGCGACGTCACGGGACGGTCCCCCTTCAGGGTGGTCGGGCTTGGCTCAGTGCAGTCTAGGTGCGCCGGCGCGACGTCGCGACCCGCCCGTCCAGGGCAGTGACACCACGCCGGTGCAGCAGCCAGCCGCCGCCGATCAGCAGCAGTCCGAACACCAGGAAGCCGAGGTCCCACGACAGCGGCGCGCCCAGGTCGTCGCGCACGTGGTGCACGCCGAGGAGATGGTGGTCGATGAGTCCCTCGACGACGTTGAACACGCCCCACCCGGCCAGGACGAGACCGAAGTGGAAGCTCCAGCTCGGCGCCAGCCGTCCGCGCCGCCACGAGGTGAGGGTGATGATCGAGCCGGCGAGGACCAGGAACCAGGTCGCGACGTGGAAGAGGCCGTCCGCCAGGACGTTGGCCTCCAGCCCGGCGACCGTGGTGACCGGATGTTCCGGCACGTCGCTGACCATGTGGTGCCACTGCAGGACCTGGTGCAGGACGATGCCGTCGACGAAGCCGCCGAGGCCCAGGCCGAAGAGCAGGCCGGACGCCCTCGAGGGAGGGGCCGCGGTCATCCGCCGCGGATCAGGTCTGGGCGGTGTGGACGTAGGAGTCGAGCTGGTCGCGCTCGAACTCGAGCTCGCTCATCCGGCTCTTCACCACGTCGCCGATGCTGATGATGCCGGTCAGCGCACCGTCCTTGACCACCGGTACGTGCCGGATCCGCTGCTCGGTCATCACCTGCATCAGGTCGGTCACCGGGTGGTGTCCCTCGCAGGTGTGCACCTCGACGGTCATGATTGCCGAGACCGGCGAGCTCAGCACGGACTCGTCCTCGTGCAAGCGGCGGACCACGTCGCGCTCGGAGACGATGCCATCGACGGTCGAGCCGTCGGCGCTCACGATCAACGCACCCACGTTGTGCCGCGCCAGGAGGCCGAGCAGCTCGCGCACGGTTGCGTCCGGGCTGATGGTGACCACCTCGCGGCTTGACTTGCCGGCGAGCACCTCGTTGATCCGCATGGAGCTACCTCCCACCAGTCGAACGGTCGAGCAGTTGAGGGAAGGCTAGTCCGGATTGTTCTCCGACGGTAGGGATCCACCTGCTTGGATGGAGCCCGTGAACGACGGCAACCGGATCGGGGCGACCGCCTGCATCGTGATGATGGGCTGGCTCTCGGTGGTGCTGTGGCTCGACGCGGACGGCGGCCTGTGGCTGCAGCGCGGTCTCGGCGTGGGGACCTGGGTGGTGCTGGTGCTCGCGCTGCGCCGGGTCAGTCCGGTCGTGCGGGTGCAGACGGGCGTGGTGGTGGCGTTCGCGACGCTGGTGGAGTTCATCTTCAGCCCCACCCTCGAGGTGTACCTGTACCGGTTCGACAACGTGCCGATGTACGTCCCACCCGGGCACGGCCTGGTCTACCTGTCGGCGTTCGCGCTCGGTCACACCGACTTCGTCGAGCGGCGGATGCGTGCCTGCCTGACCGCGGTTCTCGTGGTCGGCGGCGGATGGGCCGGCTACGGGTTGTTCCTGGCCGAGCGGGCCGACGCGCTCGGCGCGTTCTGGTACGCGTGCCTGGTGGGCTTCCTGCTCTGGGGTCCGTCCAAGGGCGTGTACGTCGGAGCGTTCGTCGTGGTCAGCTACCTGGAGCTGCTCGGGACCGAGCTGGGGACCTGGACGTGGCAGACGCACGACCCGACCGGCTGGGTCTCGATCGGGAACCCGCCCTCGGGTGCTGCGGGTGGCTACGGCTGGTTCGACCTGGTCGCGCTGCTCGCCGCGCCCTACCTGTTGCGGGCGTTCAGTCGAGGTCGGCCTCAGGGTCGGGCGCCGGATCCGTTGACGGGGCATCCGCAGTCTGGCTCCGTCGACGTGCGCTGAGGTCGTGCAGCGAGCCACCGAGCCGCGGGGCCACGTCCGGGTCGTCCTCGTCGTCGGGCAGCGACCCGAGGAAGGCCAGCGCCTGGTCGTGCAGCCGGCCGTTGCTGGCCAGCGCGTTCCCACCCAGGGGGCCCGGGGTGCCGTCCAGGGAGGTGAACATCCCGCCGGCCTCGCGGACGATCACGTCGAGGGCCGCCATGTCGTAGACCTGGAGCTCGGGCTCCGCGGCAAGGTCCACCGCCCCCTCGGCAACCAGCATGTAGGACCAGAAGTCGCCGTACGCCCGGGTCCGCCAGCAGCGACGCGACAGCGCGAGGAAGTCGTCGAGCCGGTCGCGCTCGTCCCAGCCGGTCAGCGAGGAGTAGGACAGGGACGCGTCCTCGAGCCGGTTCACGTCCGAGACCCGGCACTCGGTGGCCTTGAGCAGGGACCGCCCGGTCCACGCGCCATGGTCCTTCGAGGCCCACCAGCGCCGGTTGAGCTGGGGCGCGGAGACACAGCCGACGACCACCTCCTCGTCGACGACCAGCGCGATCAGGGTCGCCCACACCGGCACGCCGCGGACGAAGTTCTTGGTGCCGTCGATCGGGTCGACCACCCAGCGCCGCTGGCTGTGCCCGGTCACGCCCATCTCCTCGCCGAGCACCGCGTCCCGCGGACGGGCCCGCGACAGGGTACGGCGGATGCCTTCCTCCACCGACTTGTCGGCGTCGCTGACCGGGGTGAGATCCGGCTTGTTCACCACGTGCAGGTCGATCGCCTTGAACCTGCTCATGGTCAGCGAGTCGGCGTCGTCGGCCAGCACGTGGGCCAGGCGCAGGTCGTCGGTGAAGTTCGTCGGCATGGTGACAGGCTATGCCCCGACCCGTCCCGGTTCCCGGCGGGCGGGGCCGAACCGGGTCACGAACTGACAGCCGATTTGCCGGAGAACGCTTTAAGCCTCAAGCGGTGCGGCTAGCCTGTGGGGATGGAAATCGGCGGTCTTCCACTCCACGCCTTGGTGGTGCACGCCACCGTCGTGCTGATCCCGCTGTCCGCCCTGCTGGTGATCGCGTTCGCCGTGCTCCCACGGTGGCGCTGGCTGAGTCGGTGGCCGACCGCGGCCGCTGCGGTCGCGGTAGTCGTGCTCGTCCTGATCGCTCAGCAGTCCGGCGAGGCGCTGCTCGAGGCGCGGCCGTTCCTGCTCGACGCGCCTCCGCTCGCGGCCCAGCTGGAGACCCACGAGGAGCGCGGTGATCTGCTGTTCTGGCTGTCGATCCCCTTCGCGGTGCTGGTGCTGTTCGGCACCTGGTCGCTGGGCGGCACCTCCGCGCTGGCGACCGGCAAGGGTGCCCGGGAGAGCCGGATCTCCGCCGTCGACAAGGTGCTTCCGGTGGTGCTGGTGCTGGCCGCGGTCGGCATCATCGTGCTGACCGTGCTCACCGGGGACGCCGGCGCCCGCGCGGTCTGGGGCTGACCCGGTCCTGGTCAGTCGCCCTCGGCGCGCTCGCGGCTGGCCAGCAGCCGCCGGAACGAGTCCACCCGTGCCTGCTCGGTGCGCCCGTCGGCGACCGCGTCGTCGAGGCCGCACTCCGGCTCCGACTCGCCGTGCGTGCAGCCGCGGGGACAGTCCGTGGTCAATGCCTCCAGGTCCGGGAAGGCACCGATCAGGTCGGTGGAGTCCACGTGCGCCAGCCCGAACGACCGGATGCCGGGAGTGTCCACGATCCACCCGCCACGCAGATCGTCGACGGCCGGCAGCCGCAGCATCAGCGCCGAGGTGGACGTGTGCCGGCCGCGACCGGTCACCGCGTTGACGTGCCCGATCGCCCGGTCCGTGCCCGGCACCAGCCCGTTGACCAGGGTCGACTTGCCGACGCCGCTGTGCCCGACCAGCACACTGATCCGGCCGTCGAGCCGTTCGCGGATGTCCGCGAGCTCCTCGCCGCGTCGGGTCACCACGTAGGGCACCCCGAGCGGACGGTAGATCGACAGCAACGTCTCCGGGTCCGCAAGGTCCGGCTTGGTCAGGCAGAGCAGTGGCTCCAGGCCGGCGTCGAATGCGGCCACGAGTGCCCGGTCGATCAGCCGGGGCCGTGGCTCGGGGTCGGCCAGCGCGGCCACCACCACCAGCTGGTCGGCGTTCGCGACGATCACCCGCTCGACCGGGTCGTCGTCATCGGCGGTACGACGGAGCACGGTGCGTCTTTCCTCGACCTCGACGATCCGCGCCAGCGACCCCTCGGTGCCGGACACGTCGCCGACCACGCGCACCCGGTCGCCGACCACCACGCCCTTGCGGCCCAACGGTCGTGACTTCATCGCCATCACCAGCCGGTCCTCGCCGTCGGCCTCGATCAGGCAGGTGAGCCGGCCCCGGTCGACGGTGACCACCATCGCGGTCACCGCGTCTTCGTAGCTGGGTCGGTCCTTGGTCCGGGGGCGGGTGCTGCGGCGCGGGCGGTCGAACCGGCCGTCGTCGGCGTACTCGGCGTAGTTGCGGCTCGGCATCTACAGCAGCCTCGACCAGGCGCCGGGGAAGTCCGGGAAGGTCTTCGACGTGGTCGCGATGTTCTCCACCTGAAGGTCCTCGACGGCGAGCCCGATGACCACCGCCGCGTGCGCGATCCGGTGGTCGGCGTAGGTCCGGAAGACACCGCCGTGCAGCCTCGAGGGGCGGATGCTGAGGCCGTCCTCGGTCTCGGTGACGTCGCCGCCGAGGCCGTTGAACTCGTCGGCCAGCGCCTTGAGCCGGTCGGTCTCGTGCCCGCGGATGTGCGCGATCCCGCGCAGGTTCGACGGCGAGCCGGCCAGCACGCACAGGGCGGCGACAACGGGGGTCAGCTCGCCGACGTCGTGCAGGTCGTAGTCGATGCCGTCGATCTCGCCGGATCCGGTCACGGTCAGGCCCTCGTCGGTGAGATCGGCGCGGCCGCCCATCAGGGTGACGATCTCCCGAAGCGCGTCCCCCGCCTGGGTCGTCGCGCGCGGCCAGTCGCGGACGGTGACCTCACCTCCGGTGACCAGTGCGGCGGCGAGGAAGGGTGCGGCGTTGGACAGGTCGGGCTCGATGGGTACGTCGACCGCGCGGACCGTTCCGGGCAGGACCCGCCACCGGTTCGCGTCCGTGTCGTCGACCTCGACCCCGTGCAACCGCAACTGGTCGACGGTCATGTCGATGTGCGGCAAGGACGGGACCGGTTTCCCGTCGTGACGGACATCGACCCCCTCGTCGTACCTCACGCCGGCGAGCAGCAGCGCCGAGATGAACTGGCTCGAGGCGGAGGCGTCGATCGTGACCGTGCCGCCGCGGACCGACCCGGCGCCGCGGACGGTGAACGGCAGGGTGCCCCGATCCTCGTCGTCGATGGTCACCCCGAGGCCACGCAGACCCTGCAGCACCTCACCCATCGGGCGGATCCGGGCGTGCGGGTCGCCGTCGAAGGTGACCGGACCGTCGGCGAGCGCGGCCACCGGCGGCACGAACCGCATCACGGTGCCGGCCAGGCCACAGTCGACGGCGGCCGGGCCGGTGAGGTGGCCGGGCGTGACCCGCCAGTCGTCGCGCGAGGTGTCCACGCCGGCCCCGAGCCGGGTGAGTGCGGCGGCCATCAGCTCGGTGTCGCGCGAGCGGAGGGCCCGTCGTACGGTGCTCGGCCCGTCGGACAGGGCAGCGAGCACCAGCGCGCGGTTGGTCAGCGACTTCGAGCCGGGCAGGGACACCGTCGCCCGCACGGGCGCGGTCGCGTGCGGGGCGGGCCAGGGGTCGCTCGGCTGTGGCTCAGTCATCGCGACGAGCGTATCGGCAGTCCTCACGCCGACTGCGTGGTGCTCGCCGTCCGGGCAGACGGTCCGGCGGGGTTGCCGGCTCGGTCAGCCGCGGACGCTCTTCGTGGCGAACTTGGCCTCGCGCCGGGCGGCCTTGCCCAGGTGCCGGGCCTCGCGGCGGGCATCGGTCGCGGCGTGCTTGACCCGCCACGCGACACCCGGCTTGCCCTCGGTGTCGACGGAGGCGAGCAGCAGGCCGCCCATCATCGACAGGTTCTTGAAGAAGTGGATCCGCTGGCTGGCCTTCGTCTCTGGGTCGCTGGCCTCCCAGAACGCGTGGCCGGCGTACGTGGTCGGCACCAAGGATGCGGCCAGTGCGAAGGAGGACAGCCGGGGTGCACGGCCGGTGGCCAGGGCGAGGCCGGCAAGGATGTGCACACCGGCGTTGATCCGCACCCACGTCTTGGGATTGGTGGGGATGGGCGCGTTCGGTGCGGCCTGCTGCACCATCGGCACGACCTTGTCGGTGACGGGCTTCGCGGCCTGGGCGGCCTGCTCGGTGTTCTTCAGGGAGTTGATTCCTCCGGCGATGAACATCGAGGAGAGCATGGGGCGCGCGATCAGTCTCGTGAGGGGGGTCATACCCCCATTCATACCCGATCGACGGGTGGCCAATCGCGCGCCCCAGGCTGCCGGCTACGGCATCAGCCGGTTCAGGTCGCGGGGGAACAGCCGGGCCGAACGGATGTTCTCCGCGCCGGTCAGCCGGGCCACCCAACGCTCGAGCCCGATCGCGAACCCGCCGTGCGGCGGCATCCCGTGCTTGAACGCCTGCAGGTAGCCGGCGTACGGCTCCTCCGACTGACCGGTCGCCGCGAGTGCCGCCTGGTAGTCGGTGTACCGGTGCAGCCGCTGTCCACCCGTGGTCAGCTCCAGCCCCCGGAACAGCAGGTCGAACGAGTTCGACCAGCGAGGGTCGTCCGGCTGCGGGTGGGTGTAGAACGGCCGTTTGCGCATCGGGTAGCCCTCGACCGCGAGGAACTCGCTGCCGTTCTCCGCCATCGCCCAGGCACTCAACGCCCGCTCGTGGGCCGGGGCCAGGTCCGGCTCGTCCTCGGGCGCACCGACCAGCTTCAGGGCGTCCGCGAAGTGGATCACCGGGATCTGCTCCGGAACCGTCGGCAGCTGGACCTCGAGCAGGTCGACCGCCGCGGGGGCCAGCTCCGTGATGGCGGTGAGCATGCCGTCGATGGCGGTGCGGAGTACGGCGAGCACGTCCCTGTGGTCCTCGATGAAGCCCAGCTCCGCGTCGAGGGAGACGTACTCCGCGATGTGTCGCACGGTGTCGTGGGGCTCGGCTCGGAACACCGGACCGACCTCGAAGACCCGCTCGAACACCCCGACCAGCGTCTGCTTGTAGAGCTGGGGCGACTGTGCGAGATATGCCTGCTGTCCGAAGTAGTCGACGGTGAACACGTTCGCGCCGGACTCGGTGCTGGTGCCGACGATCTTCGGGGTCTGGATCTCGGTGAACCCCTCTCCGGTGAGGGATCGTCGGAAGCCCTGCATGCTCGCCGACGCCAGCAGCCAGCTGGCCTTGCTCCGCGGATGCCGGAGGGTCACCGGGGCGTTGTCGAGCAGCGTCGGAAGACCGGCCGACATGCTCGGCCGCCACAGCTCGACGGGCGGTGTGTGCGCCGGCTCGCTCAGCAGCTCGAACGTCGGGTCGACCAGCTCGAACCCGCCCGGCGCCGACGGGTTTTCCATGACGGTGCCGGTGACCTCGACGACCGTCTCCTCGCCCAACCCAGCGACCTGCTCGACGGTGTGCGGGTCCTTGACCACGACCTGGGCCAGTCCGCTGCGGTCGCGGATGACGACGAACGTGACTGCCGCGAGTGCGCGGCGACGATGGATCCAGCCCTCGACCTTCACGGTCTCGCCCGGTGGGACGTGTGCCAGCTGGCCGGCAAGAGTGCGTTGCATGGTTTCACCTCCTGGTATGACCCCAGGAGGTGTGGGCGACGGGGGATTTCGCTGTGCCACCACACCTTCGTCGGTCCCGGGACGGGGCCGACCTCATTCATCACGCATGCTCGGGAGTGTCTTCGACGCCGGGGTGGACTCCGCCCTCTCAGCACCCGGTTACGGGATGGGCGTCTCTCTGTGCTCCACCGGTCGGCGGCTACTCGTCTCCGTCAACGCAGTGGGAGCAGTGTACGAAACGCCTTCTTGTCTTGCGAACCGGTTTTCAGCACGGTGCTGCTGAAATTCGGTCCGGGCCCTGGCTTGGAGCGGCGGCCGGGTCGCCTTCGGACGCGGGTCGGCCGCGTTCGGTCCCAAACGCACCTCGCCCGTGCCTTGCAGCAGCCATTTGGGACCGAGCGTGGTGCAGCCTGGTCGCCCTGTTCGAGCGGCGGGTCGTCGTGCGGTCCTCGAGCCAACCGGCTCGATCAGTTCGTGACAAGAAGCATGTTCTGCGACGCCAGAACCTGCGTCTTGTCACGTCGTACCTCATCCAAGGCGTGCAGGCAGTGCCGAGGCGCAGATGTGGCTACTTGTTGCTACCGACGTCGTTGCTGGTGTTGATCGTGAACTCAACGGACGCAGCAGTCGGGTCATCGAAGCCCGTGGATGACACGAAAAGCGTCACGCGTACACCCTCGCCGGCCTTACCTGGTGGCTGCTTGAAGTCCAACGTCAGAGTGGCAGTTCCGTCATCTGTCTTGACTGGACACTGCACCTGACCATCGGTGGCAACCCCGCATCCGTCGCCGCCCATGAAGAGGTCGTCCTCGGAAGCATCGATGTCCTCGACCCAGAAGTACAGGTCGCTGGTATCGGGGTCGATGTTGCCGATCGTCACGGGCACCTTGACGTTGGCGCCCTGTTCGATGGGATCGCTCGCTTCAACCCGCAGACCCTCGGCAGGCTCCGGCGGCGCAACGAGGAGAGTCAGGGTGTCCTCGTTGTTGCCGGTGTCGCTATCCGTGTAGCCGGCGGGTACCCCGACCTCGACGGTCACATCGTGTGAGCCAGCGCCGGGCACGGTCACTACGAGCGATAGTCCGAAGTCACCGGACACGTCCGTGCAGACGACAGTCGAGCCAAAGATGGTGCACTCCTGACCAGCGGCGGTTGCGCGGTCCAGCGTCGCGCCACTTGGCATGTACACCTCGAAGGTCAGCGTGTTCACGTCCTCGGGTGATCCTGTGACCCGCGTGACGAGTTCGAAGGTGTTGCCTGTTCTGTCGCCGACAGGGGCAAGGTCAGTAATTGCAATGTCGACGTCCGGCATCGGCTCGGTGCCTGGTTCCTCCCGGACAGGCACCAGGGGGGTGGAGCTCATGTCATTCGCCCGAACTGGGTCGATAAAGCCTGTCGGTGTCACCAAGTCGATCGTTATCTGGTCCTTGGCCCCTTCGGGAAGCGTGACCACGAATTCGACATCAAATTCGCCCGCTTGTGGCGCGCAGGTCGCACTCGTCGGCAAGCCAACGTCGCAAGCAGATCCAACCTGTGCGATCGGCGTCACGAACTCCGCCAGTCCACTGTCGCTGGACAGGGAGAACGACAGCTGCTCGACCCCATCCGGAACGTCGCTGACCCGACCCAGGACGTGGTAGGTGTCCTTCGTGTCGTCACCATCCAGGAACCTGACCTGGTGAAGGCCGGTGAACCGGAAGTCGTGTTGCCGTACTGGCGCGAACGTGAAGGTGAGGCTGTTGTCGCTGTCGTCGGTTTCCTCGTGTCCTACCGCGGTGACCGTCACGGTTAGCTGGTCGGAAGACATCGCCTCGGGATAGCTGAGTGGGAGCACCAGCGTGTACTCGTTCGGCGCGACCATTCGCGAGGTCACTTGGCCGGCGCCGAGTGAGCTGACGAACGGTGTGCACGTTGCCTGCGTGTTCAGTCCCTGCTCGCTCGAGAGCAGCTCCACATCGCAGAGCCCTTTCTCGTCGGGGAGCAGGGTCGTCTGGGTGGACTGGAGGTCGACTGTCAGCCCGACAACTCCCGGCGGCAGGTTCGTGAGTGGGATCGAGAGCAGGCCGCTCGTGGCATCGACGGTCACACTGCCCAGCCGCAGGTCGGCCGTCGGCAGCGACGGCTCGCCCGGCGAAGTAACCGGCGGAACGTCCACGTCCGAGCTCGGTGCAGGCACGGACGGAGCGGGGACGGACGGGGCGGGAACCGAAGGGGCCGGCGCAGACGGGGTCGGAACAGACGGGGTCGGAACGGCTGGCCCGGGCACAGTCGGCGTCGGTACTGGCGGGATCGGGGTGGTCGGCGTCGGCAGGTCGGGTCCGTCGGACGGGACATCCGGCGTACCGCCGGTTCCTGGCGTGGTTGGAGTGCCTGGGTTGACACCGGGGGCGCTTCCCGGAGCGTCGCCCGTGCCGATGCCAGGCCCCGGACCAACACCCGGCAGCGCGCCGGGAACGGTGGTGGCGGTCGACGGAATCTCGGACGGAGTCTCGGTGGTCACCAGGTCGCCGATCGGCGCGACTGCACCAGGAGCGTCCGACGTGCGAGCGGATGGCGTCTCGTCGGAACCCTCGGCGGCGGGGGACTGCCCGAGCGGCAGCTTCGGTGCCGGAGCGGCGTTCGGGGACGTTGCGGCGATCGGTGCGTCCGCGCCGACGACCACGTCCTTGTCGGCGG
>DATFGA010000321.1:0-7752 GCA_035249775.1 Nocardioidaceae bacterium | reverse complement strand
CGCCGGCTCACCGCCACCACGACCGCGGGCGGGATGATGCTGGTCGGCCTGCCGCTGATGCTGGAGTACGTCGTGCGTCCCGGCGACACGCTGTCCGAGATCGCCGAGCGCCACAACATCTCGGTGACCCGGTTGGTCGAGCGGAACGGCCTGCACCCCTCGGGCAACCAGATCTTCGTCGGGCAGACGCTCGACATCCCGGCGGCGCACGGCCGGAGCGGGGGCGAAGCGGCCGGCACCCAGAACCGGATCAGTCCGGACGCCCGCCGGATCGTCCACTACACCGTGAAGTCCGGCGACACCCCGAGCGAGCTCGCGGTCCGCTTCCATGCCTGGACCGCCGAGCTGATCGAGATGAACGGGTCGGTGCTCCACGTCGGCGAGCGGATCCGGATCCCCGTCGTACCCGCCGCCGTCGCCGCGGACCGCAAGCAGGACCGCAAGAAGCACCGCACGCCCGACCGCAACTCCAAGCCCGACCGGCGACCGACTACCAAGCACAGCACCAAGAGCAGCACCCAGAGCAGCCTCGAGCAGCAGCTCGCGCAGCGCGCCGACCCGAGCCGGTCCAGGGTCCGGGCGATCATCGAGGCCACGTGCCGCCGCTACGGCGTCGACCCGCAGCTCGCGCTCGCCGTGTCCTGGCAGGAGGCCGGCTGGCAGCAGCACCACGTCTCCTCCGCGGACGCGATCGGCGCGATGCAGATCATCCCGACCACCGGCGACTGGATGTCCGACGTGCTCGGACGCAGGCTCGATCTCCTCGACGTGCGCGACAACGTGACCGCGGGCGTCGTACTCCTCAAGGTCCTCACCGACGCCGCGCCGCAGCGGCAGGCGATTGCCGGCTACTACCAGGGCCTGGCCGGGGTCCGGAAGTACGGGATGTACGACGACACGAAGCGCTACGTGGCCAATGTGCTCTACCTGAAGCGGAGGTTCGAGCAGGGCAACTACCCGGCGTGACGCCACGCCCCGCGGACACGGATTCAGAACCGGAACCGGAGGATCTTCAGCAGCGTCTGACCCACTGTGATGCTCCGTGCGGCGATCCTGCCGCTTCTCGCCCTGCTGGCGGGCTGCCAACAGCCGGTGATGTGCGAGCCCTGTTTCGGCCCGGTGTGGGTGAGCCCCGTGCTGCCCGCGGCCGTGTCGGACGGTGCGCTGCTCGAGATCTGCATCCACGACCTGCCGTGCCTCAGGGAGCGGGTCGACGCCGACTCCGTCAACCGGGACGGAACCTACCCGTCAGTCCTGTTCGACCTGCCGAACGACGTGCGCGCCGGGGACACTGATGACTGGCCGGTGCGGGTGAGGCTCACGAGCGACACCGAGGTCTCCACGGCGAGCGCTGAGCTGAGTTTCGTCGACAAGGACGGCGTGTGCGCGTGCGACACCTCGTCGGCGACGGTGCAGCTGCGGCCATGACACGGCCATGACACGCCCCCGGGGCGGCGCAGCCCGTGTCCTGCGCCACGCCGCAGGCGGCCGTGCGCGGAGAACCTCAGGCGCCACCCGTAAAATCGCAGGTTGAGCCAGCATCTTCCCCTCTGGCGATTGCGAGGACATGCACGTGGACAGGACTGTCGCGGACCCGATGATCGGGCGCCTGCTCGACGGTCGGTACCGCGTCGGCCCCCGCATCGCGCGCGGTGGCATGGCCACTGTCTACGAGGCCACCGACATGCGGCTGGACCGCGTCTGCGCGCTGAAGATCATGCACGCCAACCTCGGCGACGACGAGGACTTCGCCGCCCGGTTCGTGCGCGAGGCCCGCTCGGCGGCCCGGCTGTCCCACCCGAACGTGGTCGCGGTCTTCGACCAGGGCGACGACGACGGCACCCTGTTCCTGGCGATGGAGTACATCCCCGGCCACACCCTGCGCGACCTCGTCCGCAAGGAAGCCCCCATGGCGCCGGCGAAGGCGCTCGCGCTGATCGACCCGATCCTGTCCGCGCTCGCCGCCGCACACCAGGCCGGGATGATCCACCGCGACGTGAAGCCGGAGAACGTGCTGCTCGCCGACGACGGCCGGGTCAAGGTCGCCGACTTCGGCCTGGCCCGCGCGGTCAGCGCCGAGACCCAGCACACGGCGACCGGCGGGATCCTGATCGGCACTGTCTCCTACCTCTCGCCCGAGCTCGTGGTGGACGGCAAGGCCGACGCGCGCTCGGACGTGTACGCCGCCGGCGTCCTCATCTACGAGATGCTCACCGGCCGCAAGCCGCACGAGGGCGACTCCCCGATCCAGGTCGCCTACAAGCACGTGCACGAGGACGTCCCACCGCCGTCCCACGAGATTCCGGGCATCCCGTCGTACGTCGATGCGCTCGTCGCCCGCGCCACCGCACGGGACCGGGAGCTGCGTCCCGCCGACGCCCGCGTGCTGCTCCATCAGGTACGACGGGTCCGCGCCGCCCTCGACCACGGGATCACCCACGACCCCGAGCTCACGGCGGACCTGACGCCGACCGTCCCCGTCTACGGCAGCGACAGCATCGACTACGTCCGCGACGACGCACCGACGATCGTCGAGCCGCGGAACGCAGCACGCTCCGGGCACGAGGACACCACGCTGATCGGCGCCTCGCGGCCACACGCCGCGCCCCCCGGCGCACTGCCTCCCGCCGCGCAACGACCCACCCCGCAACGCAGCGCGCCCCAACCACGGGCACCGCGCAGGTCCCGCAAAGGCCCCATCCTGCTCGCGCTGGTGCTGATGCTCGCGGCCGTCGCCGGCGTCGGCGGCTGGTACTACGGGATGGGCCGCTACACCGCCACCCCCGGCGTGATCAACCTCAGCGAGGCGCAGGCCCGGACGAAGATCGAGGCCGCGGGACTGACCTTCGCGGTCGGCGGGAAGGAGTACTCCGAGACGATCACCGCCGGCTCGGTGATCAGCACCGACCCCGGCGCGGGCGAGGACGTTCTCGAGGACGGCACGGTCACCGCGATCATCTCCCGCGGCCCCGAGCGCTACGAGGTGCCGGTGCTGCGCGGGATGACCGAGGACCAGGCCCAGGCGGCCCTCGACGACGCGAACCTGACCTTCGGCGACACCACCGAGCGGTTCAGTCAGAAGATCGCCGAGGGCGTCGTCCTCCGCTCGCTCCCCGAGCAGGGCACCGAGCTCAAGCCCGACGCGGCCGTCGACCTCGTGGTCAGCAAGGGCCCGAAGCCGATCGACGTCCCCGACTTCACCGGCAAGGACGCGGAACGTGCCGAGACCGTGCTCGAGAAGCGTGGCTTCGAGGTCGAGACCGACTCTCGCAACGATGACGACGTCCCCGAGGGCGACGTGATCTCGCAGTCTCCCGACAGCGGGACGCTGTTCCGCGGCGACACCGTCGAGATCCTGGTCTCCGAGGGTCCCGAGCTCATCGAGGTACCCAGCGTCAACGGCGCCGGCGTCGATGATGCCACCCGGCAGCTCGAGGAAGCCGGGTTCGAGGTGCGCACCGAGAAGAGCGCGCTGTACGTCGGGCTCGAGTACGTCGTGGGCACGGATCCGAAGCAGGGCTCGATGGTCCCCAAGGGCAGCGTCATCACCCTGTCCTTGGTCTGACCCCTAGGGTGGGGCGATGACCCGACGTGTACCCCTCACCGGCGCCGAGAAGGAGAGCCTGCACGCCAGCCTGGACCGGCACCGCGACGTCGTCCTCTGGAAGCTCGACGGCCTCGACGACGAACAGCTGCGCCGCCCGATGACACCGAGCGGGACCAACCTCCTGGGCCTGGTCAAGCACCTCGCCGCCGTCGAGTACGGCTGGTTCTGCGAGACCTTCGGCCGGGAGACCGAGCCGCTGCCGTTCGACGAGGACGACGAGAACGCCGACCTGCGAGTCACCGCGGACGAGTCCCTCGCCGACATCGTCGACTTCTACGGACGCGCCCGCGAAGCAGCCGACCGGGTGATCGGCGAGCTCGACGTCACCGACACCGGCACCGCGTGGTTCGGTGACACCGTCTCGCTGCGTTGGGTGCTGATCCACATGATCGAGGAGACCGCCCGGCACGCCGGTCACATGGACATCGTCCGGGAGCTGGTGGACGGCGCCACCGGAGACCACGTCACGGAGTGAGCCACCCGGGACCACCGGGTCGCCACCGCTTAGGCTTGTTGCATGTCCCCCGTTCTGACCTCGGCCGAGCGCGCCCTGAGGAATCCGGTCGGCACCCACACCAAGGTCGGCAAGGGGCTCGTCGCCGGCGCCTTCGCCGATGCCCGGCGGATCGGCGCGGAGACCATCCAGATCTTCGCCGGCAACCCGCGCGGCTGGGCACACTCGGCCGGAAAGCCCGAGCAGGACCAGGCCTTCCGTGACGCCTGCGCGGACGCCGGGATGCGCGTGTTCATCCATGCGCCCTACCTGGTCAACCTGGGCTCCCCCACTCCGGCGACCTACGAGAAGTCGGTCGCCTCCGTGGCCCACAACCTGCGCCGTGCCGTCGAGATCGGGGCGGAGGGCGTCGTCGTACACACCGGCTCCTGCGTCACCGACGGCAGCACGGCAACGGCCATGCGGCAGGTCCGCGACGGCCTGCTGCCGATCCTCGACGCCGTGGGCGAGGACGGCCCGTGGCTGCTGCTCGAGCCGACCGCCGGCCAGGGCCAGTCGCTGTGCGCCGGTGTCGACGACCTCGAGGCCTACCTGGCGGCGCTGGACCTGCACCCGCGCGCCGGGATCTGTCTGGACACCTGCCATGTGTTCGCCGCCGGCGCGGCGCTCGACGAGCCCGGCGGTACGACGGACGTGGTGGATCGGATCGTGGAGATCGGCGGACCGGACCGCCTCCGACTGATCCACGCGAACGACTCGATGGACGTCCGCGGCGCGTTCAAGGACCGGCACCAGAAGATCGGGCAGGGCTACATCGGGATCGGCGCGTTCGAGGAGCTGTTCGCGCACGAGGCCACCGCCGGCGTCCCGTTCATCCTGGAGACACCGGGATCGCGTGACGAGCACGACCCGGACATCCCGCTGCTGAAGAAGCTGCGGGACGCGGCATGAGCATCGACATCAGGCGGGCGCGGATGACGCGGCCCAGCCACACGATGCTGGCCACCCTCGCGCTGCTGGCGATGACCGCCTGCTGGGGGACCACGTTCTTCCTGATCAAGGACCTGCTGGACCGGGTCCCGGTGCTCGACTTCCTCGCGGTCCGGTTCGCGATCGCGTCGGTCGCGTTGATCCTGATCTTCCCCAAGGCGCTGGGCCGGCTCTCGAAGGCGCATCGCAAGCACGCCGTCGTACTCGGTCTGCTCTACGGGCTGGCCCAGATCCTGCAGACCGCCGGGCTCGCGCACACACCGGCCAGCGTGTCGGGCTTCATCACCGGCATGTACGTGGTCTGCACGCCGTTGCTCGCCGCGGCGTTGCTGCGCACCCGGATCACCAAGGTCACCTGGGGTGCCGTCGGCCTGGCCACGATCGGGCTGGGCGTGCTCACCCTGGAGGGGTTCAGCGTCGGCTACGGCGAGGCGATCACGCTGGTCGCGGCGATCCTCTACGCGCTGCACATCGTCGGGCTCGGCGCATGGACGAACGCCCGCGAGGCGATGGGGATGACCATCGTCCAGCTGCTGGTGATCACCATCGTGTGCTTCCTGGCGACCGTGCCGGACGGGATCGTGCTCCCCGACAACGCGCGCGACTGGCTCTCGGTCATCTACATGGCCGTGTTCGCCGGCGCGCTGGCGCTGGCCGGTCAGACCTGGGCGCAGGCGCACCTGCCGCCGACCCGGTCCGCGATCATCATGAGCATGGAGCCGGTGTTCGCGACGTTCTTCGCGGTGCTGCTCGGCGGCGAGCTGCTCACCGGCCGGATGCTGGTCGGTGGCGCCCTCGTGCTGACCGCGATGCTGGTCGTCGAGCTCGTCCCGCGGCGCAGGATCGAGACCGAGGTACCGCACATCGCGGTGTGAACGACCGTGTCGACGGCCGAGCGAACGGCCAGGTCAACGGCCGCGTCGTGCGCGGGAAAACAGACGAGGCCGTGAGCTGGAGCTCGCGGCCTCGTCTGTCGGTCAATCCCCCGTACGCTGTTGCGGGATCATTCCATTCATCAGGTCCCGGACCTCGGACTCGCGGTACCTCCGGTGCCCGCCGAGGGTGCGGATCGAGCTGACCTTGCCGGCCTTGGCCCACCTGGTCACGGTCTTCGGATCCACCCGGAACATTGCTGCCACCTCAGCCGGGGTGAGCAGTGCTTCTGTTTCTACCGGTCGCGTGTGCATAGCGACCTCCCTGCCTTCTCGTTGTAAGCCACCACGCTCGGTTCCCACCGCAGTGACCTCTTCCAGTGTCCGAGGACCTCGAAAAGGGGTCAATGACCCTTATGGGCCATCAAATCGGCAGTCACCCCATGGTCTTGTGACACATGAGGCCCAAATGAACGCTGAGCGGTCGATCCGTCCGGATAGTGGGCGTCTCGACCGGCCATCTGGGAGCGCAGGGTATGGTCACACCATGCAGACGTGGACCTATTTCTTTAGCTACTTGCCCGGGGCTCCGAGGCAAGCGGCGAGGTAGCACGCGTCCGCAGATCGACATCAACGCCCCAGGTCACGCACCGGGGGCGTTTTTGCGTCTCAGCCCGCGTGGCCGGATCCATCCCGAACGGTCCCGCCGGGACCCGTCAGAAAGAGGAACACCATGGTCGTCGTGATGACACCAGAGGCCACGGACGCGGACATCGCGCAGGTCGTCGAGAAGGTCGAGAACGTCGGCGGAGAGGCCTTCGTCAGCAAGGGCGTGGTCCGCACGATCATCGGCCTGGTCGGCGACATCGACTCCTTCCACCACCTGAACCTGCGCAGCCTGTCCGGTGTCGGTGACGTGCACCGGATCTCCGACCCCTACAAGCTGGTCAGCCGACAGCACCACCCGGACCGGTCCACGGTGTGGGTCGGCAGCTCGACGCGCGTGCCGATCGGCCCGGACTCGTTCACCTTCATCGCCGGCCCGTGCGCGGTCGAGTCGCCGCAGCAGACCCTCGAGGCTGCGGAGATGGCGAAGGCCGCCGGAGCGACGCTCCTGCGCGGCGGTGCCTACAAGCCACGCACCTCCCCCTACGCCTTCCAGGGTCTCGGCGTCGAGGGCCTGGAGATCCTGGCGTCGGTCCGGGAGACCGTCGGCCTGCCGATCGTGACCGAGGTGGTCGACGCCCGCGACGTCCCGGTGGTCGCCGAGCACGCCGACATGCTCCAGATCGGCACCCGCAACATGGCCAACTTCGGCCTGCTGCAGGCCGTCGGCGAGTCCGGCAAGCCGGTGCTGCTCAAGCGCGGGATGACCGCGACCATCGAGGAGTGGCTGATGGCCGCCGAGTACATCGCCCAGCGCGGCAACCTCGACGTGGTCCTCTGCGAGCGCGGGATCCGGACCTTCGAGCAGGCCACCCGGAACACGCTCGACATCTCCGCGGTCCCGGTCGTCCAGGCGACCAGCCACCTGCCGATCATCGTCGACCCGTCGCACGCCGCCGGGCGCAAGGACCTGGTGGTCCCGCTGTCACGTGCGGCGATCGCCGTCGGCGCGGACGGGGTGATCGTCGACGTACACCCCGACCCGGCGACCGCGCTCTGCGACGGGCCGCAGGCGTTGCTCGGTGCGGACGGCGTGATCGTCGACGTACACCCCGATCCGGAGAGCGCGCTGTGCGACGGACCGCAGGCGCTGCTCGGCAACGACCTGCGAGCGCTGGCCCAGGCGGTACGCCAGCTGCCGCCCGCCGTCGGCCGCGTGGACG
>DATFGA010000320.1:0-5043 GCA_035249775.1 Nocardioidaceae bacterium | reverse complement strand
AGGCGCAGGAGGAGGTGCTCGATCGACGCGACGTCGACCTGCTCGCTGCCGCGGTAGCCGAACAGCAGCGGGGCGGCCCGGATCTCGCGGACCATCTCCGCGGCCTCGCCCCGGTGCATCGGCGGGATCCGGTACGCCTTGTCGCCGAGCAGCTCGGTCGCCGCGCCGGAGACGCCGAACGAGACGACCGGCCCGAACAGTGGGTCCTCCATGCCGCCGAGGGCGACGGGTACGCCGGGCGCGGCGACCTTCTGCACGATGAACCCGGCGACCGTCGGGTCGTCGATGATCTCGTGCATGGTCTGCCACGCGTCGCGCATCTCGGCCTCGTTGTCGATGTTGCGCCACACGTGTGCGAGGTCGGGCCGCTGCCGCAGGTGCTCGGCGGTGGCCTTGAGCACGACGTCCCACCCGAGCTTCTCCCCGGCGGCGACGGCGGCCTCCACCGAGTCGACCTCGAGCCGCTCCCACAGGTCGATGCCGTAGGCGTCCAGGACGTCGCGGAGCTCCTCGAACGTCAGGTCGCGGCCCTCCCGGGAGCCCATCAGGATCTCGTTCACGCGCCGCCGGGCACGACCCGCGTCGACCTCGTCGGGAATCTCGAGGTCCCCCTCGGGCTTGCCGAGCCAGGCGGCGTACTCCACCACCCGGGCCAGCGCGCGGACCGCCGCCTCCGGAGCCGGGTAGGACGGGACCGACCCGCGTCCGGCGGTGCTCCCGGCCACGTCGGGCACCCGCAGCAGCTCGGGCACGCCCTCGGTGGCGAGGAACGTGGAGACCAGCGGCTTGTCGGACTGCTCCCCCACCGCGGCCAGGACGTTCGCGACCTCCTCGCCGGTGGTGTTCAGCGGCGGGATGAACACCGCGACCACCGAGTCCACGTCGGGGTCGTCGATCGCCGCGTCGAGGGCCTCCTCGAAGTCCTCGGCGGTCGCCTCCGGCCCGAGCGCCACCGGTTCACGCGGTTGCAGTCCGGCCGCGGCGGCGGCGTCGGCGGCAAGGAGCCCGATCGCGTCGGAGTTGCCGACGACGGCGACCCGCGGCCCCTTCGGCAACGGCTGGTGCGCGACGAGCTGGGCGACGTCGAACATCTCGTCGAGGGTGTCGACCTGCATCACCCCGGCCTGGCGGAACATCGCGTCGACCGCGGCCTGCGGCGCGATGATCGACCGCACGGCGTGGCCCATCGGCACGCCCTGGGTGGTGCGTCCGGAACGGACCGCGATCACCGGCTTGCGGCGGGAGACCCGGCGGGCGACCCGGCTGAACTTGCGCGGGTTGCCGATCGACTCCAGGTAGAGCAGGACGACCTCGGTGTTGTCGTCCTCCTCCCAGAACTGCAGCAGGTCGTTGCCGGACACGTCGGCGCGGTTGCCGGCACTGACGAACGTCGAGAGCCCGAGCCCGCGCCGGGCGACCTTCTCCAGGATCGCCACACCGAGCGCCCCGGACTGGCAGAAGAACCCGGCCCGCCCGCGCGGCGGCATCAGCGGGGACAGCGAGGCGTTCAGGGACGCGTCGGCGGCGGTGTTGATGATGCCCAGGCAGTTCGGGCCGATCAGCCGCAGACCGTAGCTGCGGGCCAGGCCGACCAGCTTGCGCTGACGGAGCCGGCCCTCCTCGCCGGTCTCGGCGAACCCGGAGGAGATCACCACCATCCCGTGCACCCCCCGCGCGGCGCAGTCGAGGACCACGTCCTGCACCGCGTCCGCCGGCACCGCGACGATGGCGAGGTCGACCTGGTCGGGGATGTCGGCGACCGAGGCGTACGCCGGCATGCCCGCGACCGCCTCGGCCGCGGGATTGACCACGTAGACCCGGCCCTTGAAGTCACCGAGGACCAGGTTGCGGACCAGGGTCCGGCCGATCGTGTCCTGCCGCCGCGACGCACCGATGACCGCGACGCTGCGGGCCTTGAAGAACCGTTCGATCGAGGCCGCCTCGGCCCGGTGCTCCCGCGCCTGCATCACGTTGATCGAGGTGTCGGTGGAGCTGATCGGGAACTCGAACCGCATCACGCCGTCCTCGAACCCACCGGCCACGTGGTAGCCGGCGTCGCGGAAGATCTGGATCATCCGCTGGTTCTCGGGCAGCACCTCGGCGACGAACTTCAGCACCCCGCGCTCGCGTCCGGCCTGGGCCAGGTGCTCGAGCAGCAGCTGGGCGATGCCGCGTCCCTGGTGGGCGTCCTGGACCAGGAACGCCACCTCGGCAAGATCGCCCGCGCCGTGCTCGTCGCGGATCCGGTCGAACCGGCCCACCGCGATGATCCGGTTGGCCACCGTCAGCACGAACGCCACCCGGTCGTGGTGGTCGACGTGGGTGAACCGGGTCACGTCCTTGTCCGACAGCCTCGGCATCGGCGCGAAGAACCGCATGTACTTCGACTCGGCCGAGACCTGCTCGTAGAACTCGACGAGCAGCTGCTCGTCGCGGGGACTGATCGGCCGCAGGTGCGCGGCGTGGCCGTCCCGGAGGAGGACGTCGGCCTCCCAGTGCTTGGGGTAGTCGGGACCCGGGTCGGGCTCTGGCTCGGCTGCGGTCACGCACGAAATGTATCGCCTCGGGCCACAGCGGCGTGCCCCCGCGCGTCCGGCGAGCGGCGCGGGAGAGAATGGCGCAATGGCACGACGTACCAAGCCCGCACCGGTTCCTGACGACTTCGAGGAGCACATCCTCGACATCGACGTCGGCGACGAGATGCGGACCAGCTTCCTGGAGTACGCCTACTCGGTGATCTACAGCCGGGCCCTGCCCGACGCCCGGGACGGCCTCAAGCCGGTCCAGCGGCGGATCCTCTACACGATGTCGGACATGAACCTGCGGCCCGACCGCGGTCACGTGAAGAGCGCCCGCGTCGTCGGTGAGGTGATGGGCCGGCTGCACCCGCACGGCGACGGCGCGATCTACGACGCGCTGGTCCGGATGGTGCAGTCCTGGTCCATGCGGGTCCCGCTGGTTGACGGGCACGGGAACTTCGGCTCCCCGGACGACCCGCCGGCGGCGATGCGCTACACCGAGTGCCGGATGGCGCCCGCGGCGATGCCGATGACGGTCTCGATCGACGAGGAGACCGTCGACTTCAAGCCCAACTACGACAGCCGCGAGCTCGAGCCGTCGGTGCTGCCTGCCGCGATCCCGAACCTGATCGTCAACGGTGCCACCGGCATCGCGGTCGGGATGGCCACCAACATCGCCCCGCACAACCTGGTCGAGGTGGTCCAGGCGCTGCGCCACCTGATCAACCACCCGAAGGCCACGCTGGACGACCTGATGCGGTTCATCCCCGGCCCCGACCTGCCCACCGGCGGCAAGATCGTCGGGCTGGACGGGATCCGTGACGCCTACGAGGCGGGCCGCGGCTCGTTCAAGATGCGGGCCACCGCGCGCGTGGAGAGCGTCACCGCGCGCCGCAAGGGGATCGTCGTCACCGAGCTGCCCTACGGCGTCGGCCCCGAGAAGGTGATCGAGCGGATCAAGACCCTGGTGCAGACCAAGAAGCTCCAGGGCATCGCCGACGTCAAGGACCTCACCGACCGGGAGAAGGGCCTCCGGCTGGTGATCGAGGTCAAGAACGGCTTCCACCCCGAGGCCCTGCTCGAGCAGCTCTACAAGGCCACTCCGATGGAGGACTCGTTCGGCATCAACGCGGTCTGCCTGGTCGACGGGCAGCCGCGGACCCTGGGCCTGAAGGAGATGCTCGAGGTCTACCTCGGTCACCGGTTCGACGTGGTGCGCCGGCGGACGACGTACCGCCGCGGAAAGGCCGCCGACGAGCTGCACCTGGTCGAAGGGCTGCTGATCGCGATCCTCGACATCGACGAGGTGATCCAGCTGATCCGAGCCAGCGAGAACGCCGCCGAGGCCAAGGAGCGGCTGATCCAGGTCTTCGAGCTCTCCGACGTCCAGGCGACCTACATCCTCGACATGGCGCTGCGCCGGCTGACGAAGTACTCCCGGCTCGAGCTGGAGAACCGCAAGGCCGAGCTGGAGAAGACCATCGCCGAGCTCGAGGCGATCCTCGAGGACGACAAGCTGCTGCGCAAGGTGGTCTCCGACGAGCTCGCCGAGGTCGCCAAGACCTACGGCACCCCGCGGCGGACCGTGCTCCTGGAGTCCGCCGGCCAGCAGGTGACCAGCGCGGTGCCGCTCGAGGTCGCCGACGACCCGTGCCTGGTCTACCTCTCCTCGGCCGGCCTGCTGGCCCGCACCAACGGCATCGATGCTCCCGGCACCGGGGGCGCGCGCAGCAAGCACGACGTGATCACCGCCGCGGTGCGGGCCACCGCCCGCGGGCAGGTCGCCGCGGTCACCAACCAGGGCCGGCTGGTCAAGCTCGACGTGCTCGACCTGCCCACGCTGCCGTCGACCGCGAACGCCCCGCACCTCCAAGGGGGCGCACCGGTCAGCGAGTTCCTGTCCCTGGAGCCGGGCGAGCGGGTGCTGACCCTGTCCTCGTTCGACATCGACGGGCCGGGGCTGGCGCTCGGGACCCGCGACGGGGTGGTCAAGCGGGTCAAGCCGGAGTACCTGTCGAACAAGGACGCCTGGGAGGTGATCCGGCTCGACGACGGTGACGAGGTGGTCGGCGCGGTCGAGCTCCGCACCGGCGACGAGGAGCTGTGCTTCGTCACCTCCGACGCGCAGCTGCTGCACTTCGCGGCCAGCCTGGTCCGCCCGCAGGGCCGCTCCGGTGGCGGTGTCGCCGGCGTCCGGCTGACCGCACGTCAGCGGGTCGCCTTCTTCGGCGCGTTCGAGCCCACCGAGGACGCGGTGCTGGTCACCGCGTCCGGGTCGGGTACGGCGCTGCCGGGGACCGAGCCCGGAGCGGTGAAGGTGACCCCGTTCGCGGAGTACCCCCCCAAGGGCCGTGGCACCGGCGGGGTCCGCTGCCACCGGTTCCTCAAGGGCGAGGACACGCTGGTGTTCGCGTGGGCCGGCCCCGGTCCTGCGCACGCGGCCGCGGCGAGCGGTGCACCGGTGGACCTGCCGGAGGCAAACGGCCGCCGCGACGGTTCCGGCGTGCCCGGCTCCCAGCCGATC
>DATFGA010000319.1:0-9896 GCA_035249775.1 Nocardioidaceae bacterium | reverse complement strand
TGAGACCTTCGCGCTCCAACGCCTCTTCGGCCAAAGCCGCGGCACCCGGGTCGGTGTCGATGCCGGTCCCCGTCGCCGAGGGCGCCGCCCGGAGCAGGCTGACCAGCTGACGCCCTGTGCCGCAGCCGATGTCCAGGACATGCGCCGGCGTCTGCCGCGCGGCGAGCTCGGTCAGGGTTTCCGCGACGAACGGCTCGAACGCCTTCGACAGCCGGGCGATCACCTCGCCGTGCTTTGTGATGTCCCGCCGTGCCGGACCACCGGCGAGCTGCGCGCCGAGGTCCCGGTAGAGACCGACGTGGTAGCCGGAGAACGCCTCGTACGACGCGTGGGCGACGTCGTCCTCCATGATCGAGCGGCTCTTGCGGGTCAGCCTCCACCGGCTGCCGTCGAGGTCGACGAGGCCCGCGGCGGCCAGGACCTGGAGATAGGCGTCGAACAGGTCGACGTCGCTCATCGGGACGTCGTTCGCCGCAAGAGCATCGACCAGCTCGCGAGTCGTGGCGGTTCTGCCCGCCAGTGCGTCGAGCACCCCGAGCTCAAGGGCGGCGCCGACCAGGGCGATCCGCATCGCCGCCTGCCCGTCCCGGAAGGCCTTGAGCCGGGCCACCGGTGCCCCGGACCGGAGCACCGTGAGCGTGGTCCTCAGCCTCACCTCTTGGCGCTACCGTCGGTCAGGCCGTCGAGCGGGAAGCCCTCGACCTCCCGCGGTCCGGTGAGCGCGGTGACGGTCGCCCAGTTGGCGGTCTGCAGGCCGGCGTCCGAGTCCGGCTCGGAGCTGACGTCGATCTGGCTGTAGGTGATGGTCACGAAACCCTCACCCATCTCGGCCACATCGGCCTGGACGGCTCCGAAGCTGGCCAGCGGCGCGGCCCGGATGCCCTGGAGCTGGTCGAGCGGGATGTCCGGCACGTTCACGTTGATCACGACCGAGTCGGTGGCCTCCCGGTCCAGCAGCCAGTCCAGGCTGCGGGTCGTGACCTCGGCGGCCGTCTCCCAGTGCGAGGGGTCCGGACCACTCAGGGACACGGCCATGGCCGGGATGCCGTGCGCCGTCGCGGTCAGGGCGGCGCCGACCGTGCCGGAGTGCAGCACCGCGTGCCCGGTGTTGGGTCCGCGGTTGACCCCGGAGAGCACGAGCTCCGGCTCCGGACCGAAGGCACCGCGGACCGCGGCCCAGGTGATGAAAGCCGGGGTTGCTTCGACGGCGAGCACCTTCACGTCCAGGTCCTCCAGCGACTGCTCGCGCATCACCAGCCGACCGTCCTCGCTCAACGCCCCGAGCGACGCGCTGCTGCCGCTGCGTTCCTCGTGCGGCGCGGCGACGGTCACCTCGAGGCCTGCGGCCGCCGCAACCGATGCGAGCGTTTGCAGGCCGGGACTGTCGATGCCGTCGTCGTTGGTGATCAGCACTCTCACGTCGGTCTCCTTCAGGACTCGAGCGGACGGATCTCGACCCGCTCCGCGAGCTGCTCGATGGTCTGCCGCTGCCCGCTGGCCAATCCGTGCCGCGTCACGTTGACCGCTCCCGCCGCGGCAGCCAGCCGCAGGGCATCCTCGTGGTCGGCCCCACCGGCGAGGGCGGCGGCGAGCCCGGCGGTCAGGGAGTCACCGGCGCCGCGATGGTCGACCGGCTGCAGTCTCGGCACGTGGACCTCGACGATCCTGCCGTCGAGCAGGGCCAGCGAGGGGTCACCGGCGCGGGTGAGCACCACGATCTGCGTGACCCGTTCGGCGAGCTCCCGCATCGCCGTCGTCAGGTCGTCGACGTCGTCGGACTTCGCGCGTCCGTCCTCGATCAGGTCGTCGTGGCTGACCTTCAGCACCGACAACCCGCCGTCCAGTGCGGCGGACAGGGCGTCGCCAGACAGGTCGGCGACCACGGTTGTCCCGAGCGCAGCGAGGTCGGCGGAGATCCGCCGGTAGATGTCGGCGGAGACCGCTCCTCCGTCGGAGGGCCCGCTCAGCACCGTCAACCCGGCTTCGAGACCGGCGGACAGCGTCTCGTTGTAGAGATTGTCGTTCTCGTGCCGGTCGAGCTCCGCCGCCGGCATGTCGGCGACGCACACCGGCTCACCCGACCGTCGGTCCTCGAGCATGCAACCGTTGCTCCCGGCCGAGTCGACCGCTCGGACCTCGGTCAGGTCACGGGCGAGGAGGTCGCGCAGGGCTGCGCCGGTCTCACCGCCGAACGGTCCGCACAGCACCGCCTGCGCCCCAAGAACAGTGAGCATGTTGGCGATCCACGGGCCCTGGCCACCCGCGTGGATGTGGATGTCCGGCTGGTCGTGACCCTTGCTCTCCACGCTGACGGCGAGCAGGGGAGAGGGTGCGAAGACGCAGACTCGGGGCCGGTCGGAGTGGTCGCCGGAGCGGGTCATGGCGCAGGCGTACCCGAGGTCGGGCACGTCATGCGCGCCGCCCGGGCACACTGGGGCGGTGACGTCCTGGGTCCTGCACGTGGACCTCGACCAGTTCATCGCTGCGGTCGAGGTGCTCCGCCGTCCCGAGCTGGCCGGGAGACCGGTGGTCGTCGGCGGACGCGGTGACCCCACCGAGCGCGGGGTGGTGGCGACCGCGTCGTACGAGGCCCGCACCTACGGTGTCGGCTCCGCGATGCCCTTGCGCACTGCATTGAAGAAGTGTCCGGAGGCGGTCTTCCTGCCCGTGGACGCCCCGGCCTACGAAGCGGTGTCCGCGCAGGTGATGGACACCCTGCGTTCCCTCGACGCGGTCGTGGAGGTGCTCGGCTGGGACGAGGCGTTCCTGGCCGTGGACACCGAGGACCCGGAAGGCTTCGCGGCCACGATCCAGCGCCGCGTGCTCGACGTGACCCGGCTGCACTGCTCGGTCGGGATCGGTGACAACAAGCTGCGCGCGAAGATCGCTACCGAGTTCGGCAAGCCGCAGGGCATGTTCCGGCTCACCGAGGACAACTGGTTCGAGGTGATGGCGGAGCGACCGACCGACGCCCTGTGGGGGATCGGGCGGAAGACGGCGAAGCGGCTGGCCGACCTCGGGATCACCACGGTCGCCGAGCTGGCGGCGACCGATGCCCAGCTCCTGGCCGACCGGCTCGGGCCGACGATGGGGCCGTGGTACCGCCGGCTGGGCCGTGGCGTGGACAGCTCCCCGGTGGTCGGTACGCCGTACGTCAACCGTTCGCACAGCCGGGAGAGCACGTTCCAGCAGAACCTGACGGAACCGGCGCCGATCGAGTCGGAGGTACGCCGGCTCGCCCGCCAGGTCACCGACGACATCCGGGCCGAAGGCAGGCCGGCGGTCCGGGTCGCGGTGAAGATCCGGTTCGCTCCGTTCGACACGCGCACCCGCAGCCTGACCCTGCCCGATCCCACGAGCGATCCGGCGCAGGTCGAGGAGGCGGCGCTCACGCTGTTGCACCGGTTCGACCTCGACCGGGCGGTCCGGCTGGTCGGCGTACGCGCCGAGATGGCAGCACCGGCCGAGTAATCGCCGCCGACGGGTTGCCGTGGCGGTGACGCCGCGGCATCGTAGGCAGGGTCGGAGGTGCCACATGCGAGCACAGGTAGGCGACCGGTTGGTCGTGGAAGGCAGGACCGTGGACACTCCCCGTCAGGAGGGGGAGGTCCTCGAGGTGCAGGGCAAGGACGGCGGCCCGCCGTACCTCATTCGATGGACCGACGGGCACGAGGGACTGACCTTCCCCGGCCCGGACGCGCACATCGTGTCTGCGGAGTGAACCTCGGCCGGCGGAGATCGGTAGCCTTGCGACCGCAATCCGTTTCGGCCCGACAGTGCGCGTCCCAGGGACAAGCCTCCACCCGTTGCGGGAAGACAGTCATGCCTTCCTGGAGTGGTCGTGCCCCTGTACCGCGCATCCGTTGCGCGCCTGCGGTCGGAGATCGAGAGCGGAACGCTCGTGCTTCCATGACCCGAAGTCGCTGCTCCTCGCGCTCGTCGGAGAGGTCGGTGAGCTGAGCGAGATCTTCCAGTGGCTGCCCGCCGACGAAGCCGCGGAGATCGCCGGTCGGCACCCCCTGCGCCGGGACGTCGAGGACGAGCTGGCCGATGTGCTGCTCTACCTGGTTCGGCTGGCCGACGTCCTCGGGGTCGACCTCGCGGCCGCGGCCGAGGGCAAGATGCTGTCGAACGCGGTGAAGCACCCACCCGGTTTTCGAGACGTTGAGAATTAAATATGTCCATAATGTCCGGGTGGACGGAACATCCGCCTCCGGACGGCCGACCCACGCGCGCGTGCGCATGGTGGCTCAGCCGGCGAGCGTGCCTGCGGCACGGCGGTTCGTCGACGATGCCCTGACCGGGTGGGGCAACCGCCAGCTCGTCGACGATGTCTGCCTCTGCGTGACCGAGCTGTCCACGAACGCGATGTTGCACAGCGCCAGCCACTACTTCGAGATCGAGCTGCAGAAGATCGCCGACGCCGTGCGGGTCTCGGTCCTCGACGCCGGGCGGGTGTCTGCCGACTCGATCGCAGCCCGGACCGAGTTCAGCGACGCGCTCGCCGAGGACCTGAGCGCTGACGCCGCCTCGACGACCGGCCGCGGCATGTTCATCGTGTCCGCACTGGCCGACTCCTGGGGGATCGACGAGCTGCCGGAGGGCAAGCGGGTGTGGGCCGAGTTCGGGGAGGCGGAGTCGACGTACGACGCGCGCCCGCCTGTCGTGAGCCATCGGGCCACACCGTTCCCGGTGGAGAAACAGGATCCCGACGACTGGGTCGTGGTGCGGTTCGACCAGTGTCCCGCGGCCCTGCTGCTCGCGCACGACGACAACCTGGCCGAGACCATCCGCGAGCTCCAGCTGATCGGTGCCGACCTGCGACAGCCGCAGTTCCAGAAGCTGGCGAACCTGATGGCCGACCACGTGCAGCAGCACGCGGTGAACTGGGACGCTGCCCGGATCCAGGCGCTCGAAGCGGTGCGTGCGGGTCGGGAGTTCACCGACATCCACGTGCTCTCGCACAAACGGGTGATGGACGATGTGCGGCATCTCCGCAAGCTGATCGGCGAGGCCGAAGCGCTCTCGGGCTCCGGCAAGCTGATGACGATGCCGGCCGCCCCGGAGATCCAGGTGCTTCGTGACTGGTTGGAGAGCGAGTTCTGCCGGCAGGCCGAGCAGGGCCTCGGGCCCGTCGCATATCCGATCTGGCTGGCGTCTCGCGCCTCGTAAAACTTTCGCGGTCGGTGTCCCATTACGGACAGGTCGTCTGCTGTACCTGCCGATTTGTGGTGCTAGTGCTCGCCGGGGTGCCGGATTAGCGTGAATTTCCCCTGGCGAAGAATGCGAGGTGAGCCGGATGGCCACTTTCGAGTCTGAACCCATGAACTCGCCGGCCCGACGATGGTTGACTCGCCACCGTATCGGCCGACGTTCGATGTTGAGGATGGGCGCCGCAGCGACTGGCATGGCCGTCGCCGGGCGCTCTGTGGAGGCGTGGGCCGGCCACGATCCGGTGCTGCCGACCCCGGACCGCCCGCCGCCGTCCTCGAAGCTGTTCAGCCACGCGGAGACCAGGCTGGCGTTCCGGAACCACGGGATGCATCTGGAGTTCCTCGACAAGCCGATCACCCCGGTGGCGTCGCACTTCCAGCTCATCCACTTCGACATACCCCAGCTCAACGACAACGGCTACAGCATCAAGGTGAGCGGCCGGGTGAACAAGCCGCTCACGCTCTCTCTCGAGGACCTGAAAAGGCGCAAGACGGTCAAGCAGCCCTCGATCATGGAGTGCGCCGGCAACGGTCGATCGTTCGCCCACCCACGGTCGATCTACGTCCCCTGGTTCAACGAGGCGATCGGCGTCTTCGAGTACACCGGAACGCCGTTGAAACCGATCCTCCAGGAGGCGGGTCTCCTGAACGACGCGACCGAGGTCGTGTTCACCGGGCACGACGACGGCATCGACCTCGGTGTGCACCACCACTTCGAGCGAGCGCTCCCGATCGATGAGGCGATGCTCGACGGCGTCATCCTGGCGTGGGAGGCGAACGGTCAACCACTGCCGCCGGCGCACGGGTTCCCCCTCAGGCTCGTGGTGCCCACCTGGTACGGGATGGCAAGCGTCAAGTGGCTCAAGGCGATCACCGTCATCGACCACCCGTTCCAGGGGGTCCAGCAGAAGCTCGTCTACCGGATGACCTTCAGCGCCGGCGACGCCGGGCGGCCGATCCAGAAGAAGTCGGTGCGCGCAGCGATGAAGCCGCCGGGATATCCGGACCTGATCAGCCGCTACCGGTTCGTCGAGAGCGGGAACGTCGAGCTTCGCGGCATGGCGTGGTCGGGCTGGGGGCCGATCCGGAAGGTCGAGGTGAGCGACGACGACCGCCGCACCTGGCGCCCCGCGGTGCTCGAGGAGCCGGTGTCCCCGCACGCGTGGACCCCGTGGCGTTTCAACTGGCAGGCCCGGCCCGGAGCCCGCATCCTGTCGTGCCGGGCCACCGACGTCACCGGGAACATCCAGCCGCTGCGAGCGATCTGGAACATCCAAGGCATGGCTCAGAACGGCGTGGAGCGCTGGGGCGTCAGAGTGCTCTAGCCGACACCAGAGGAGGACCGATGAACACTCAGTCTCTAGATGGCTCTTCACGCTCGCGCCTACGCGCCGTGGGGCTTGTGCTCGCCGCCGGAACGCTGCCGGCCCTCTTGTCCGTCTCGGCGGCCGAAGCGGCACCGGCCGGGGACCTGGAGTTCAGCTCCTATCTCGGTGGCCAGGAGTGGGACGAGGCGACGGCTGTCGTCACCGACAGCGATGGCAACACCCTTGTCACCGGCTTCACCCTCTCCGAGGACTTCCCGGTCGTCGGCGCCGGGGCCCGTGACCACGACGCGATCGTCGACGCGTTCGTGACCAAGATCGACACGGACAGCAGCAAGATCCTGTGGAGCACCCAGCTCGGTGGCGTGGACATGGACTCGGACAATGCCATCACCGTCGACGGTGACGGCAACGTCTACGTTGCCGGCCGCACGGGATCGCCCGACTTCCCGGTCGTCAATGCGCTGCAGGACGAGCTGAAGGGACGCTCGTGCACCGGTGAACCCTGTCATGACGCATTCGTGGCGAAGCTGAGCCAGTCGGGCCGGCTGCTGTGGTCGACGTACTTCGGTGGAACCAAGAACGAGGAGCCGTTCGGCATCCAGGTGGGGAGCGACGGCAGCGTCTACATCGCCGGCGTCACCGACTCTGACGACCTCCCGGTGCGCAGGCCGTTCCAGCGGAGGTTCCAGAGCGACTGCACGGAGCTGCCCTGCCCGTACGACGCCTTCGTCACCAAGTTCTCGCCGGGCGGCGACCGGATCGTCTACAGCACCTACCTCGGCGGTGAGGGCACCGACATCGCGCGCGGCCTCGCGCTCGACGCCGCCGGCAACGCGTACGTGGCCGGCAGCACCGGGTCTTCCGACTTCCCGACGGTGCGGGCCTTCGAGAGCACCACCCGGGGTGAGCACTGCGGTCCGCCACCGGGGGAACCGTGCCGACAGGCCTTCGTGACCAAGCTCAGCGCCAGCGGCAGTAGTGCTGTCTACAGCACCTACCTGGGCGGTAGGGATCACGATGACGCGTCCGGTATCGCCCTGGACGGGAAGCGGCGTGCTCACATCACGGGGAGCACCGCTTCGACCGACTTCCCGACCGCCAACGCGATGCAGTCGCAGCTCGACAACGCGGCCTGCACCAGCGACCAACCCGAGGAGCTGTGCGACGACGGATTCGTCACCAAGCTGAGCCGGAACGGCCAGGCGCTGCTCTACAGCACCTACCTCGGCGGCCGCGCACAGGACCAGGGACTCGCCATCGACGTGACGAGCAAGGGTCTCGCGGTGGTCGGCGGGCGAACCGACTCCACGGACTTCCCGACCACGTCCAACGCGGCCCAGCCGGCGTTCGGCGGCTACATCGACGGCTTCGCGGCCAAGCTCCGGCGGAGTGGAACCGCCATGTGGAGCACGTTCATCGGTGGCGCAGACGCTGACCGCACCACGGGCATCACCGCCGATCGGACCGGCGCCGCACACCTCGTCGGCCGCACCTTGTCCCCGGACTTCCCGACCGTGCGACCGTTCCAGTCGTCGTTGATCGACGACGACTACGACGCATTCGTGAGCGTCATCGAATAGGACAGGCTCTCGCAGAGCCGACGCCCTCCACCAAAGGGGAGATCTGGTGGAGGGCGTCGGTGCTGAAGCGTCGCCTAGCCGTTCAGCTTCTCGGCCTTGCCGTCGCTCACGCATACCCCGTTCACGATCTGGAAGTTCTCCGCACCGGGCTGACACTTCTTCATCGGCACAGCCGATGCGCTCGAGGTCATCGCTGGTACCGACATCATGGCGGCCAGCACCATGCTCACTGCTGCTGCTCTCTTCACATTCGCAACCTTTCTGTCCACGGCCGTGGTGTCTCCGCGGCCGGTAACTCGGCGTCGGAAGCGTGTTGGCGTGACCTTGGGGAAGCCTTGGGGCCGGTCCGAGGCAGTTGCGCCCGGTCGTGGAACGCGGATACTGAACCAAGTGGAGATCGAACTGCTCGTCGTACCGGATTGTCCTCACGAGGACGCCGCAGCGATCTTGTTGTGCAAGGCACTGGAGCACCTTTCGATGCCGCCACTCAAGATTCGTACGACAGTCATCGACACCCAGCAGGAGGCTGAAGCGCGAGGCTTTGTCGGCTCACCGACGATTCTCATCGATGGCATTGATCCGTTCGTGCACGAAGGCCTCGAGCCGGCGGTCGGGGGAATCCCGTCTCTGAGCGAGCTGTGCGACGCACTCGAACGCGCCACCGAGGTCAACGTTTCCTCCAGGCGGCGCCCAACCTGAGGCGACGACCACCCGACGCCCTCCACCAGTGGGAGATCTGGTGGAGGGCGTCATGGGAGGGGACCAACTTCCGCGTCGAAGCGTGGATGGCGGGCCTTGGGAAAAGTTTGGACCGGCGCGGCTGATCGCAATTTCGATCCCCAAGGTTATGCCAAGGTCCGTAAGAGAACTTTCTGCAGCGGACAGGTCCAACAAGTGGCCTCCTCCGCAGACCGCACACCTGACAGGGAGTTCTCATGGCCAGCAAGATCGAACGCACTCGGAGGCGGCTTCGCACGTCGTCCCGGACGGTGCTCTCGGCGGTGGCGATCACGAGCCTCACGGCCACGGGGGTCGTCGTCTACGCCGGTGCAGCGTCAGCAGCAGTACCCAAGTTCCCCGACAACATCGTTGTCTTCCCCGACCGGGACTTCGTCTCTGTCGAGGGCTACATGGACCCGTTCTACGCGGGCCAGACCGCGCTGCTCGAGGTCACTCGAGGAAGCACGGTGATCGGATCGGCGAAGGCCGTCATCTCGGGCACCGACGTCGCCTTCGAGGTCAACCACCCCGGTGGCGTCTGCTGGGGCGCCGGCACCAGTCACCAGGTGACCCCGGACATCCGGCCCGGCGATGTGGTGTCGCTGACCCTGCCCGATGGTCTGAAGGACGAGACCACCGTGGCGGACACCTACGTCACCAAGGACATGACGCTCAACGGCAACGTGATCACCGTCGACGGTTACGTCGGTCCCGGCGTGAACCCCGCCCAGATGGAGCAGCGGATCATCAACCCCGACCTGAAGGACACTGAGGTCGGGCGACGCGACCTGCGGGCGGTTCCCGGTGAGCTCATCGACGACGGTGCTTACTCGTCGGAGATGGTTGTCTCCGGATCCAGTTTCGTGGCCACCTACACCTTCGACAACGCCGCGACGGCAGAGATCGCGGCCTCCGCCGACCTCGGTGAGCGGTCCATGGCCTGGCAGGTCGAGGACGCGGACGCCAACCGGCAGGGACTGACCATCGCGGAGTACGGCGAAGCCGGCGGTCCCGGCATGGGCGGCTGCCCGGCCGGTCCTGGGGACCAGGCCGCA
>DATFGA010000318.1:0-14677 GCA_035249775.1 Nocardioidaceae bacterium | reverse complement strand
GGAGCGGACCCAGCCGGAGTTGGCGAGCAGGTGCGGCGCGCCGGATGCCCAGTGCCGGATGACGACCGCGTCGGCGCCCATCGCCTCCAGCGTGAGCGCGGTGTCCTTGAGGCTCTCCCCCTTGGACAGGCTGGAGCCCTTGGCGGAGAAGTTGATCACGTCCGCGGACAGCCGCTTGGCTGCGGCCTCGAACGAGATCCGGGTGCGGGTGGAGTCCTCGAAGAACAGGTTGACCACGGTGCGGCCGCGCAACGCGGGCAGCTTCTTGATCGGCCGGTCGGCCAGGGACCGCAGCTCCTCGGCGGTCTCCAGGACCAGCTCCGCGTCGGAGCGGGTGAGATCGGCGGCGCTCAGCAGGTGGCGCTTCATCGCAGGACCTCCCCGTCCGGGGAGCGGGTCGCGACTCCCGCGATGGTGACCGCGTCGACGCCGTCGAACTCGGCGAGGCGGACCCGGACCGACTCCACGAGCGAGGTGGGCAGGTTCTTGCCGACGAAGTCGGCGCGGATCGGCAGCTCCCGGTGGCCGCGGTCGACGAGCACCGCGAGCCGCACGGTCTTCGGCCGGCCGACGTCGTTCATCGCGTCGAGCGCGGCGCGGATCGTGCGTCCGGAGAACAGCACGTCGTCGACGAGGACCACGGTCTTGTCGTCGATGCCGCCGTGCGGGATCTCGGTGGGCAGCAGGGTGCGCGCCGGCCGCATCCGCAGGTCGTCGCGGTACATCGTGATGTCCAGCGACCCGACCGGGATGTCGATGCCTTCCACCGCGGCGATCTTGGCGGCCACCCGCTGGGCCAGGGGGACGCCGCGGGTCGGGATCCCGAGCAGGACCAGGTCGGAGGCGCCCTTGTTGCGTTCGAGGATCTCGTGGGCGATGCGGGTGAGTGCGCGGGAGATGTCGCGCGAGTCGAGGACGGTGCGTCCTTCGTGGTGGGTCCCGGGAGCGGTCACCGGGTCTGATGCTGATTCGGCAGGCATGAGCGAGCCGGACCTCCTTCTCCGCCTCACGGGACGGCTCGTTAAAGGATGTCGAACGGGTCAAACCCTACCAGCAGTGCAGCGTCGCCGACGCGTGCGCTCACTCGAGCCGGCCGAGCGCGTCCTCCACCGCGCGGTGGAAGGTGGGGTAGGCGTAGATCATCGAGCGCAGCGTCGCGGTGGGGATCTCGGCGTGCACCGCGGTGGTCAGCATGGACAGCACCTCTCCCCCGGCCGGTCCCGCGGAGGTGGCGCCGACGAGTACGCCGCGGCCTGCGTCCTCGACGAGCTTGATCACCCCGTCGTTGCCGGCCTGGTGGATCCAGCCGCGGGTGGACCCGGCCAGCGGGGTGACCGCGACCCGCACGTCCATGCCCTGGTCGCGCGCCTGCTGCTCGGTGATCCCGACCGAGCCGATCTCGGGGTCGGTGAACGTGACCCGCGGCACCGCCCGGTAGTCGGCCTCCGGCCCGTCCTCGCCGAGGATGTCGCGGACGGCGACGGCCGCCTGGTACATCGAGATGTGCGTGAACGCGCCCTTGCCGGTCATGTCACCGACGGCCCACAGCCCCTCGCCGGCGCGCAACCGGGTGTCGGTCTCGATCGATCTCGCCCGGGGGTCCAGGCCGACCGTGTCCAGGCCGATCTCGGAGAGGTTGGTACGCCGGCCCGTCGCCACCAGCAGCTTGTCGGCGTGGAGCATCTCGCCGTCCGCGTCGACGCTGAACCTGCCCTCGTCGTACGCCACCGACCGGGCCTCGACACCGGTCAGCACCCGGATCCCCTCGGCGGCGAAGACGTCCGCGACCACGCCGCTGGCCTCCGGCTCCTCGACGGCCAGGATCCGGTCGGCGTTCTCGACCACGGTGACGTCCACACCGAACCGGGCGAACGCCTGGCACAGCTCGGCCCCGATCGCGCCGCCACCGATCACGATCATCGACCCGGGAAGCTCGGTGACCCGGACGGCGTCCCGGTTCGTCCAGTAGGGAGTGTCGGCGAGCCCGTCGATGGGGGGCACCGCCGGCGCGGTGCCGGTGTTCAGCAGGACGCCGCGCCGGGCCGTGAAGCCCTGCCCGTCAACGGAGACGGCGCGCGGACCGGTCAGCCGGGCGTGGCCGCGCACGAACCGGACGCCTGCCTTCTCCAGGCGTTCGACGGCGACCTTGTCGTCCCAGCCGTCGGTGGCCTCCTGGGAGATCCGCCGGGCGACGGTCTGCCAGTGTGAGGTGACCGTGCTGTCGCCCGCCATGCCCGGCACCCGGCGGCCCTCGGCGAGCAGGTTCGCGGCCCGGACCATCATCTTGGTCGGCACGCAGCCGAAGTACGGACACTCACCGCCGACGAGCCGCTCGTCGACGCCGATCACCTCCAAGCCGGCCTGGGCCAGCTTCGTGGCGGCCGACTCACCGCCGGGACCGAGCCCGATGACCACCACGTCCACCTCGTTGCCCATGGCCTCAGCGTGGCACAGGCGCCGGTGAAGCGGGAGGGCGTCGAAGAGCCGCAGCCGGTCCGGTCAGTCGCCGCCGTCCTTGCGCTCCGTCCGGCGGCGCAGCATCCCCGCGCCGGGGATCCCCTCGACGATCTGCCCGACGTTCTCGACCCGGTCGGTGACGTCCTTGAGCTCGGGGGCCAGCCCGGCCAGGTTCTTCAACGCCGGCTCGGCGAGCTCCAGCAGGTCCGGCAACCGGCCCAGCGCATCGGCGAGGTTGGTGAGGTGGCGTGGAGTCAGCTCGGCGGCGGCACGTCCCGCGACCGGCTCGAGCGCGATCAGGTCGGGCTCGTACAGGTCCAGCAGCCGCTGCACCCGGTGCGCCTGGGCCTCGAGCTCACCCACCGCCCGCGCACCGTCGGTGACCACCCCGCTCGCCGCGGTGACCACGACGTCCGCCTCGTCCCGGAGCACCGCGACCGCGGCGAGGAGAGCGGCCACCTCGTCCAGGAGCACCTCGACCCGGTCCAGGGCCGCCTGGGCCCGACCGAGCAGGTCCCAGACCTGCGTGCCGAGCCGTTGCGCATCGGCGGTGACGGCCCGGGCCTGCTCGCGAGCACTCAGCAGGCCGTTGAGTGTGCTCGTCGGCAGGGCGATCACGCGCCAGGCCAGTCGGTCGAGACCCATGGGCCACCTCTTCGCGTCGGCGAGGCGTCCACTGTAACGGGCGTCGATAGACTCACCGGTCATGCAGCAGGGACGGGTGGACGCGCCGGCAACGGCGAAGAAGTCCTTCGGTGCCCTGCTGCGCGCGATGCGCGAGGCCGCGAGCCTGTCCCAGGAGGAGCTCGCCGAACGGGCCAAGCTGACCACGCATGCGATCAGCGCCCTCGAGCGCGGCGCCCGGACCCGTCCCTACCCGCACACGATCCGCTCGCTCGCCGACGCGCTGGAGGCGACCGACACCGAGCGCGCCGCGCTGGTGCAGGCGGTTCCGAGCCGGCGTCGCGAGAGCGCGCGCCCCACCGACGCCTCCGAGAGCAGCACCCGGGTACGGCGGCTCCCGGTCCCGCCGACCGCCCTGGTGGCCCGTGACGTCGAGGTCGCGGAGGTCGCCGCGCTGGTGCGGGACCCGGCCAGGCGGATCGTCACCCTGACCGGGATGGGCGGTGTCGGGAAGACCCGGTTGAGCATCGCGGTCGCCACCGCGGTCAGCGACTCGTTCCCGGACGGGGTGATCTTCGTCGAGCTCGCTCCGCTGCTCGACGCGAACCTGGTGCTCTCGGCCGTCGCGGACGGGATCGGGGTTGCCCGCGCCGAGGGCGGGGACACCGAGACCGTGATCGCCGATGAGCTGGCCGGCCTGCAGGTGCTGCTCGTCCTCGACAACTTCGAGCACCTCCTCGCCGCTGCTCCCCCGGTGGCCCGGCTGGTCGAGTCGTGCCCGGGACTCACCGTGCTGACCTCGAGCCGTGCGGCGTTGCGGGTGCGTGGGGAGACCGAGGTCGTCGTACCCCCGCTCGCCGTTCCCGACGCCGAGCCCGACCTGGAGGCGCTCGCCGCATCGCCCGCCGGAGCGCTGTTCCTCGACCGCGCGCGGGCGGTCTCACCGGACCTGGAGCTGACCGGCGTCGACACCAGCGCGATAGCGGCGATCTGCACGCGGTTGGCCGGCATCCCGCTCGCCCTGGAGCTGGCCGCGGCCCGGACCCGGTTCCTCGACCCGCCGACCCTGCTCGTCCGCCTCGACGACGCGATTGCCGGCGACGGTGCCCGCGACCTGCCGGCCCGGCAGCGCACGATGACCGCTGCCCTCGACTGGAGCTACGGGCTGCTCGACCGCGAGGAGCAGGCACTGCTCCGACTGGTCTCCTTCTTCACCGGTGGCTTCACCCTGGAGGACGCGGAGGCGGTCGCCGGACGCGCGGGCACCGTCCCGGCCGGCGACGTCCTGCGGCTGCTCGAGTCACTCGTCGAGCAGTCGCTCGTCGTGGCCGCGGGCCGCGGAGGGTCCCGTCGGCACCACCTGCTCGAACCCGTCGTTCAGTACGGCCGGCGGATGCTCGACCAGGCCGGCGAGACGGACGCGGTCGCCGCCGGTCACACCGCCCACTTCGTGGACCTGGCGGAACAAGCCGCTCCGGAGTACCAGCGGGCCGACCAGGTCCGGTGGCTGGCCCGGATCGATGCCGAGCACGCCAACATGTCGGCCGCGATGGAGCGGGCACTGACCACCGGAAACGCCGGGGACGCCGCCCGGATCGGCTGGGCGCTGTGGCTCTACTGGTGGCTGCGCGGTCACCTGTTGCACGGTCGGCGGCTGATGGAGGCCACGCTCACCCACCCGCTCCCCGACCCGCTGCGGGCCCAGGCCGAGATCGCCGCGGCCACGATGGCGTTCGCCCAGGACGACATCGAGGCGAGCGGCGCCTGGTGGCAGTCCGCACGGGAGCGGGCCACCGGCTCGGGCGACCCGCTGACCCGGGTCAACAGCACCGCGGGGGTCGGGCTGGCGCGGCTGGCCGCGGGAGACCTGGCCGGTGCCGAGGAGCTGTTCCGTGAGTCCCTTCCGCTTGCAGAAGCCGCCGGTGAGGAGGGCGACTGGATCGGGTCGCTCGTGCACGTCTGGCTCGGCACGGTCACCCTTCTCGGCGGGGACCCGGATCGCGCGAGAGGGTTCATCGAACAGGGACTGATATCCGCCGAGCGCCGGGGCGACCGGCTGACGATGTACATCGCGCTCTACAACCTGTCCCAGGTGGCGGCCTCCTGCGGGGACCGCGCACAGGCGCGACAACACCTGGTGCGGGGCCTGCGTCTGTCCACGGAGACCCGGGACCTGGCCAACCTCGCCTACCTGCTGGACGCGCTGGCGGTGGTCGAGGCCGCGGACGGCGCGCACCCGAGGGTGCCGGTGCTGCTCGGTGCGGCGCAGGGCATCCGGGAGGTGATCGGCACCACCGGGTACGGCTACTACCGGCCCGACGAGGAGCTCGGCCGGCAGGCGGCCGAGCAGGCCCGCGAGGCGCTCGGCGAGGACGCGTTCGACGACGCCCTCGACGTCGGCCGGGCGATGACGGTGGAGGACGCGGTGTCGTTCGGGCTCGGCAGCGCCGGCTAGGAGTCGCACACTTCCCGTACACCTGGAGGTGTCCGAGTGGTGTCAGTGGTCCCCCGGGTGGGCCTGTTCCAGGGTGGGTCTCCGGCGTGAACAGCGCCGACGTACCGACACGACCCACAGGAGACCACCTTGAGCACCACCACCCTTGCGCCGAGCGCCCTCGCACCGACGATCAGCGGTCACCGCGGATGGGCCGCCGCGGGACTCGGCGCCGGCCTGGCCGGGATCGTCGGCGTGGTCGCGAGCATGACCGTGGACGCCGTCTACCGCGAGGAGATCGCCGGGGACGCCGTCGCCATCCAGGCCCGAGTGGCCGAGCAGACGCCCCAGATCCTCGTCTTCCACACCGCGACGATGGCGGCGGTGCTGCTGTTGCTGGTCTTCGCGGCAGGGCTCCGGCGGCGGCTCGCGATGACCCTGGGCCCGGACAGCCTGATCCCGTCGGTGGCCTCGTCCGGTCTGCTGCTGGTGTCGGTCGCCGGGCTGCTCGGCACCGGCCTGACCACCGAGTTCGTGTTCGGCGCGGCCGATCCCGGCCTGATGGTCCCGGAGACCGTCGCGCTGTTCGGGCACTGGATCGGGACGATCCCGTGGCTGTGGGCCGGTGCGGGCGTCAGCGCACTCGCCGTCGCGGTCGCCGGTCTGCGTCACGGCGCTGTGCCCCGGTGGATCGCGTGGACCAGCCTGGTGCTCGGAGGCTTCACCGTGCTGTTCGGGATCAGCCCGCTGCAGTACATGGCCGGGATGACCGGTCCGGTCTGGCTCAGCGTGGTCGCCTTCGGTCTGCTGGTGAGCAGCCCCAGTCAGGACGCCTGAGACGCCGCCATGGCCACCGTGACCGAACCGCCCGAGGGCGTCCCGGAGTTCAGCGACTTCGTGGCGACGCGGCGGCCAGCCCTGCTGCGGATCGCGACCGCGCTGACCGGCGACCCGCACAGCGCGGAGGACCTGCTGCAGAGCGCGCTGACCAGCGTCTACCTGGCCTGGCCGCGGATCCGGGACCCACGAGCGCTCGACGCCTACGTGCGCCGCGCCCTCGTCAACCAGCACACCAGCTGGTGGCGGCAGGCGTGGCGCCGCTCCGAGCGGTCCGCGGCCGACCTCCCCGAGCCGCGCCCGAACGACGTCCTCGGCGCCTCCGTTGTGCCCGACCTCGAGGAGCGGATCCTGTTGTGGGACCTCGTCCAGGGACTCCCGCCGGCGCAGCGCGCAACCGTGGTGCTGCGCTACTACGAGGGCCGCTCGGAGGTCGAGACCGCACGGCTGCTGCGGTCCTCGGTCGGCACCGTGAAGTCGAACACCAGTCGCGGCCTGGACGCGCTGCGCCGCCGCTACCCCGATGCGGCCGCGGCATGAGACGCGCGAACGAACACGGCAGGTCGGGTCAGGCGGACAGGGCCGGCTTGTTCCTGACGATGTTGCCGAGGATGCCGTTGACGAAGGCGGGCGACTCGTCGGTGGACAGGTCGCGGACCAGGCTCATCGCCTCGCTGACGGCCACCGCATCAGGGACGTCCTCCACGTAGAGCACCTCGAACACCCCGAGCCGCAGCACGTTGCGGTCCACGGCCGGCATCCGCTCGATGGTCCAGCCCTGGGAGTACGTCGTGAGGAGCTCGTCGATCCGGCCGATGTTGCCGGCGACGCCGCGCACCAGCTCGGCTGTGTACTCGTTGACCGGCGGGTCGGCCGCCACCACCCGCTCGTCGAGCAGCTCGAGGGGCATCACGTCCCGGGCGTCGCACTCGAAGAGGATGTCGAGCGCTCGCTTGCGGGCCTTGGTGCGGGCGGTCATGACTGGACTGCCATCAGGAGCTGACGCGGCCCAGGTAGCTGCTGTCCCGGGTGTCGACCTTGATCTTCTCGCCGGTGGTGATGAACAGCGGCACGTTGATCTCGTGGCCGGTCTCGAGACGGGCCGGCTTGGTGCCGCCGGTGGACCGGTCACCCTGCAGGCCGGGCTCGGTGTACTCGACCAGAAGCTCGACCGACGCCGGCAGCTCGATGTAGAGGACGCGACCCTCGTTCGTGGCCACGATCGCCTCCTGGTTCTCGAGCAGGAAGTTCTGCGCCTCGCCCACGATCTCCGGCGGCACCTCGATCTGGTCGTAGGTCGCGACGTCCATGAACACGTAGGAGGTGCCGTCGTTGTAGAGGTACTGCATCGTCCGCTTGTCGACGTTGGCGACCTCGACCTTGACGTCGGCGTTGAAGGTCTTGTCGACCGTCTTGCCCGACTCGATGTTCTTCAGCTTGGTGCGCACGACCGCGCCGCCCTTGCCGGGCTTGTGGTGCTGGAACCAGATCACGGACCAGAGCTGTCCGTCGAGGTTGAGCACCATGCCGTTCTTGAGGTCGTTCGTGGTGGCCATACGCGGGTGATCCTGCTCTTTCGTCGGCGGGTCGTGAGGGGCAGCGGTCAAGTCTAACGACAGCCCGCCGCGCCCAAGAAATCGCCGAGCCGTCACCTTTGGCGGACCGAGCCGTCACCTTTGGCAGGCCGAGCCGTCACCTTTGGCGGTCAGCGACCCACGAGGGCAACGAGGGCGAGCCGGTAGGAGTCCACACCGAACCCGGCGATCACCCCGGTAGCCACCCCGGAGACCACGCTGGTGTGCCGGAACTCCTCGCGGGTGTGCGGGTTGGTGATGTGCACCTCGACGAGCGGGCCGGTCAGCATCGCGCACGCGTCGCGAAGCGCGTAGCTGTAGTGCGTGAACGCAGCGGGGTTGAGTACGACGGGGGTGCCCGCGTCGGCTGCCTCGTGCAACCAGCCGACCAGCTCTGCCTCGGAGTCGGTCTGCCGGACCTCGACGTCGCACCCCAGCTCGGCGCCGACCGTCTCGCACAACGCCACCAGATCGGCATGGGTGGTCGACCCGTACACCTCTGGCTCGCGGGAGCCCAGCCGGCCGAGGTTCGGCCCGTTCAGCACCAGGACCTTCATCGTTCTCCTCACCGCGAGATCTCGGCGTAGGCAGCGGTCAGCAGCGCCGGGTCGGGAGCTTGAAGGATCGCCGGCCTGGCCAGTCCCTCGAGCACGACGAACCGCAGCTGGTCGCCGCGCGCCTTCTTGTCGACCTTCATCGCGTCGTGCAGCTGCGGCCACCTGCCGCCCTGGTAGGAGGTGGGCAGTCCCACGAGCTCGAGGACCGTCCGGTGCCGGTCGGCCGTGGACTCGTCGAGCCGTCCCGCGAGACGGGCGAGCTCGGCGACGTACATCATCCCGATCGAGACGGCGGCACCGTGCCGGAACTTGTAGCGCTCGACCCGCTCGACGGCGTGCCCGAGCGTGTGCCCGTAGTTCAGGGACTCGCGTCCCGGATGACCGCCCACTCCACCGGTCTCCTTGAGATCGGTGACGACCACGTCGATCTTCACCCGGATCGCCCGCTCGATCAGCTCGCGCAGCTCGCTGCTGCCGGCGTCGGTCGCCGCGACCGGGTCACGCTCGACCAGGTCGAGGATCGCGGGGTCGGCGATGAACCCACACTTGATCACCTCGGCCAGCCCGCTGACCAGCTCGTTGCGCGGCAGCGTCTCCAGTGTGGCCAGGTCGCAGAGGACACCGGCCGGCTCGTGGAAGGCGCCGACCAGGTTCTTGCCCTCGGTGGTGTTCATCCCGGTCTTGCCGCCGACGGCTGCGTCCACCATCCCGAGCAGCGTGGTCGGCATGTGCACGACCTTGACGCCGCGCAACCAGGTGGCCGCGACGAACCCGCCCATGTCGGTGGTCGCCCCGCCACCCACGGTGACCACGGCGTCGGAGCGGGTGAACCCGGTCTGCCCGAGCACCTGCCAGCAGAACGACGCGACCGGTGCCAGCTTCGCTTCCTCGCCGTCGGGGATCTCGATGCCGTGCGCGTCGTACCCCTGGTCCGCCAGGTCGACGCGGATCGCCTCGCCGGTCGCGGCCAGCGCCCGGGGGTGGATCACCGCGACCCGGCGTACGTCGGGACCGAGCAGCGCCGGGAGCTCACCGAGCAGTCCGCTGCCGATGACCACGTCGTACGGCGCCGCGCCGCCCACGTGCAACCGTGACTGCTCGCTCACTGTGCCTCCTCCGACTCGGCTCGCTCGGCGTCCTCGACGGCGCGGGCCACCTCGTCCGCCACGGCGTCGGCCGGCTTGCCGTCGGTGTCGACGGTGATGGTCGCGACCTCGCGGTAGACCGGCAGCCGCTCGTCGAGCAGCGCCTTGATCCGGGCCCGCACGTTGCCGAGCAGCAGGGGCCGTCCGGAGCCCAGGCCGACCCGCTTCACCGCGTCGGAGAGTCCGACATCCAGGAACGCCACCCGGTGCGCCTTCAGCGTCGCGCGGGTCGCCGGGTCCAGCACCGCGCCGCCGCCGAGGGCGAGCACCCCGTCGTGCTCGCGCAGCGCGACCTCGACCGCGTCCCGCTCCAGCGCACGGAAGACCTGCTCGCCGTCGTCGACGAAGATGTCGGAGATCGACCGTCCCTGCGCGGCCTCGACGTCGTGGTCGGTGTCGCGCACCGAGACGCCCCATCGCGCGGCGAGGATCTCGGCGACCGTGGTCTTCCCGGCGCCCATCGCACCGACCAGCACCACCCGCGGACGCGCGCCGGTCACGCGAACCTCAACGAGGACAGGTAGCCCCGCACGTTGCGCGCGGTCTCCTCGACCGAGTCGCCGCCGAACTTCTCCAGGGCGACATCGGCCAGCACCAGCGCCACCATCGCCTCGGCGACGATGCCGGCGGCAGGCACCGCGCACACGTCCGAACGCTGGTGGTGGGCCACGGTCGCCTCGCCGGTGGCCACGTCGACGGTGCGCAGAGCACGCGGCACGGTGGCGATCGGCTTCATCGCCGCGCGGACCCGGAGCACCTCCCCGGTCGACATGCCGCCCTCGGTGCCGCCGGAGCGGCCGGAGGTACGACGGATGCCGTCCTCGGTCTGCACGATCTCGTCATGTGCCTGCGACCCCGGGTCGGCGGCCAGGCCGAACCCGTCACCGACCTCGACGCCCTTGATCGCCTGGATGCCCATCAGCGCACCGGCCAGCCGTGCGTCGAGCCGACGGTCCCAGTGCACGTGCGAGCCGAGGCCCGGCGGGAGGCCGTGGACGACCACCTCGACCACCCCGCCGAGGGTGTCGCCGTCCTTGTGGGCCTGGTCGATCTCGGCCACCATCGCCTTGCTCGCGTCGGCGTCGAGACAACGCACCGGGTCCGCGTCGAGCCGGGCCACGTCGTCGGGGGTCGGCACCGAGCCGTAGGGCGCCTTCGCGGTCCCGATGGAGACCACGTGGGAGACCACGCGGGCCCCCAGGGCCTGCTCGAGGAACGCCGTCGCGACCGCACCGAGCGCCACCCGGGCCGCGGTCTCCCGGGCCGATGCGCGTTCGAGGATCGGCCGCGCCTCGTCGAAGGAGTACTTCTGCATTCCCACCAGGTCGGCGTGCCCGGGCCGTGGACGGGTGAGCGCGGCGTTGCGCGCAAGCGCCTCCAGCTCCGCCTCGTCGACGGGGTCGGCCGCCATCACCTTGTCCCACTTGGGCCACTCACTGTTGCCGACCCGGATCGCGATCGGGCTGCCGAGCGTCCGGCCGTGCCGGATCCCGCCGATGATGTCGACCTCGTCCTGCTCGAACTTCATCCGGGCACCGCGGCCGTAGCCGAGTCGGCGTCGGGCCAGTGCGTCCACGATGTCGGCCGACGTCACCGAGACGTGGGCCGGCAGTCCTTCGAGGAGGGCGACAAGAGCAGGTCCGTGGGACTCGCCCGCAGTGAGCCAACGCAGCATGGCGGACAGTCTTTCACGGCGTGTTCAGCCGATGGTCACACGTACCACGCAGCGACATAGGGCCCGGCGGCCACGCCGATCACCGCGCCGATCAGCATGAACGGCCCGAACGGGTAGGCCTTTCGATCCACCACCCGCAGCATCGAGAGCAGCAGACCACCCACCCCGCCGACGAGGAAGCCGGCGTACACCCCGGTCAGCAGCTCCGCCCACCCCAGGTATCCGAGCGCGATGCCGAGCACTCCGGAGAGCCGGACATCGCCGTACCCCATCCCTCGCGGGTAGATGAACCAGAGCACGAAGAACGTGCCGCCGGCGACCAGCCAGCCCCATCCGGCGGTGATCAGCGAGTCCCAGTCGCCGTCGGCCCACGCCGCGAACAGCACCAGCAGGATCACGACCAGGTACGACGGCGCGATCAGCTTCGTGGGCAGCAGGCGGGTCCGCCAGTCGATCACCGCGAGTGCGACACCGACCGGCGCCAGGTAGAGCAGGAACATCAGCTCGTTCTCGAAACCGACCCGGCCCCCGATCACCGCACACACGAGGGCGGTGGCCAGTGAGGTCTTCCACCGCAGGCCACGGCGCCGGGCGATGTCCTCGTAGCGCTCCTTCGGCTCCTCGGCCGGTGCCGCGTCGGAGGAGGCGCTGCCGACCTCATCCGCGGGCGGCTCGTCCTCGGGCTCCGGCTCGGGGACCCGGGCGATGATCGCGGGCACGGCCAACCCGGCGAGCAGCCCGTAGAACCCGGTCGCGATCGCGGCGTCGACGAACCAGACGTCAGCACTCATGGGGCCAGAGCCTAACTGCAGCGGGCCCGCCGTCAGGCCGCTTCGTGGGGAGCCCGCGCGGCGTGCCGTCGGGCGTGCACGATCGCTTCCTGGGTGGAGGTGAACAGGTGCCGTTCGTGGCCGAGGCTCTCGTAGACCCCGAGCGCCTCGAGCACTGCCGTGTGCCGGTCGGGAACGCCGGAGAGCAGGACGGTGATCCCCCGCCGCTCCAGCTGTTGGATGGTGTCGCGGAGTACGGCGGCCCCGGTCGAGTCGAGCGCCGCGACCCGGCCCATCCGCAGGATCACGACCCGGACGTCGCTGAGCTCGGACAGCTCCAGGAGAGCCGTGTGCGCCCCGGCGAAGAACAGCGGCCCGTCGAGCCGGTAGGCGACGATGTGCTCGTCGAGCAGCGCGTGCTCCTCCTCGCTGCGGTCGCCCGTCACCGGGCGGAGCGGCACCTCGGTCACCGCCGCCTCGCGCGCCAACTGCCGCAGCGCGATCCCGCCGGCGACCAGCACCCCCAGTGCGACCGCCATCACCAGGTCGAGCGCAATGGTGGCGACCGCCGTCAGCGCCAGGACCGCCGCGTCGCTGCGGCCGGACCGGAACAGTGCCCGGACGCTGGAGACCTCCACCATCCGCACGGCGGTGGCCACCAGCACCCCGGCAAGTGCGGCGAGCGGGATGCGGCCCACCAGCGGCGCGAGCAGCATCACGGCAAGCAGCAGCACGGCCGAATGGCTGACCGCGGCCAGCCGAGAGGTGGCGCCGCTGCGGACGTTGACCGCGGTGCGCGCGATCGCGGCGGTGGCCGGGATCCCGCCGAACAGCGGGCTGGCGAGGTTGGCGATGCCCTGGCCGAACAGCTCACGGTGCGGGTCGTGCCGCTCGTCGACGCTCATCGCGTCGGCGACAGTCGCCGACAGCAGGCTTTCCAGACCGGCGAGCAGAGCCACCGCGACGGCGGGCAGGAGCAGCGCGTGGAGCTGGGCCCAGGGCACGACGGGCACGCTCGGCATCGGCAGCCCCGCCGGCAGGGTCCCGATCCGCGCGACGTCGAGGTGCGCCATCTCGGCAACCAACGTCGCCACCACCACCCCGAGGAGCGAGGCGGGCACCGCCGGCCGGAACCGGGCCAGGGCGAGCATGACCGCGGCTACCCCGAACGCCATCACCACCGGCGCCCACTGTGGTGCCGACGACCAGGCCACCAAGGCGCGCGCCGCGACCGCGAGCACCTTCTCACCCTCGCCGGCCACTCCGAGCGCGGCCGGCAGCTGTTGCAGGCCGATGATCACCGCGATGCCGAGCGTGAACCCCTCGATCACCGGCAGCGGGATCAACCTGACGTAGCGACCGATGCCCGCGGCCGCCATCGCCAGGAGCAGCAGGCCGGCCAGGATCCCGACCACGAGAACGCCCTCGGGGCCGAACTCGGCGATGATCGGGACCAGCACCACGGTCATCGCGCCGGTCGGGCCGCTGACCTGGAGGTTGCTGCCGCCGAACAAGGCGGCGAGGGCGCCGGCCACCACCGCGGTGACCAGTCCGGCCGCGGCGCCCATCCCGGAGGTGACACCGAACGCGAGGGCCAGCGGCAGGGCCACGATTCCCACGGTCACCCCGGCGACCAGGTCACGGCGCGGATCGCGGGCCATCGCCGCCAGGTCGCGGCGGCGTGGGAGGAGCGACCTGAACCGCGTACGTCCGCGGGCGGCGGTGGCGACCGACGAGCTCACCGCTTCATGCCGCGGGAGAGCTCGTCGACCAGGCCGCTCTGGTCGACGATCTGCGCGCGCAGGATGCCGCGGGCCGCCGCGAGCAGGTCACGCACCTCCGGCACGGCCAGCGAGTAGATCACCTCTCCGCCCTCCCGTCGCTGGGTGACCAGGCCGCTGCGACGCAGGACGGACAGCTGCTGGGAGAGGTTGCTGGCCTCGATCTCGATCGCGGCGAGCAGCTCGTGCACCGGGCACGGTTTCTCGCTGAGCAGCTCGAGAACCCGGATCCGGGCGGGGTGGCCGAGCGTGCGGAAGAACTCTGCCTTCGCCTGGTACAGCGGAACCGGCACGCGAGGACCCCTTCGGTCGTGGATGACGACCTGAAGAATACTTCATCTCGTCACATCACGTTGACCCTGCCCCGCCGGTTGAGCAGCCACACCGACCGGCACTCAGCCGAGCGCCCGCTCCCCCGCGGCGCGCATCGCCTCGACCGGAACGGCTTCGGCACCGGTCATCAGGCCCACCTGCAGCGCGGCCTGGTGCACGAGCAGGTCGAGCCCGGAGACCAGGGTGCGCTCCTCCTCGAGGGCGAACGCGGCCAGCGGGGTCGGCCAGGGGGCGTAGACGACGTCGAAGACGACCGGTGCGGTCCGCGCCAGCGTCAGCACCTCCGGCCCCTGCGCGACGGCCGGGATCATGGAGACCACGATGTCCGGGGACGGCCCTTCGTCGCGGGAGGCCTCGGCCAAGGCCACCACCTCCACGACCGGACGGGCCGGGTGCCGCTCGGCAACGCGGAGCGTGTCGGCAGCCCGGTCGGGGTCGCGGACGACCAGCCGGATGTCGAGGCAGCCGAGGCCGGCCAGCGCCAGCACGA
>DATFGA010000317.1:0-2489 GCA_035249775.1 Nocardioidaceae bacterium | reverse complement strand
ATCCACGCGCCTCGTACCGGCCGGCCGGTGTCGATCGACAGCATGTACTACTGGATCCCGCCGAACTTCTTCGCCCGCGTCTGACAGGGCACGTGGGAGCATGACGCCCATGACGCTCGATGTCCCCGCCCTGACCACACTTCTCGACGGCAGGTACGCCGACGTCCGGCGGCTGGTCCGCAAGAACCTCGCCGAGCACGCCGACATCCTCGTCGACGCCGAGGAGATGTCGATCGCCGACTTCCGGCAGCGGGTGCTCGACGTGGTGCTGATGATGGCCAAGACCGGGCAGACCGGGATGGGCTTCCCCGAGGAGTACGGCGGCGGTGGTGACATCGGCGCTTCGATCGCGGCGTTCGAGACCCTGGCCTGCGGCGACCTCTCGGTCCTGACCAAGGTCGGCGTGCAGTTCGGCCTGTTCGGGGGCGCGATCCTGATGCTCGGCTCGAAGGCTCATCACGACGCTTACCTCGCCGAGCTGATCACCGGTGACCTGCTGGGTTGCTTCGCGATGACCGAGACAGGTCACGGCTCCAACGTGCAGGCACTCGCCACCACCGCGACGTACGACCCGGCGACCTCCGAGTTCGTGATCGACACCCCGGACGACACGGCCCGCAAGGACTACATCGGCAACGCCGCGAACCACGGCCGGCTCGCTGTTCTCTTTGCTCAGCTGGTGATCGGTGGCGAGTCCCAGGGCGTGCACGCGTTCGTCGTACCCATCCGCAACGACGCCGGAGAACCGATGCCCGGCGTGCGGATCGAGGACTGCGGACGGAAGATCGGCCTCAACGGTGTCGACAACGGCCGGCTCTGGTTCGACGGGGTGCGGGTGCCGAGGACCGCGCTGCTCAACAGGTATGCCGACGTCACCGAGGATGGCACCTACACCTCACCGATCGACAACGCCGACCGGCGGTTCTTCACGATGCTCGGCACGCTGATCCAGGGCCGGGTGTGCGTCGGTGGTGCCGGCATCAACGCGAGCAAGGTGGCGATCACGATCGCCATCAAGTACGGCCTGCTGCGGCGGCAGTTCGGTTCGCCCGGCTCGGACACCGAGGAGCTGCTCCTCGACTACGGGATGCACCAGCGCCGGCTGTTCCCGCTGCTCGCACGCACCTATGCCCTGCACTTCGCGCAGGAGCGCGTCGCGGCCGATCTGCACGAGTCGTTCTCGGGGGACGGCACCTCCGACCACGACCACCGGGCGCTGGAGTCGCGGGCGGCCGGCACCAAGGCGCTCGGCACCTGGCACGCCAGCCACACGATCCAGGAGTGCCGGGAGGCGTGTGGTGGAGCGGGCTACATGTCGGTGAACCGGTTCGGCGCCCTGCGTGCGGACACCGACGTGTTCACCACCTTCGAGGGTGACAACACGATCCTGCTGCAGCTGGTCGCCAAGGGCCTGCTGACCGACTACCGCGACGAGTTCAGCGACCTCGACCAGATCGGCCTGGTGCGGTTCGTCGCGTCGATGGCGGTCCAGACCGTGGTCGAACGGACCAACGTGCGCGCCCTCGTCGAAGCGCTGCGCGACGCGGTGCCCGACGGTGACGACGCGGCGGACCAGGACGCCGGCCTGCTCGACCCGGAGTACCACCTGAGCATGCTGCGCTGGCGCGAGGAGCACATGCTGGCCGGTGTTGCCCGCCGGCTGAAGAACGGGATGGACCGGGGCGGTGACCCGGCCGAGGTGTTCAGCCGGTGCCAGGACCACGTGGTCGGCTCGGCCTGGGCACACGTCGAGCGGCTCGTCCTGGAGGCCTTCGTCGACAAGGTCGAGGCGATGGAAGAAGGCCCGAACCGGGACGCGATGAACCTGCTGTGCGACCTGTTCGCGCTCTCGGCCATCGAGAAGGACCGGGCCTGGTTCCTCGAGCACGGCCGGCTGTCCAACGCCCGCGCGAAGGCGGTCACCGCGATGGTCAACGAGCTGTGCCGCCGGATCCGTCCCCTGTGCGAGGACCTGGTGGACGCGTTCGCCGTACCGCCGGAGATGCTGCGCGCCGAGATCATCGAGAGGCCCTGAGCCATGCCCCCCAAGTCACGCGAATGGCGAACCGCCGGCGACGCCGAGCTGCTGATCGACGCTGCCGCCACCGACCTCTACGCCCGGATCTCCGACGTCACCGCCACCGCCGGGGACGGGCTCGAGTGCCGCAGCTGCGAGTGGCTGCCGGGTTCGCAGCCCGGAGCGGTGGGGGCTCGGTTCCGGGGCCGCAACCGGCACGGAATCGCCCGCTGGTCACGGGTGTGCGAGGTGACCCGCGCCGAGCCGGGAGAGGCGTTCGAGTTCCGCACGGTCCCCGAGCGGTTCGACCCGACCCGGATGGACTCGACGACCTGGGGCTACCGGCTGGAGCCGCGCGGCACGGGCACACTGGTCACGCACTACTACGAGATCACGCAGCCGCCGTTGGCACCGCTCAAAGCTCTCTACGGCGTGCTGCTTCCGCACCATCGCGACATGCGGCCGCATCTCG
>DATFGA010000316.1:0-2174 GCA_035249775.1 Nocardioidaceae bacterium | reverse complement strand
GGCTGGTGCTGCCCGGGTTCCGCTACCGCGCGGAGGCCAACGGCGTAGTGGAGAACGAGATGTGCCCCGTGTTCACGGCGGTCAGCGACGACCTGCCGCGCCCCGACCCGGTGGAGGTCGACTCGGTGCGGTCCCGTCCCTGGGACGAGGTGGTGTCCGACGTACTCGACGGTCGTGCGGAGCTCTCGCCCTGGTGCACCGACCAGGTCCGCCGGCTCACCGCGCTCGGTCCGCGGCCCGGTGACTGGCCGGACGGCGATCCCGCGCTGCTACCTCCCGCCGCCCGTCGGTCCTCGTAGACAACCGGTTCGCGTCGACCAACAGCGGCTTCGAGACCGGTACGCCGGGACCGGTTCCGGTCACGACCGTTGCGGTTCACGTGCGCTGCAACGGTAGTGGTTTTTTCGAGTCGACGACCGTTCGGGTTCACGTGCGCGGGAACGGTAGAGACACCGCGGCATGGCGACCGGCGAGAGGCGGCATGGTGAACGTCCGGCCGGGGTACGGGAGTGCTAGCCGAGGCGGGCCGACACCGTCCCGGACGAGGAGGTGTGCGTGATGGCGATCAAGAACGAGGACCAGTACGAGGCGCTCAAGGACAAGGGGATGTCGAAGGAGCGTGCGGCGAAGATCGCGAACTCCCCGAACGCGTCGAAGCACGGTGGGCAGAAGAGCGGGTCCGGCGGCGACTCGTCCCAGGGCGGCACCACGGCGCAGAAGAAGAAGGCCGGCCGCAAGGGCGGCGAGGCGACCGCCAAGAAGCACAAGTAGCGTCGCCCCGCCCGGAGCCAGGGCTCAGCGGCCGGACAGCAGCTGCTCGAACGGAACGGGGCTGTCGAACGGGTCCACCGGCCCGGTGACGCTGCGCGCGGCGACCAGGTCCGCGAGCTCCCGCGCCGCGCGCTCCACCCGCTCCGCAAGGGACGCGGAGGTGGCGTCCTTGCTCCCGAAGTCCTCGGTGGCCCCGAAGACGGCGGTCGGCACCACGACCGCCTTGAGGTAGGCGAACAGCGGCCGGAGCGCGAACTCGAGGGCCAGCGAGTGCCGCGCAGTCCCGGCCGTTGCTGCGATCAGCACCGGCTTGCCGGCGAGCGAGTCCGCCTCTAGCACGTCGAAGAACGTCTTGAACAGCCCGCTGTACGACGCGCTGAAGATCGGTGTGACCGCGATGACCGCATCGGCGCGCTGAACGGTCTCCAACGCCGCCTCGAGGTCACCGCTGGGGAAACCCGTGAGCAGGTTGTTGGTCAGGTCGTGCGCCAGGTCACGCAGCTCGAGGACCTCGATCCGCGTCTGCTCGCCGTGGAGCCGCAACGCCCGGTCCGTGGCCGCCGCAAGCTGGTCGGCGAGCAGCCGGGTGGACGACGGCTGGCTGAGCCCGGCGGTGACGACGGCGATCGTGCGGGTCATGACAGCTCCTCTGCGGTTGCCGCGGCGACGAGGCTCGCGTGGGTGGGTGCGTCCGGAACGTGCGAGGGCCGCAGCGCCTCGAACTCCTTGCGAAGCACGGGCACGACCTCCTCGCCGAGCAGGTCGAGCTGCTCGAGGACCGTCTTCAGCGGGAGACCGGCGTGGTCCATCAGGAACAGCTGCCGCTGGTAGTCGCCGACGTACTCCCGGAAGCCGAGGGTGCGCTCGATGACCTCCTGCGGGCTGCCGACGGTCAACGGGGTCTGTGAGGTGAACTCCTCCAGCGACGGCCCGTGACCGTAGACCGGGGCGTTGTCGAAGTAGGGCCGGAACTCCCGGACCGCGTCCTGGGAGTTCTTGCGCATGAAGACCTGGCCGCCGAGGCCGACGATCGCCTGGTCGGCGCTGCCGTGCCCGTAGTGCTCGAAGCGCCTGCGGTAGAGCTGGACCATCTTCGCCGTGTGCGAGCCGGGCCAGAAGATGTGGTTGGAGAAGAACCCGTCGCCGTAGTAGGCGGCCTGCTCGGCGATCTCGGGACTGCGGATGGAGCCGTGCCAGACGAACGGGGGCACACCGTCGAGCGGCCGGGGCGTGGAGGTGAAGCCCTGCAGCGGCGTGCGGTACTTGCCCTCCCAGCTCACCGACTCCTCGCGCCAGAGGCGGCGCAGCAGGGCGTAGTTCTCGATCGCCAGCGGGATGCTGTCGCGGATGTCCTTGCCGAACCAGGGGTAGACCGGGCCGGTGTTCCCGCGGCCCATCATCAG
>DATFGA010000315.1:0-15466 GCA_035249775.1 Nocardioidaceae bacterium | reverse complement strand
GTTCCGCGGCGGCGGCTCGTCCGCGATCAGCGCAGTGGCCGCGTCGATCCGGAACTTGGGCTTCGACGTGCGGGCCGGCGCACCACGCTGCAGCCAAGCGAGCTCCTTGCGCATCAGGTTCTGCCGCCGGACCTCGGACGCCGCGGCCTGCCGCTGCCGCTCCGCCTTCGCCAGCACGAAGGCCGCGTAGCCGCCGTCGTACACGTCGACCACGCCGTCGTGGACCTCCCACGTGGTCTCGCACACCGCGTCGAGGAACCAGCGGTCGTGGGTGACCACGACCAGGGCGGAGGTACGTCGGACCAGGTGCTGTGCCAGCCAGGAGACGGCCTCGACGTCGAGGTGGTTCGTCGGCTCGTCGAGGATCACCAGGTCGTGCTCGCCGAGCAGCAACCGGGCCAGCGAGCAGCGTCGCCGCTCGCCTCCGGACAGCCCCTCGACCAGCCGGTCCAACGAGACCCCGGCGAGCAGCACCTCGACGATCTCGCGGGTGAACGAGTCGGCGGCCCACTCGTGGTCGGCGCGGCCCTCGAGCACGGCCGCCCGAACGCTCGCGGCCGGGTCGAGGTCGTCGCCCTGGGTCAGGTAGCCCAGGTGCAGCCCCCGCGACTGGGAGACCCGGCCGGAGTCCGGCGGCTCGAGCCCGCCGAGCACCCGGAGCAGGGTGGTCTTGCCGTCACCGTTGCGGCCGACGACACCGACGCGTTCCCCGGCGCCCACACCGAGGCTGACCTCGTCGAGGAGCGGGCGGACGCCGTAGGACTTGGAGACGCGCTCGAGGTTCACCAGGTTCGACATGAGACGGCTATCGGATCACACGGGCGCCCGGGACCGGACCGGGGGCGTGCAGCACCTTCGGCACCGAGCCGACCAGTGAGTTGCGGACCTCGACGGCATGGGACTCGCTCTCGGTGAGGAACACGCAGGTCGGCCCGGACCCGGACACCAGCGCGCCGTGCGCCGAACCCCGGAGCCCGGCCGCGACCAGGTCCTCGAGCTCGGGGCGCAACCCGAACGCGGCCGGCTGCAGGTCGTTGGTCAGCGCCTTCCCGAGCAGCTCGATGTCACCGGAGCGCAGCGCCGCCATCAGCTCGTTCGGCACCTCCGGCTCCGGGGCCGGCGCCTGCGCATGCATCCGGTCGAACTCCCGGTAGACCGCGGGCGTGGACAGCCCGTCGTCGGTGAGCGCGAGCACCCACCAGTACCTCCCCCGGGTCATCGCCGGCGAGACCAGCTCCCCGCGGCCGCTGCCGAGCGCGGTCCCGCCGACCACGCAGAACGGCACGTCGCTGCCCAGCCCCGCGGCGATCTCCAGCAGCTCCTCGCGTGGCGTGTCGGTGCCCCACAACGCGTCGCAGGCGACCAGCGCTCCGGCAGCGTCCGCGCTCCCCCCGGCCAGCCCGCCGGCCACCGGGATCCGCTTGCGGATGAGCATCTCCACGCCGTCGTCGATCCCGTGCCGGAGCGCGAGCGCGGACGCCGCCCGCAGTGCCAGGTTCGTCTCGTCGGTGGGTACGCCGGACACGTCCACGTCCTCGCCCACGACGGTCAGCGACTGTTCCCCGGCGGGCCGGACCGTGATCTCGTCGTACAGCCCGATCGCCTGGTAGACGGTGGCCAGCGGGTGGTAACCGTCGCCGCGGACCGGCCCGACGCCGAGACAGAGGTTGATCTTCGCCGGCGCCGCGACCACGACCTCGCCCTTCATCGGCGCAGCCCCTCGGCGATCCGGGCGAACTGCTCGACGCCGAGCGACTCGCCGCGCGCCATCGGGTCGACCCCGGCGTGGGCCAGCGCGGCCTCCGCGGCCTCGGCGGAACCGGCCAGCTGCTTGAGGGTGGAGCGCAGCGTCTTGCGGCGCTGCGCGAAGGCCGCGTCGACCACCGCGAAGACCTGCTCGCGGCTCACCGACACCTGCGGCGGGTCGCGGTGCTCCCAGGCGACCAGCCCGGAGTCGACGTTGGGCGAGGGCCAGAAGACGTTGCGGCCGATCGCGCCGGCCCGCCTCACCGAGGCGTACCACGCGGCCTTGACCGACGGCACGCCGTAGGTGCGGGACCCGGGCGGTGCGACGAGCCGGTCGGCGACCTCGGCCTGGACCATGACCAGTCCTCTTCGCAGCGTGGGCAGCAGCGCCATCAGGTGCAGCAGCACCGGCACGGACACGTTGTAGGGCAGGTTCGCGACCAGCGCGGTCGGCTGCGGGTCCGGGAGCGAGGTGATCCTCAACGCGTCGGCGTGGACCACCTCGAAGTCGTCGACGTGGTCGGGCGCATAGGTGGCGATCGTCGAGGGCAGCGCCGCGGCCAGGGCCGGGTCGATCTCGATCGCCACCACCCGGCGTACCGACCCGAGCAGCGCCAGGGTCAGCGAGCCGAGGCCGGGACCGACCTCAACCACCACGTCGTCGGGTTCGAGCGAGGCCGCGCGGACGATCCGGCGGACCGTGTTCGCGTCAATCACGAAGTTCTGCCCGCGCTGCTTGGTCGGCCGCAGGTCGAGGGCGGCGGCCAGGGAACGCACATCCGCCGGGCCGAGAAGTCTCGGCCCGGCGGATGTCATGTCGTCGCTCACCACCACCAGATCACCACGGGGTGAGCCTACTGTCCTGCTACTGGGGCAGGCCCAGCGAAGCGGAGCAGGCCGGCCAGGCGCCGTAGCCGCCGTTGGCGTCACGGAGCTTGGTCGCGATCGCGATCTGCGTCTCCCGGCTCTGCTCGTGCGGGTAGCCGGGTCCGCCGTACGCCTGCCACGTGCTCAGGCTGAACTGCAGGCCGCCGTAGTAGCCGTTGCCGGTGTTGATCGCCCAGTTGCCACCGGACTCGCACTGCGCGAGCTGGTCCCACACGGTGCTGCCGCTGGCGTAGTTCGTGCTCGAGGTCGTCGCCGGGGCCGGCGCCGGCGCGGGAGCCGGGCGGTCCTTCGTGCCGACCCGGACGATGCCGGTGACCGGCTTGCGGTTCACCGTGGACCGCACCACCTTGCGCTTGACGACGTCACCGTTCTCGATCCGCAGCCGGTAGACCACGTCGCGGCTTCCGTCGCGGGCCTCGCGGACGGTCTTGGTGTTGCCTTCGTACATGCCCGAGTCATAGCGCTCGTCCACGCCGGCGTCGATCGCCTGGGTCACCGTGCGGGTCTTGGTGCGCACGTTCGTGACCACGATCTTGTCGCCGTCGTCGAGGGTGGCACCCGCCTTCGGCCGGACCTGGTCGTTCTTGTCGACGTTCACGTCGAGCTCGTTGAGCGCCTCGGCCACGGTCAGCGCCGGGACCTGTCGGGTGGTGGCCTTCTTCGCGCCGACCTTCAGCGTGATCTGCTTGGGGGTGACCACCTCGAGGTCGAGGCCGTCGCGGCCGATCGAGGAGCCACGGCTGGCCGACAGCTCGGCACCGGCGTAGCGCAGGCCCAGCTGGTCCAGCGCGGTGTCCACATCGGTCGCGGTCACCCAGTAGGTCTCGTCCTTCCCGTCGACGCTGATCTCCAGCGGACGGCCGAAGCGGACGGCGATCCGGGTGCCTTCGTCGACCGGGGCGCCGAGGGCAGGGGCGACGATGTCGTGCTCGCCGACGGAGATGCCCTGGGCCTTGAGGACGTCACCGACGGTCTCGCCGAGGGTGGTGACTTCGGTGGCTTCGCCGTCGACCGACAGGGTGACGGTCTTGTTCATGGCCGCGTATCCGACCGTGGTGGCCACCAGGGCCATCACGACGGCGCTGACCATGACGGCGAGGGCTGCCTTGCTCTTGGTGAGGAGTGCGAGGGATTTCCGCACAGTGCTCCAAAGGGTGGTACTCCCCGGGCCGCGGGCACACAGCACGCACAGGGTTCCGCCACCCAGCACCGACCGGTCCTGGAACAGCACGATGGCCCGCACGTGTCCTGCGCCAGTGTCCTGGCAACCCGTGTGGGCCCCCTGTGGGTGCCGCCCGAAAACTTCCCCGCTCCCGGCCAACAGTCACAAGACGATAACGGCGATCGAGGTCCCTGCCAAACGAAGTGGTCACGGTTGCGCCCGGTATGTCCGCATCTCACGTGGGCGGGCTCACGTCATCGGGCGTCCCCCAGAGGGGTCACCAGCGGCCTCCGAAGGCTTGGTCGGTGTTCTCGTCGACCGCCCGGCACAGCTCGCCGAGGTCGACGTCGAGGTGCTCGGCCATCGCCCGGAGGGTGTGCGGGACCAGGTACGACGCGTTCGGCCGGCCGCGGAACGGCGTCGGCGTGAGGTACGGCGCATCGGTCTCGACCAGGACCCTGTCCAGCGGGGTGATCGACAGCGCGTCGCGGAGCGGCTCGGCGTTCTTGAAGGTGACCGTGCCGGCGAACGACAGCCACGCCCCGCGGTCCAGGCAGGCCCGGGCGAACCGCGCGTCGCCGGAGAAGCAGTGCATCACCACCCGCTCCGGCACGCCCTCCTCGTCCAGCAGCCGAAGCACGTCGTCGTGGGCGTCGCGGTCGTGGATCACCAGCGTCTTGCCGAGCCGCTTGGCGAGGTCGATGTGCCGGCGGAACGACTCGTGCTGCGCGGCGCGGCCGTCCTCGCCGGTGCGGAAGTAGTCGAGCCCGGTCTCCCCGACCGCACGGACCCGGCGGCTTCCCGCGGCCAGGCTCTCGATCTCGGCCATCGCCTCGTCGAGCAGCCCGGCCCCGGCGAGGCGAGGCGCCTCGTTCGGGTGCAGGGCGACACCGGCCACCAGCGCGTCGTACTTCTCCGCCGCCTCCACCGCCCACCGGGCGCCCGGCAGGTCGCAGCCGATCTGCACGATCCGGGTGACCCCCACCTCGGTGGCCCGCGTGAGCGCCTCGTCGGTCGCCAGCCAGGAGCCGTCCGGGCCGTCGGCGATGTCGAGGTGGCAGTGGTTGTCGACCACGGGGTGCGGGAGCGGCTCCGGCAGCGGCGGGCGGCTGCGGTCGCGTCCTTCGGCGGCGCGGTTGCGGGTGGGCTCGTCGGGTGCCATGCAGGTGAGGCTACTTCTTGTGCACGGCGTCGTAGACGACCCGCTTCGGCAGCCCCGCCCGGCGCGCGACCTCGAGGATCGCGTCCTTGCGGGTCGACCCGGCCTGCTCCTCGTCGGCGACCAGCCCGGCCAGGCTCTCCGGGTCGGTGGGTACGTCGGCCGCTTCACCCGCGCCCTCGACGACGATCGTGACCTCTCCCCGGATCCCGTCGGCGGCCCACTGCGCGAGCGACGCCAGCCCCGCCCGACGTACCTCCTCGTGGGTCTTCGTCAGCTCCCGGCACACCGCGGCGCGCCGGTCCTCGCCGAAGGCGGTGGCCATCGCCTCGAGCGCGGTAGCGGTCCGGTGCGGAGCCTCGAAGAACACCATCGTCCGGCGCTCTCGGTCCAGGCCGGCGAGCCGGCGGGCCCGTTCCCCGGCCTTGCGCGGCAGGAACCCCTCGAAGCAGAACCGGTCTACCGGCAACCCGGAGACCGCGAGCGCGGTGAGCACCGCCGAGGGGCCGGGCACCGAGGTGACCCGGATGTCGCGCTCGACGGCGGCGGCCACCAGCCGGTAGCCCGGGTCGGAGACCGACGGCATCCCGGCGTCGGTCACGAGCAGCACCCGCTCCCCTGCCTCGAGCGCCTCGACCAGCGCCGGGGTCCGGGCGGCCTCGTTGCCCTCGAAGTAGGACACCACCCGGCCGGTGATCTCCACGCCGAGGGCGGTGGTCAGTCGCTTGAGCCGGCGGGTGTCCTCGGCGGCGACCACGTCGGCGGTGGCGAGCTCGTCGGCCAGCCGCGGCGGGGCGTCGGCGACCCGGCCGATCGGGGTCGCGGCCAGGACCAGGACGCCGGTGCTGCTCGGTTCGCTCACGCCGCGATCATGCTCGGGCGGGCGGGCCGTCGGCAAACGCGGCGTTCGGCGCCGGCGGCTCCGTACCATTGCGACTCGTGACCACCACCCGCGCCGAGCACGATCCCGGCCCCGTCCGGACGACGAGCCTGTCGTGGACGTCGCAGGGCCGGGTGGTGCCCAGCGCGCGGCGACGGATGCTGCCCGCGATCCGGCACAGCGACCGGTTCACGGGATGGGCAGCAACCCTCGCGGTCACCCTGGTCGCCGGGTTCCTGCGGCTGTGGAAGCTCGGCACGCCACAGGAGTTCCTGTTCGACGAGACCTACTACGCCAAGGACGCCTGGTCGCTGATCCGGCACGGCTACACCACCGGCTACGTCCAGGACGCCGACGAGAAGATCACCGACGGCACGGTCACCGGGATCTTCACCGACTCGCCGAGCATGATCGTCCACCCCGAGGCCGGGAAGTGGCTGATCGCACTCGGCGAGCAGACGTTCGGGATGGACGCGTTCGGGTGGCGGGTCGCGAGCGCCGTGGTCGGCACGCTGATGGTGCTGGTGATGATCCGGCTGGTCCGCCGGCTCACCGGCTCGACGCTGCTCGGCTGCACTGCCGGCCTGCTGCTGTGCTTCGACGGGCTGCACTTCGTGATGTCCCGGCTGGCGCTGCTCGACATCTTCCTCGCGTTCTTCCTGCTGTGCGCGGTCGCCTGCCTCGTCGCCGACCGGGACTGGGGCCGGCTCCGGATGGCGCAACGCGTCCCGGCCGACCACCGGACCACGCCCTCGGACTGGGGACCCGTGCGCGGCCTGCGGTTCCGGCCGTGGCGGCTGGCGGCGGGTGTCTTCTTCGGGCTGGCCGTCGCCACCAAGTGGAACGCGCTGTTCCCGATCGCCGCGTTCGGGCTGCTGGTCTGGGCGTGGGACGCGGGCGCGCGCCGGTCCCTGGGCGTACGCCGGGCGTGGCTGCGCTCGGCCGTCGTGGACGCGATCCCCGCCTTCTTCTACCTGATCGTCGTCGCCCTGGTCGTCTACGTGCTGACCTGGACCGGTTGGCTGCTGCACGCCGCGGAGTACGAGGCGGCGCTGTCGGACACGCAGTACGGCGCCTACTGGGGCTCCTACCTGGAACAGGACGCCACCGGGTTCCTGCCCGAGCTCGTGGAGTCGCTGCGGTCGTTGTGGAACTACCACCAGGACGTCTACACCTTCCACACCCGCGGGCTCACCGACGCCACCCACGTCTACCAGTCGCACCCGGGTGGCTGGCTGATCCTGAACCGGCCGGTCGGGGTCGACGCGAAGCTCGACATCGCGCCCGGTGCGCAGGGGTGCGACGCCCCCGCGGACAGCACGTGCCTGCGGCAGGTGCTCCTGCTCGGCACACCGGCGCTGTGGTGGGGCGGGGTGCTCGCCCTGCTCTACGCGGTCTACGCCTGGGTGGGTCGCCGTGACTGGCGGTTCGGCCTGGCGGTGGTCGGCGTGCTGTCGACCTGGCTGCCCTGGTTCCGCTACGACGACCGGCCGATCTTCTCCTACTACGCGGTCGCGATCATCCCGTTCACGGTGATCGCGGTGACCCTGCTCCTCGGTCGCCTGGTCGGCGGACAGCGGGCGTCGTACCGGCGGCGGATGTGGGGCACGGCGTTCGCCGGCGCGTTCGTGGTGCTGGTGCTGGTCAACTTCGCGTGGTTCTGGCCGATCTACACCGACGAGCTGATCACCACCCCGGAGTGGCTGGAACGGATCTGGTTCCGGATCTGGATCTGACCCGACGCTGGTAGACATGTGCCATGGCGTACTCCGCTGCGCAGGTGCTGGCCTACCGGGTGCACAGCCAGCAGCTCGACCGTCCCGGCCCGCACCAGCCGACCGACGTCGCCGCGCTCGACCTGGGCGTGCAGGACACCGGTTCCGACGGCGCCGGCTGGGCGCTGGTGAACCGTGGCGTAGACCCCGGTCTGCTCTCGGACGCCTCCGAGGACCTGGTGCTCACCTGGACGCTCCGCGGTGCGCCGCATTTCTACCGTCGCGCGGACATCGCCGGGGTGGCCGCAGCGACGGCACCGTTCTCCGAGGCGGACGCGGCGAAGCGGATCTTCGACGCGGCCAGGCCACTGCGGGCGGCCGGGATCGACGTGCTCGAGGCGCTGGACGTGGTCGCCGGACAGATGCGGTCGATCGTCACCGCCCCGACGGTCAAGGGCGACCTGTCGTCGGCGCTGACCGACCGGCTCGACGCGCCCTACCTGCGCTACTGCCGGCCCTGCGCCGCCACGCACTGCTACGAGCAGCCGTTCCGGCTCGCTGCACTGCGCGCCGGTCTCGAGCTGCAGCCCGGCACGTCTCCGCCGGTGCTGCAGCCGATCACCGGGTGGGACGGCCCGGCGGCGAGCGTGCCCGCATCGCTGGACGTGGTCCGCGCCTACCTGCACCTGCTCGGTCCGACCACCCCGAAACAGGTCGCGGCCTACGTCGACGCCCCGGTGAAGGAGGTGAAGGCGCGCTGGCCCGAGGACGCGGTCGAGGTCTCGGTTGCCGTCGACGGGTCGGGCTCCGAGGAGACCCGTTGGGTCCTGGCCGAGGACCGGCTGGCGCTGGACGAGGCCGCCGTCGATCCCGGGCTGGTCCGGCTGCTCTCGCCGTTCGACCTGTTCCTCCAGGCCAAGGACCGTGAGCTGCTGGTGCCCGACCCTGCGCGCCGCAAGCAGATGTGGGTGGTGCTCGGCAGGCCCGGCGCGATCCTCGCCGGCGGCCAGCTGGTGGGCACCTGGCGGCCACGGGCCTCCGGCCGGAAGCTGCGGTTGCTGGTGGACACCTGGGCCCCGGTCCCCGACGACGCGCTGGCGGAGCAGGGGGAGCGTCTGGCGAGCTACCGCGGTGCGACGTACGACGGGCTCGCGGAGCGCTGACCGGGTGGCGACGCCGCTGTTACGGTGGTGCGACCACCGGCCGCGCGAAGGCTGAACCGATGAGCCGACCCACGATCTTGACCGTCGACGACGACCCCCAGGTCTCCGCCGCGATCTCGCGCGACCTGCGCCGGCGGTACGGCGGCGACTACCGGATCGTCCGGGCGACGTCCGGGACCGACGCCCTGGACGCGCTGACGAAGCTGGCCCTGCGCGACCAGGCGGTGGCCCTGATCGCGTCCGACCAGCGGATGCCGGGGATGACCGGCATCGAGATGCTGGAGCAGGCCCGCAGCCACGCGCCCGAGGCGAAGTACCTGCTGCTCACCGCGTACGCCGACACCGATGTGGCGATCAAGGCAATCAACGACATCGGCCTCGATCACTACCTGCTCAAGCCGTGGGACCCTCCGGAGGACCGGCTCTACCCGGTCATCGACGAGCTGCTCGACGACTGGCAGCACGCGCATCCCGACCACTCCTCCGACGTGCGCGTCGTCGGGCACCGGTGGTCCGACCGCAGCCACGAGATCAAGACGTTCCTGGCCCGCAACCACGTCCCCTACCGGTGGTACGACATCGAGCGCGACGCCGAGGCGGTGCAGCTGTCGGAGCTGGCCGGAGCGACACCGGCCGACCTGCCGCTGGTGCTCGTCCCCGACGGCGAACCGCTCCGGGCGCCCTCGACGCTCGACCTGGCTGGCGCGCTGGGGCTGCACACGACCGCCGGCCAGCGGCTCTACGACGTGTGCATCGTCGGCGGTGGACCCGCGGGGCTGGCCGCCGCGGTCTATGCGGCATCGGAGGGGCTCAGCACGGTCATCGTCGAGCGGGAGGCGCCGGGCGGGCAGGCCGGTCAGAGCGCCGCGATCGAGAACTACCTCGGCTTCCCCAAGGGCCTGACCGGCTCCGACCTCGCCCAGCGCGCGGTGGCCCAGGTGTCGCGGTTCGGCGCGGAGATGGTGCTGGCCCGCGACGTGGTCGGCTTCGAGACACGGGGACCCGTGCGCGCCGTACTCCTCGAAGGGTCGGCGGAGATCGAGGCTCGGTCGCTGATCGTGGCGACCGGCGTCTCCTACCGGCGCCTGGACGGCGAGGGCCTCGCCGAGCTGACCGGCCGCGGCGTGTACTACGGAGTCACCGCCGGCGAGGCGAGCCAGTGCGAGGGCGACGACGTCTACATCGTCGGCGCCGCCAACTCGGCCGGGCAGGCGGCGCTGAATTTGGCCGGCTACGCCAAGCGCGTGGTGCTCGTGGTCCGCGCCGCCACCCTCGAGCTGACGATGTCGCGCTACCTGATGGAGCGGATCCTGGCCGCACCCAACATAGAGGTGCGCTACCGCACCGAGGTAGTCGGCTGCCGCGGCGACGGGCACCTGGAGTCGCTCACCCTGGCCGACCGGGACACGGGGCTCCGCGAGGAGGTCGGGTCGAGCTGGCTGTTCATCTTCATCGGGGCCTCACCGCGCACCGACTGGCTCGGCCCCGAGGTGGTCCGCGACCACCTCGGGTTCGTCGTGACCGGCCCGGACCTCCATGCTCCCGGCCGCACCGACGCGTGGCCGCTGGACCGGGTGCCGTTCACGCTGGAGACCAGCGTTCCCGGCGTGTTCGCGGCCGGTGACGTCCGGCTCGACTCGATGAAACGGGTGGCCTCGGCCGTCGGCGAGGGCGCGATGTCGGTCTACCTCGTGCACCGCTACCTGGCCACGATCTGATGCGGGTCGAGGACCTCAGGCCGCTGGGCCTGTTCGACGGGCTGACCGACGACCAGCTCGCCGAGCTGATCGGGGCAGGGACCGAGGTGCCCGTCGAACCCGGTGTCGACCTGTTCCAGGAAGGTGCGCACGCGGACTTCTGGTGGGTCCTCGTCGAGGGCGCCCTCGACCTGGTCCGCCACGTCGGTCGTGAGGACACCGTGGTCGGGCGGATGGACACGCCGGGCCGGTGGGCCGGCGGCTTCCGGGCGTGGGACGAGCACGGCGTCTACCTGGCCACCGCCCGCGGCGTGGTCGCCGGCCGGGTTTTGCAGGTTCCGGCGGAGGTCCTGCGCGACCGCACCCAGGTGTGGTTCCCGCTCGGTGGGCACCTGATCGCGGGCCTGTACGGAACGGCGCGCAGCATCGAGTCGACGGCGCGGCAGCGGGAGTCGCTGGTGACCCTGGGCACGCTCGCCGCTGGACTCGCGCACGAGATCAATAACCCGGCGGCCGCGGCCACCCGCTCGGTCGACGCGCTCGAGGCCGCCTGCGAGACGCTGCTGTCCTCGCTCAGTCGGTTGGCGCAGGACGAGATCTCGGCCGCGCAGTTCAGCGCCCTCGACGCGCTGCGGCGTGAGGTCGAGCCGGCGGCCGCTGCCCTGGACCCGTTGGCGCTGTCCGACCAGGAGGAGGCGCTGACGACGTGGCTCGCCGACCGCGGGGTGGAGCGCGACTGGGTGATCGCCTCGTCGCTCGCCGCGGCCGGGGTCGACCTCGCCTGGTGCGACCGGGCGGCGGACGTCCTGGAAGGGGCGGCCCTGGAGCCCGGCCTGGAATGGGTGGCCAGCACCTTCTCGGTCGCCGCGCTGCTCGCCGAGGTCAAGGAGTCGACCCGACGGGTGTCCGAGCTGGTCGCCGCGGTCCGGTCCTACTCGCAGATGGACCGGGCGTCGATGCAGCACATCGACGTGACCGAGGGCCTCGAGAGCACACTGGTGATGCTCGGGCACAAGCTCCGGGACGGGATCACGGTGGTGCGTGACTACGGGACCGGCGTACCCCTCATCGACGCCTACCCCGGCGAGCTCAACCAGGTCTGGACCAACCTCATCGACAACGCGGTCGACGCGATGGACGGCGGCGGGACGCTGCGGCTCGGCACCCGAAAGGACGGGGACACAGTTGTCGTGGAGGTCGGCGACACCGGGTCGGGGATCCCGGCGGCCGTTGCTGCGCGGGCGTTCGAGGCGTTCTACACCACCAAGGACGTCGGCAAGGGGACCGGCCTGGGCCTGGACATCGCCCGCCGGATCGTGGTGGAGCGGCACGGCGGCACGATCGAGATCGACTCCGCGGCGGAGGAGACGGTGCTGCGGGTCAGCCTGCCTGTCCGGCGTTGACCCGGCGGTCGGACCGCCGTCAGATGCCGCTTGAAGGGCGCCAGCCGGTGGGAGGGTCCTCCCCGACCCGGCCGTCCACGGCCTCGCGGAGCATGTCGGCGTGCCCTGTGTGGCGGCCGTACTCCTCGAGCAGGTCGCAGAGCAGCCGCCTGAGGCTGGCGTGTCGACCGTCGGGACCGGACACGTGGGCAGGCTGGTCGAGTCCGCCGTCGGCCAGTGCGGCGTCGAGCCTCTGACGGGACCGTTCCACGGCGCCGTCCCAGAGCGCGTAGAGCTGTTCGGGTGTGTCGTCGGCTGCGGACGAGAACTCCCAGTCGTTGCTGCCGTCCCAGCCGGTGGTGTCCCAGGGTGGGCCCATCGGCCGGCCGCTCAGCTTGGCGGTGAAGGTGTAGTCCTCGACGGCAGCAAGATGCTTGAGCAGACCCCCAAGGGTGAGCGACGAGGCGCCGATCCGGGTCCGCAACCCGGCCGCGTCGAGGTCGTCGGCCTTCCAGCGGAACGTCGCGCGCAGGCGCTCCAGCGCGCCGACGATGTGCTCGACCTCGGTGCCGGCGAGGGGAGGTTCCCACTGGTAGTCGCTGTCGGTCATGGCGCCAGGGTAGAGCGCACCGCCGACGGAGCCGGGTTCACCCAGGCGGAGCCGCCGACGAAGACGGTCGGCACCCTCTCGTTCCCGTCGTTGACGCTGCGGACCCGGGCGGACGCGTCGGCGTCGCGGGACACATCGACCCAGACCGCCTGGTTCCCGGTCCGGCCGAGCGCCAACCGGAGACGGAGACAGTAGACGCAGCCGGCCCGCCAGTAGATGAGCGGTACATCCGCGTGCGACGCCTGCTCCCGCGCGGTTGCGTCCGCCTGTGAGCGAGGGAAGAACCAGGGCGAGAGCAGCCAGGCAAGGACAAGCAGAGCCCCCGCGCCCAGCATGCTGCCCAGCGCTGGCCATCCGTCCACGAGAAGGATCAGCGAGACCGCCGCCATGGTCGCCGCAGGAAGCCAGGTCATCCCACCACCGTAACGACCGGCCCGCTGACGTGTCGGGAACCGCTCTTGCGGGTATCCCAGCACGATGGACCTGCAGATAGTGGACGCCCCCGAGCGCCAGCGATTCGAGGCCGTTCGCGACGGCGCCGTCCTTGGTTTTGCGGCGTACCAGAAGACCGACGAGCTGATCGTCTTCACCCACACCGAGGTCGACCCGTCACTCGAGGGGCAGGGCGTCGGTGGGTCCCTCGTGCGCGGTGCGCTCGACCAGGCACGGAGTCTCGGCCTTCGAGTGCTTCCCATCTGCCCGTTCGTACATGGTTGGATGGCGCGTCACCCCGAGTACGTCGACCTGGACTATCGGCGACCGGCCAGCAAAGTGACTGACTGACGTTATCGGCGTGTGACGATCTGCGGGTCGTCGAACGGGGGCGCCTCCCCGCGGGCGACGGCGGCGTCGTGGCTTGCCAGCGCGCGCTCGAGGAGATCCATCAGCTCGGCCTCGTCGCGGACCAGCTGCCGGTACTTCGGGCCGAGCGCGATGATCTGGTCGCGTTCACCGACCAGCTCGCGGAAGATGCGCTCGCGTTCGTCCGGGTCAGCCGTGTACTCGGCGTCGAGGTAGGAGGTGGCGTGCCGGCGCGCGTTCGAGATCGCGTTCTGGGCTCGGCCGCGCTTGCTGAACAGCGAGGCCAGCACGGTGACCACCAGAACGCCGATGATCACGGTCAACGACAGTCCGGTGCTGATCTCGACGACGGCCACCGGTGCTCCGTCGTTGATGAACGGCACGTTGTTCTCGTGCAGCGCGTGCAGGATCAGCTTCACGCCGATGAACCCGAGAATGGCGGCGAGGCCGTAGGAGAGGTAGATCAGCCGGTCGAGCAGACCGTCGATGAGGAAGAACAGCTGTCGCAGGCCGAGCAGGGAGAATGCGGTGGCGGTGAAGACGATGAAGACGTTCTGGGTGAGCCCGAAGATGGCCGGGATGGAGTCGAGCGCGAACAGGATGTCGGTGCCGGCGATGGCGACCATCACGAGCAGCATCGGTGTCATCGCCCGCTTGCCGTCGACGGTGGTGAACAACCTGTCGCCGTCGTAGTGCTCGCTGGTGTGGAACACCTTGCGGGCCAGCCGCACCATGACGTTGTCGGCGGTGTGGGACTCCTCCCCTTCCGGTCGCAGCATGTGGCCGGCGGTGAGCAGCAGGACGAGGCCGAAGAGGTAGAACACCCAGGCGAAGGAGTTGATGAGTGCGGCACCGACGAAGATGAACCCGGTCCGGGCGAACAGCGAGAAGACGATGCCGAACAGGAGCACCTTCTGCTGGTCCTCCCGCGGCACCCGGAAGCTGGTCATGATGATCAGGAAGACGAACAGGTTGTCGACCGAGAGAGCCTTCTCGGTGACGTAGCCGGCGAAGTACTCCGAGCCCATCGTGGTGCCGCCGAAGCCCAGCACTCCGATGCCGAACACGATCGCGATCCCGACGTACGTCGCGGACCACACCGCCGCCTCCCGAAGGGTGGGCACGTGTGCCTTGCGGACATGGAAGACGAAGTCGAAGACCAGGAGCCCGACGATGCCGAGCACGGTGAGGGCCCACACCCAGGTCGGCACGTCCATCAGTCCGTCCCCCGCAGCCCGGCGAGGACCTCGTTGAACGCCTCGGTGGTCGACGGGTGGGTCCAGATCCCGTCGCGCAGCTGTTGGGCAGTGGTGCCGGTGCGCATGGCGAGCGCCACCAGGTTGATGACCTCCTGGGCGTCCACGCAGAACAGCGTGGCGCCGAGGATCTCATCGGTCTTCGCGTCGACCACCACCTTGATGAGGCCCTGAGTCTCCCCGACGATCTTCGGCCTCGGCACGGCGGCGATGTCGGCCACCGGTCTGGTGGCGACCAGGATCTCCCGCCCCAGCTCGCGGGCCCGAGTCTCGTTGAGGCCGACCCTGGCCAGCGGCGGCGTGAGGAACGTCGTGGACGGTACGGCGACCCGGTCGCTCGTCGCGCGCGCGCCGGCACCGGTGAGCCTGTCGAGGACGATCCGGTAGTCGTCGAGGGAGACGTAGGTGAACTGTGGCCCGCCGTTGACGTCGCCGACCGCGAACACGCCGGGCACCGAGGTCTGCAGCTGCTCGTCGACCACGATGTAGCCACGATCGTCGACCTTGATCCCCGCCACGTCCATGCCCAGGTCGGCGGTCGCGGGTCGCCGGCCGGTCGCGAGGAGCACTGCGTCGGCTCCGAGCTCGTCTGCTCCACCGGTTCCGGTCGGCGCGACCAGGACGTTCACGTCCGCACTGCCTGTTTCGCGCACCGCGGTGACCGCGGTGCCGAGGAGGATCTCGACGCCCTGCTCCTCCAAGAGCGCCTGCACGGCGTCCGCGACGTCGCGGTCCTCACCCGGCATCAGCTCGTCGTGGTGGTCGACCAGCGTCACCTCGGAGCCGAAATCGGCGAACATGCCGGCGAACTCCAGGCCGACGTATCCGCCGCCGACGATCACCAGCCGACGTGGCAGCGGATCGACGTGCTGCAGCGTGGTGGAGTCATGCACCCAGGAGCCGGCGGCTCCCTCGATGGGCGGGACCATCGGAACGGACCCGGTGTTGACCACGACCGTCGCGGCGTCGATCACCAGTCGATCCTCACCCGCCCGCACCTCCACCTG
>DATFGA010000314.1:0-7389 GCA_035249775.1 Nocardioidaceae bacterium | reverse complement strand
TAGGACGCCCCGGGAGCGGGGCGGACCAAGAGAACCGCGACGGGGCACCCGCTGACATCGGCGCAGCCGGCGCGGTTTGTCCTCCTCAGGGAGGAGGGGCACCGACCGCAAAGTCGATGTCGCCGGGCCCCGCAGCGGCTACCTTCCCTGTTATGGACAGGCTCAGCAGACTCGCACGCGACTGGGCGATCCCTGCTGCCCTGGCGGTGATGACCGTCGTCGATGCGGCGGTCAACGGAGCGAGCGCGTTCCCGGAGCCGGTGGTAGTCGCGGCCGCGGCGCTCGTCGTGCTGTGCGTGATCCTGGGCCGTCGACGCAGTCAGCCCGCCGCGGTGGCGGTGTCGGTGTCCGCGGGCACCGCCGCCTACCTGCTGCTGGTGCAGCGTGACCTGTCCCAGCAGCCGCCGGTCGAGCCGTTTCTCGTGCTGCTCATCGCGTTCTTCTCGCTGGGTGCCCGTGCGGACCGCCGGTCGCTGGTGGTGGCGGGGGCCGTATCGGCGGCGTTCCTGTTGACCGCCGAAGGAAGTGCCCTGGTGCAGGGGCGACCGGTGGGCGAGGTCCTGCCCTCGTTGATCTTCTGGACCGTGGCCGGGGTCGCCGGCCGGTTGCTGTACTACCGGCAGCGCGAGGCCGCCGCCGAAAGAGCCCGCGCCCAGCTGGCCGAGGCGGACCGGGAGCTGCATGCCCGGCAGGCGGCGTTGGAGGAGCGGACCCGGATCGCCCGGGAGCTGCACGACGTGGTCGCGCACAGTCTGAGCGTGATCGTCATCCAGGCGGGCGTCGAGGCGCGGACGCAGCAGGGCTCCTCGGCGCAGACCCTGCGGCTGATCGAGGAGACCGGGCGGGACGCGCTGGTCGAGCTGCGCCAGCTGCTGGGGCTCCTCCGCACCGACGACACGGTCGACGGTAGCCTGCAGCCGCTGCCCGGACTGCGCCATCTCGACGCGCTGCTGGACCAGCTCAGGGCCGCCGGCCTCGACGTGGTCCTCCAGGTCAGCGGCGAGCGGCGAGCGGTGCCGGCCGGCGTGGACCTCTCGGCCTACCGGATCGCGCAGGAGGCGCTGACCAACGCGCTCAAGCACGCTCCGGGTTCCACGGTATGCGTACGGCTCGACTACACCGACGAGTCGCTCAGCGTGCACGTCGAGGACGACGGTGCACGGTTGGGGACGGTCAGCCCCGGCGCGGGCGGCAACGGCCACGGCATGTTGAGCATGACCGAGCGGGTGAAGCTCTACGGCGGTGAGCTGATGGCGGGCCCGCGCGCAGGCGGAGGGTTCGTCGTACACGCGCTCATCCCGACCCGGGCAGAGGCCGGATGAGCATCCGGGTGGTCATCGCCGACGACCAGGCGCTGATCCGGGCCGGATTCCGCAAGCTGCTCGAGACGGAGCCCGGCATCGAGGTCGTCGGTGAGGCGGAGGACGGCCGCGCGGCGGTGGCGGTGTGCCGGCGGATGCAGCCGGACGTGGTGCTGATGGACATCCGGATGCCGCACCTCGACGGGGTCGCAGCGACCCGCGAGGTGGTGCGGGACACGTCGGCGCGGGTACTGGTGCTGACGACCTACGACCTCGACGAGTACGTGTTCTCGGCGCTGGAGGCGGGCGCGAGCGGGTTCCTGCTGAAGGACTCACCGCCGGAGGAGCTGGTCGCCGCGCTCCGGGTGGTGGCCTCCGGGGACGCGCTGCTGGCGCCGCGGGTGACGCGCCGGCTGGTCGACGCGTTCGTGACGCTGCGGGCCAGCTACCAGGACGCGGAGCCGGCGATGAGCCGGCTGACCGGCCGCGAACGCGAGGTCCTGCCGCTGCTCGCGCGCGGCCTGTCGAACGCGGAGATCGCGGCCGAGCTGCATGTCGGCGAGACCACGGTGAAGACCCACGTCGCCGCGGTCCTGGACAAGCTCGGTGTGCGCGACCGGGTGCACGCGGTGGTGTTCGCCTACGAGTCGGGAGTCGTGCGACCCGGGGCCCGCTGAACGGCGCCCGTCAGTTGGAGGGGCTGAACGACCAGACGGAGCCCGCCACCCGAGGCTCCCCGGACGTCGCGGCCCCACAAGAGGACGCGCGCGAGGAGCGGCCCGCGGAGGAGACCCTGGCTCGAGCCTGCGACAGGAGGCGCTCGACGTACGGCGACACCCATCCGGCGACCCGCCAGAACGCGACCCCGCCGGCGAGCGCGAGCACCGTGGCGAGCAGCGGGAAGCTGTCCTCCAGGTGCGGGTAGATCTGCCAGTGCGCGAGGTAGATGTAGAGCGACGCACTCGCGAGTACGCCGGCCGCGCGGGCTGCCCAGGACGGGACCCGCAGGGCGCGGACCCAGACCAGCAGGACGAGGCCGCCGATGACGAGAGCCTCGCGCTGGAGGTCCTCGAAGAACCCGGGCACGGTGGCGAGCACCAGCCCGGAGAGCAGCAGCCGCTGCCAGGATGCGGTTGCCTTGACGGTGGCCCAGCCCAGGGCGAACAGCCAGAACACCACGTTGGCGCGGTGGATCACGTCGCCGCCCATCAACTCGACGACCTCGTAGCGGGTGAGCAGCCCGAGCATCGCCAGCGAGACCGGCAACCAGAACGACCAGCGGCGCTCGATCCGGTCCACCAGCGGCAAGGCCATCACCACGGTGAGCGCGAGCAGCGTGTAGACCAGCGCCTCGATGAACCAGTAGTGCCACTCCGGCTCCGCCCAGCCCTCCGGACCGAGCACGCCGTTGAGCAGCAGCACGTTCTGCCAGGTGTAGGGCGTGAGGAGCGTGGCCGCGATCCCGATCCAGAGCACGGACGGCACGACGATCCGGGCGATGCTGGTGGCCAGGTGGCGGACCCGTTCGCGGCGCGGTGACTCGGTCAGGTGGAAGCGGCCGAAGTTGAACCCGGCGACGCCGAGCAGGACATGCGCCCCGCCGGCGAGCAGGAACAGGTTCGCGTGCGAGCCGACGATCAGCACGATCGCCACCGCCCGCAGGAGCACGTTGGTCTCCAGCGAGCGGAAGCCTCTCCGCCGCCGTCCGGTCGCGGGAGCGAGCTCGCCGATCGGGGTCAGGTGCCAGTTCGCGGGCAGGTGCCCCAGCACCTCCTCCAGCCGGATCGACATCTCCACGTAGGACAGCGAGTCGCCCTCGAGGGTGACGAACGTGTCGTGGTCGGTGACTTCGTCGCGGTTGAGGACCTCTCCGAAGAGCTGCCGCAGCAGCGGGCCCGTCGTACCGGCTGCTGCCTCGCGGCAGGGGGCGGACGCGGCCTGCCCGGCGATCGCCCGGTAGTCGGGTTTCCCGGTCGGCAGCCGGGGCACCTCGGTCAGCTCCAGAACGCAGACCGCTCCGGGCGGCAGGCCGAAGCTCTCCTTGGCGAGCCGGCGCACGAGGTCGGCGTCGACCGGCTTCGCGGAGGTGTCGACGGACACGACCAGCCGATCCTCGCCGTCCGCGCAGAATGCGATCACGCCGGCGTCCGCGAACACCCGCTCGGTCTGGTCGAGGTCGATCCGCAGCCCGAAGATCTTCGCGAACCGGTTCCGGCGGCCGACGATCTCGAGCAGGCCTTCGGGCGTACGGCGGGCGACGTCACCGGTCCGCAGCTCGCAGATGACCCTGCCCTGGGCGAGGTCGGCCGGCGACTCGGCGTAGCCGAGCATCACGTTGTCGCCGCGGTAGACGAGCTCCCCGACGTCGGACGCCGCCGGGTCGGTCCGGTCCAGCGGCAGCTCCGGCAGCGGCTCCAGGTGGAACGACCCGCCGGGGATCGGCACCCCGATCGCGCCCGGGGAGGTGAGGGCGAGGTCGGGCGGGAGGTAGGCCATCCGGGCAGTTGCCTCGGTCTGCCCGTACATCACGAACAGGTCCCACCCACGACGCCGGCCCAGGCCGGCGTACCGCTGCACCGTCGCGGGCGGCAGCCGGCCACCGGCCTGGGTGAGGTAGCGCAGGTGCGGCAGGTCCAGGTCAGCGAAGCCGACCCGGTCGAGCAGGTCGAAGGTGTAGGGCACCCCGGCGAACGTGGAGACCCGGTGTGCCCGGACCAGGTCCCAGAAGCAGCCGTCGACGACCGACAGCGAGGTGAGCAGGATCGTGGCGCCGGCGTGCAGGTGACTGTTGATCACCGACAGCCCGTAGCAGTAGTGCATCGGCAGCGTGGTCGCCGCGACGTCGGTGGGCCGGATCGAGAGGTACTCGGCGATCGACTCGGCGTTCGCGGCGACGTTGCGGCCGGAGAGCCGGACCAGCTTCGGCGAACCGGTCGAGCCGGAGGTCGAGAGCAGCAGCGCCAGGTCGGGGTGCAGGTCGTGGGCGGTGCCCTCGCGGCGCTCGACGAGCCGGCCGGCGCTGAACACCACGTCGGGGTCGTAGGCCTGCTCGATCGCGGCGAGGTTCCCGGCGTTGTCGCCCGGGACCAGGATCACCGGGTGCCCGCCGGAGAGCGCGGCGAGGTAGGTGACGACCGGGTCGAGTTCGTTGGAGCCCGCGACGAGCACCAACCGCCGGGTGGTGCCCAGCTGTTCGGCGACCGCGGCCACGCGTTCTGCGAGCTCGGCGTAGGTCAGGACACCGTCGGGCGTGATGAATGCCGCCCGGTCTCCGAACGATCCGAGACGGGCGACGAAGGGCACCGACAGCTCGGCGGGAGCACCACGCACCACCGAATCGTATTAGGCAAGCCTTACCTATGGCAATTGCCCGGCCCTTCGCCGAGTTGTCAGGCGCTGCGCGCGCTATAGCGGTCACAGCGCCTGACAACTCGGGAAAGGTTCAGCGGAGGGCGCGGCGGCCGCGCGTCTCCCGGGGCGCAGGCTCATGACGGCGGCTGCGGAGCAGGCCGATGCCGCCGCCGAGCAGCGCCAGGACCGCCGAGATCAGGATGCCCAGCTCGTCGCGCAACCAGCCGTCGCCGTCGTACACACCCTTGGCGGCGCTGTCGATGCTGCCGAAGATGATCCAGCCGAGCGCGAGCACGGCGATCGAAACGAGCACCCGCAACCAGACCGGCGCGGAGGCCACCACCGAGTAGCCGGCCGCGAGCAGCGCGACGGTGAGGGCCACCAGCCCGAGGACGTAGAACACCGACACCAGCCCGCCGTCGGTGTTCGTCCCACCGTTTCCCCAGATCAGCCCGACCTTGACCAGCCACGCGACGCCGCCGGCCAACGCGGCGATCGACGCAATCTTCCCTGCACGCATGACATGAAAGTGTGCCCTGCCCCGATCCGGTTGCCTAACCGGTCTGGCCACCCGCCACAATCGGTGCCATGGCGAACAGGACCGCAGTCGTGACCGGGGCCAGCAGTGGGATCGGCGCGGCCACCGCACGTCGCCTCGCCGCGGACGGTTTCCACGTGGTCTGCGCGGCCCGTCGCGAGGACCGGATCGCCGCGCTGGCCGAGGAGATCGGGGGTACGCCGGTCCGCTGTGACGTGACCGACCCCGACTCCGTGAACGAGCTGGCGCGGGTCGTCGGGGACCGGCTCGACGTGCTGGTCAACAACGCCGGCGGGGCGATCGGGTCCGATCCGGTCGCAACCGCCGACCCCGAGCACTGGCGGCAGATGTACGACGTGAACGTGGTCGGCGTCCTCAACGTGACGAAGGCGCTGCTGCCCGCGATCGTCGCGAGCGGCGACGGGATCATCGTCAACGTCGGCTCCACGGCCGGACGGATCGCCTACGAGGGCGGCGCCGGCTACACCGCGGCCAAGCACGGCACCCAGGTGGTCACCGAGACGCTGCGCCTCGAGCTGTGCGGCGAACCGGTCCGGGTCACCGAGATCGCACCCGGCATGGTGAAGACCGAGGAGTTCACGCTGAACCGGTTCGGCGGCGACCGGGAGAAGTACGACGCGGTGTACGCCGGGGTGGCCGAGCCGCTCGTGGCCGACGACATCGCCGAGGCCATCGGCTGGGTGGTCAGCCTCCCGTCGCACGTCAACATCGACGAGCTCGTGATCCGACCCCGCGCCCAGGCCGCCCAGCACAAGGTGCATCGGGTCTTCGAGACGTAGTCACGCCACACCCCCATCCGCCCGCTCGAGAACGAGGAACCCATGCCGATCGAGGACTTCCCCCGCTATCCACTGACGTTCGGCCCCAGCCCGATCCACCCGCTCGAGCGGCTCAGTGACCACCTCGGCGGTCCACGGATCTGGGCCAAGCGCGAGGACGTCAGCTCCGGTCTGGCGTTCGGCGGCAACAAGACCCGCAAGCTCGAGTACCTCGTCCCGGAGGCGCTGGCCCAGGGCGCGGACACGCTGGTGTCGATCGGCGGTTACCAGTCGAACCACACCCGTCAGGTGGCCGCGGTCGCAGCGAAGCTGGGCCTGAAGGCGGTGCTGGTGCAGGAGAAGTGGGTGGACTGGCCCGACGCGGTCAACGACAAGGTCGGCAACATCCTGCTGTCGCGGATCATGGGCGCCGAGGTCCGGCTGGACCCGGCCGGGTTCGGGATCGGGTTCAAGGACTCGTGGGAGCGCGCCCTCGACGACGTGCGAGAGTCGGGCGGCACGCCGTACGCCATCCCGGCCGGCGCCTCGGACCATCCGCTCGGTGGCCTGGGTTTCGCCAACTGGGCCTACGAGGTCGAGCAGCAGGAGCGGGAGCTGGGCGTCTTCTTCGACACGATCATCGTCTGCAGCGTCACCGGATCGACCCACGCCGGGATGATCGCCGGGTTCGCCGGGCAGGACCGGCCACGGCGGGTGCTCGGCATCGATGCGTCCGCGAAGCTCGAGGAGACCCGGGCGCAGGTGGAACGCATCGCCCGGGCGACCGCGGAGAAGATCGGGCTCGGCCGGGACCTGCGCGACGATGAGATCACGGTGCTCGAGGGCTGGGCCGGAGACCTGTACGGCATCCCGGTGCAGTCCACGATCGACGCGATCCGGCTGTCCGGCGAGCTCGAGGCGATGATCATCGACCCCGTCTACGAGGGGAAGTCGATGGCGGGTCTCATCGACCTGGTCCGCACCGGCGAGATCGGCAAGGACTCCACGGTGCTCTACGCCCACCTCGGCGGACAGCCGGCGCTCAACGCCTACAGCGGAATCTTCTGATCGCGATCACCGCGGTCGAGGCGGTCACCGCGGTCGCGGCACCTCCCGCACCTCCTCCGAGCCGGGGACGACCCGGCCGTCGATCAGCAGCTCGGAGGTGTACTCGTCCAGGTCCTTCGGGATTTCGAAGGCGGCGAATCCGGCTCCGTCGACCTGGTAGATCCTGAGGTCCTTGGTGTAGTCGCCCGCGGTGATCCGCACGGCGTCGATCTCGGGGTGGACGGCATAGACCCAGACGAACGAGTCGCCGACCTCGGCCCCCGAGTCGTTGAAGAGCGCCGGGTTCTCGAGGTAGCGGGACGTGTCGTTGACGTAACCGCAGTTCGTGTCGGTGAGCTCGCCGTACTGATAG